>JBDTLV010000128.1:0-12977 GCA_039934615.1 Tahibacter sp.
GACGGCGCGATGCCAGGTCGCCAACACGGGTTTCGACGGATGCTGCGACGCAATCCACCTCGCCCAGACGGCTTTCCTCACTGGCCACCATGTAATCCACTCTGCCCGAACTACTTGCGTCACCGGTCATGACGTAATCCACTTCACCTGGACTGCTTTCATCTCCTGCTGCGAGGTAATCGATCTCGCCGGGTTTGCTTTCGACACTTGCCCGGACGTAATGCACCAACGCCGCGATGCTTTCATGCATCGTCGCCGGGTCTTTCATGCTGTGCTGCGATTCATGAAAGCATCCCGCGCTACACAATGAAGCAGCACCGGGAGTGTCGATTGCAGCGTCACGAAGGAATGGAACACCGCGCGCTTGCACGAAACACATCGCGGCGATGCATGATTACCGCGCAACGGTGCACGAAAGCGGTCGAGCTCAATGTCGAAAGCAGTCCGCCCTTGATCGAAACAGGTTCGACAGCGCGGCAAACACGTGCATGCGTGGTCGATTACGTCATGGCGAGTGGGCATTGCTATGCCGCGGAGGTCGATTAACTGCCGCGGAGTCAAGCGACTTGTCCATCCAGGGTCGAACGCATCTCGACGCTCAGCGGGTCATTGCCGTGATCCAACGCGTGCAGTCCCGCGATCCGAGGCTGCAATCGCGGAAGCCAGGCAAACCCCAAGCCGTCCGTCGTCGCACCAATGTCGAGCCAGCGCACACGAACGGATGAATGGGGGCACCAGTCCTGTGAGTGCGCGTCAGACGGCGCTTGCATTGCCATGGCGGTGCTTGCTGTTGCCGTTCTTGGCTGCGTCGAGTGGCTCATGAACGAAAGCCCACGGCTTTGCCGGAACATTTCCGTGACATCGCGCGCATCTCTTCGGCTATAAGAACCGTTCGGCCATTGATCCGACCCATCGCACGGGTTTGCTGCGCGTCATTCGCACATGAGGGCAGGCATGCAGTCGGTAGAAGTTTTCGAGTTGATCATGGGCATGTTCCTGGCGGTGTTGGTGCTGCACTTTGTGGCCGTGCGTCTGTCGTTGCCGCCCGCCGTCGCCTTGCTCGCCGGCGGCGGTGCGCTGGCTTTCATGCCCGGTCTGCCGGTGATCACATTGAATCCCGAACTGGTGCTGGTGATTTTCCTGCCGCCGCTGTTGATGGACGGCGCATGGTTCACCGCGCATGCCTCGTTCCGCCGGCACATGGGCGGCATTCTGTTGCTGGCGATCGGTGCGGTGCTGTTCACCACCGTGGTGGTTGCCGTGGTGACGAAACTGATGATGCCAGCGCTGCCATGGGCGGCGTGCGTCGCGCTCGGCGCCATCGTCTCGCCGCCGGATGCGGTATCGGCCCGCGCAGTGTTGCAGCACGTGAAGCTGCCGCGCCGGCTCAGCACCTTGCTGGAGGGCGAAAGCCTGTTGAACGACGCGACGGGTCTCGTTCTGGTGCGCTTTGCGGTCGCGGCGGTCGTGACCGGTGCATTCAGTGTGCCGGCGGTGATCGCAAGTTTCGCGCTTCTGGTCGCGGGCGGTATCGTGGTGGGCGGCATCATCGGCGCGGCGTGGGTCGTGCTGGTGCGCCGTCTTGTCGATGAGCGACTGATGATTGCCGCTTCGACGCTGATCTGCTGGCTGGCCTATATGGCGGGCGAGGGGCTGCACGTGTCGGGCGTGATCGCGACGGTAACCGCGGGTCTGATCTGCGGCTGGTATCAGCACGTGATTTTCAGTGCGAGCACGCGCATCCGCGGCATTGCTTCCTGGCAGTTGCTGATCTTTCTGCTGGAAGCCTCGGTGTTCATCCTGATTGGATTATCGCTGCGCGGTGTGCTCGATCGCGTCGGCGGCTTCGCGGTCGCGGCCAAGAGCATGGGCGTCACCGTGCTGGCGATTATCGCGGCAGTCACGCTCGCGAGGTTTGCCTGGATATTCGGCTCGGATCTGGTGCTCGCCGCTCTGCGGCGACTTGGCGTGCGGCGCGCGCTACCGCTGGGTCCGCGCGCCGCGATGGTCATGAGCTGGGCCGGCATGCGCGGTGTGGTTACGCTGGCGGTCGCGCTGACCGTGCCCGATGCAATGCCGGGACGCGATCTGATGCTGATCACGGCATTCGCGGTGATCCTGGTCACCGTGCTGATCCAGGGCACCACGTTGGGTCTGGTGATCCGCATGGCTCGCCCGCGCGAGGACGAAAAAGCGCTCCCGCCGTTGGATCTTTTCCAGGCCGAGGCGACGATGTTCAAGGCGCAGTATTCCGCCGTCGAACGACATGCCTATGGCGTTGATGGAACGCTGGTCCATCCGCGTCTGCTGGAAAGTTATCGTCGCCGGGCCACCATGTCGGCCGAGTACGAGGGTTCCGATGCGGAGCGCCAGCGCGACATCGCCTCGCACTTCAATGTGATCCTTGCCAGCGTCGCCGCCGGTCGCGCAGAACTTGTGCGCTTGCATCGGAGCAATCAGATTGACGACGAGACCCTGCACAATCTCGAACGCGATCTGGATCTCGAAGAACTCACCGCGATTGCGGCCAAGGGCTAGTTGAGTGTTCTCGTCCGCGAGTGGGCCGAGAGAAAACTCTCCCGACCCTGTTGTGGCTAATGCTGACTTTGCGGCATTGTTTGAGCGGTATAGAACTCGCTGGCGATCTTCCACTCGCCGTGCACCTTCAGCAGATGAAGTACCTTCCAGCCGTAGCTGCCTCGGCGCGTTGCGATGCGCGTCGTCTCGAAATCGAGAGACACTTGCGCAAGGTCGCCGTCCTGCTCGATGCGCACGTTGTGAAAGCGCTGAGAGAAACGCTCGCCGCTGTCGAAAATCGCGGCCTTGAAACCGGCGTAGTTGCGTGTGCCGCCGCCCTTGTTCACTTGTTCGACGGATGAGAAGGGAATGTCGAGGTCCAGCAGCAGGGACTCGAAGCGCTTCTGGTCGCCGCTCATGACACTGTGTGTATAGCCGTCGAGCAATTGCCGAATCGCTTGATTGTCCGCGTTCGTGGACTGATGCTTGCCGACGGGGTCCTGCACTGCAACGGGCGACGCTGCGGTCAGATCGGTTGCCGTCAACAATGGCAATGACGCGGCGATGAAAAAAAGATATTTATTCATGAGGCAACTCCGGAAAAGTTTCCGTGCACGCGGATTCGCTGGAAATGGGTGCCGATGCATGCGGGGTGTTGGGGTTGTTGACCCTGTCGCAGACGAGCGGGATTTGCGCAGAGCTACGTCGCCCGAACGCATGTTTCGTCGGCACGGGTCGTCACTATAGAGTCGCGCCGGTCGGCAGACTAACGAAACAATTCGACGAGATAGTTTAGGATTGCTACATCATGATCCTCGACCTTGCAGCGCTGCAGACCTTCGTCATGGCCGTGGATCTGGACGGATTCGGCAAAGCGGCCGAGCGCCTGCACCGGACACCCGGCGCGGTCAGCCAGCAGCTGAAGGCGTTGGAGGAGAGGCTCGGCACGCCACTGTTTCGGAAGACGGGCCGGCAACAGGTGCTCACGGACGCCGGCGAAGTGCTGGTCGCGTTCGCGCGGCGTCTGCTGCACTTGAACGACGAAACCGTGCTGGCCTTGCGCAATCGGCATCTGGACGGTGAAGTGCGCTTTGGCATGACACAGGACTTCGCCGACAGCGCTCTTCCGCACACGTTGGCGCGATTTGCGCGCGCGCACGGCGCGGTGCGCCTGGACATCACGGTGGAGCGCAGTGCCGCGCTGCTGGCGCAGGTGTCGCGCGGAACACTCGATCTTGCGCTCGCATTCGATGACATGGTCGACGCGTCCCGACCGCCGCTGGCACGCGTGCCGATACGCTGGTTCGCGCCGCCGGGATTTGCAGTGCCGCGTGGGCAGCCCGTACCGTTGTTGCTGCTCGATCAACCGTGTGCATTTCGCCGCGTGGCGATCGAAGCGCTCGATCGCGCACATCGTCCGTGGCGGATCGCGTTGACGAGCGCCAGCGTCTCGGCGATCTGGGCCGCAGTCCATGCAGGCTTGGGGATCACCGCACGCGCTGCCGTGCACGTACCCGCGGGTATCGCTGCCGTGGACAAGGCCGCTCGACTACCCGCACTTGGCAAGATCTCCCTGCATCTGCAACAAAATCGCGCGCGCCGGAATCCAGCCGCCGATCATTTGCGCTCGCTCGTCGAAGAGGCGATTGGCGAACCGTTGGGCGGTTGACGGTAACGTCGCCTGCGCCGACACGCAGTCCTTGCCAGCGTTGCCCCCCGGTTGCCCGGAACCGGAGCGGTCGCATCGGAGCCATTCGATCGATGATGAGACCCTCGCGGCATCCGCCAGAGACTTCGTTGCCGTCGGCGTTCGATCAATCAGCGGCGTAGCCGCAGCGCATTTACCACGACCGAGACGGACGACAGGCTCATGGCCAGTGCCGCGACCATGGGGCTCAGCAATACACCGAAGAGTGGATACAGCACGCCGGCGGCGAGTGGAATACCCAGCGCGTTGTAGATGAATGCAAAACCGAGATTCTGCTGCATATTGGCCACGGTGGATTGCGAGATCTGGCGCGCCTGCACGATGCCCCGCAGGTCGCCTTTGACCAGTGTCACCTGCGCGCTGGACATGGCAACGTCGGTCCCGGTGCCCATCGCGATACCGACATCGGCGGCTGCCAGCGCCGGCGCGTCATTGATGCCATCGCCGGCCATCGCCACGCGCCGGCCTTCGGCCTTGAGTCGCGCCACGAGATCGGATTTGTCTTTCGGTCGCACCTCGCCGTAGAACTCGTCGATGCCCAGTGTCGAGGCAACCGCTGCTGCCGTGGTCTTGCCATCGCCGGTCGCCATCACGACGCGCATTCCGGCAGCGCGCAATGCCGCGATCGCCGCGGGCGTGCTGTCCTTGATCGGATCGGCCACCGCAATCAGACCCGCCAGATGTCCGTCGACAGTCAGGAACATCACACTGGCGCCCTCTTTGCGCAGCCGTTCGGCATCGTTCGTCAAGGCAGCCGTATCGACACCGATTTCTTGCATAAGTGACGTATTACCCAATGCGAGATCGCGACCATCGACGTGACCCCTAACGCCAGTGCCGGTAGCCGACTCGAACGCCGAGGGGGCCACCAGCGACAGTCCGCGCCGTCTTGCTTCGGCCACAATGGCATCGGCCAGCGGGTGTTCGCTGCCTTGATCCAGGCTCGCGGCGAGTCTGAGCAGGTCGTCTGCATTCATCCCTGGTGCGGCGATCACGTCGCGGAACGCGGGCTTGCCCTGGGTCAGCGTGCCGGTCTTGTCGACAATCAGAGTGTCAATCGTGCGCAGGCGTTCGATCGCTTCGGCATCGCGGAACAGCACGCCGGCTTGCGCCGCGCGCCCAGTGGCAACCATGATCGACATCGGTGTCGCCAGGCCGAGCGCACACGGACACGCAATAATCAGCACGGACACCGCATTGGCGATCGCGTAGGTCCACGCCGGATCCGGACCCAGCAAACCCCATACGAGGAACGTAAGCGCCGCGCAGCCCAGAACCACGAGCACAAACCAGAAGCTGACTTTGTCCGCCAGGCGCTGCATCGGTGCCCGCGAGCGCTGTGCCTGTGCGACCAATTGCACAATTTGCGAAAGCACAGTATCTGCGCCGACCTTGTCTGCGCGAATGATCAGGCTGCCGTTGGCGTTGATCGTGGCGCCAATAACCTTGGCGCCGGGATTCTTCTCAACCGGTATCGGTTCGCCGGTCAGCATCGATTCGTCGATGCTGGAGCGCCCATCCAGCACGACGCCGTCGACCGGAACCCGCTCACCCGGGCGCACGCGCAGGCGATTGCCCACGTGGACGTGTGTCAGCGGAATGTCTTCTTCGCTGCCATCGTCGCCAATGCGGCGAGCGGTGGTGGGGGCAAGACGCAACAACGCCTTGATCGCCAGCGACGTACTGGAACGCGCCTTCAGCTCGAGAATCTGCCCCAGTAACGTGAGCGACACGATGACGGCAGCGGCTTCAAAGTACACACCGACACGGCCGTGTTCGCGAAACGACAGAGGAAACAGGTCGGGTGCGAGGGCGGCAACCAGGCTGTACAGGTAAGCCGCACCCACACCTGTGCCGATCAATGTCCACATGTTCGGACTGCGGTTTGCCAGCGACTGCGCCCACCGATGGAAGAATGGCCAGCCCGCCCAGAGCACCACCGGCGTCGATAACGCCATCTCCATCCAGGTGCGCGTGTCAGCGGACACTGCTGAAAACGAATGCCCGAACATGGCCAGGGCGAGAACGACGATCGACAGGGGCAGCGTCCACGCAAAGCGTCGGCGAAAATCGTGCAGCTCGGGATTTTCATCGTCGTCCAGCGTGGGCATCATCGGCTCAAGCGCCATGCCACACAGCGGGCAAGCGCCGGGCGCATCCGTGACGATCTCCGGGTGCATGGGACAAGTATATTTTGCACCCGCGACCACGTCGGCTGTGTCCCTCGCTGCCGGGGTGACCCGGTACTGCTCCGGATCGGCAAGGAATTTGCTGCGACAGCGCCCCGAACAGAATCGGTAATCGTGGCCCATGTGCAGCGCATGGTGTGGCGAGTCCGACTTCACTGTCATGCCGCAAACCGGATCGATCATGCTGTTGTCGGGTCCCTGCAGCGGCGGCGACTCGCTGTGCTCACGATGCTGATTCGTCGGTGCCGTCGCGGGCTCGTTGGCCGACGCTTGCGACGTGCCTACGGCCTGCGTGACGTGAGCGGAACAGCAGCTCGGTTTTGCCGGCGGCTCGGCCGGGCGGGTCGCCGATGTCTGGCAGCATGCGCGCTTGGACAGCGTGTTGGGCGTGGTCATGGCGGTGGTTCCTGAATGAGTGCATTGAGGATCGGGCACGCGTCGGCGCGGCCATGGCCCGGGCAGGCGCTGATCAAGGTCTGCAAACCTGCGCGGATGCGTTGCAGCTCGGCGATGCGCCCATCAATGTCGGCCAATTTGGATTGCGCGGATCGCTTCACCTGAGCCACGTCATCGCTGGCGCTCATCTCAAGCAGATCGCGGACGTCGCTGAGCGAGAAACCCAATGCCTTCGCGCGCAGGATGAAACGCAGGCGATTGAATTCCACGTCGCCGTAGCGGCGATAGCCCGATGCCAGGCGTCCAGCCGGCGCCAGTAGCCCGTTCCGCTCGTAGTAGCGGATCGTGTCAATGGCGATTCCCGCGCGCTTGGCCAGTTCACCAATGCCGACATTCGACATGTCTGATCTCCTGTGTGCGGCCATTCTGCAGTCTGGACCCGGGTCCAGAGTCAATAGGCACGTTTGGGGACCGGTGGCCGAAGACAAGCGACCGGAGGGCGCGGGACAGCGCAATGAACGCCTTTGAACGCGAGCTGCCGTTTGTGCCCCAGGACGCCCGTGCATTCACGATCGTCGATCCGCGAAATCATGCGCGACCGGCACGCCATGGTCGTCGGACCTGTTCGCTACACAGCTCCGTCGACGTTAGGGGAGGTGCGAGGCATGCCGCACCGCCGGGTCGATGCGATGGTCGTCGGCCGCATGGTGGAAACGGTGTGGTCCGCTTACGACGGCTGCGGCGAATCACGCGGATACCCGCGATGCGACGTGCAGTCGATTTCGAAGGGTGCGCGCCGGCGCGTACGACTTCTCACGTCACTGTTGCAAGGATCAGGGCAATGCGACATTTCGCTGCAACACTTCAACGTCGGTTCGCCCGTCTGACTGCCCTTGCGTGCTGCGCGTTGCTGGCGAGCTTTTCGCTGTTCGCGAACCCTGCATTCGCCCGCGAAACCGATAACGCGAAGCGTTGCGCTGGCCTGATCGAGAAGGCGGCGAAAGCGATCAAGGCGGGGCAGGAAGAGTCGGCCACGACGTCGGTGGAAAAGGCTCAGCAGGCCTGCGCGACGTCAGGGGCATCGCCGTCAAACCATCAACTCGCGGTGCTGCATCTGGATCTCGGAAAGTTGCTCTATGAAAAACATGCGGAGGACGCGTTGGCGCACTTCCGCACCGCGCTGGTACTCGATCCCGAAAATCCGCGCGCCTCGCTGAATACCGGCGGCGCCCTGATCAAGCTGCGCCACTACGCGGAGGCCGTGCCGATTCTCGAGAGCGCCATTGCGCGGGGTACCGGCGACACTGATGTTCGATTCAAGCTGGAATACAACGCCGGCTTTGCATTCATCAATCTGTGTCTTAAAAATCGCCATTGCGATGCGGTGCGTGGTGAGCAACACCTCGCGCGCGCGGCGGAACTGAATCCGGATTTTGCAGACACGTATTTCCAGCAGGCGGCCATGACCAACGACGGCCTGCACGACAGCCGTCGCGCGATGGCCCTGTTCAAGAAGGCGTGTGATCGCGGTCACGACGAAGGCTGCCGTCAGTACGAACATTTCAAGGCGGGCCTCGGCGAGTGATTGCCGATGGAAGCATGGGCGCGCTGCGCATCAGTCGCAGCGGTGACCGACCCGCTTGTCCTACGGTCGGCGCTCGGCGAAATCCACAGTGCGAAAAATGCGTCGCGCAAGATCGCACGCAGTATCCGATTGACAGGTAACGTACACAGTCAGCGTGACGCGATCCCGGCCCGTATCGGAAAAATGCACCGCAACCACGCGATCTGACGATGCTGGCGTCGCGGGCCCATCGAACGAAACCATTCGTGCGCGCCACCCGTTGATCGTCTCGGTGTTCTCCACAAATCCCGGATGGTCCGAATAGTTCAGCGGATCGGAGTACCAGCCGTAATCCAGGCTCAGGGCAATTCCTTCGCCGTTGAACCGACGCACCACGGAATCCGTGCCTTGGGTCGCAATTTCCGTAAAACCTGGCGGCACATACAGCGTAAATCCCGGCGATTCCACGCGCTTCCACTGGCTGGGCGGGATCGTTTTGGCCGTTTGTGTACAGCTGCACAGCGCCGCCAGGCAAGCTATCCAGAGGAGTCGTCGAAAAATACCCATGTTGCTGCCCCGGTACGTTGTGTCGCCGAATGGCGAAACGAGTGCAACGCTCGTCAGTGCGCTGCGGGGTTTGGCTGGCCAGGAGAATCTTGCCGGCGGTGCAAACGCCATCACCCTGTCTTATGGGTCATCTGACGAAAGTTGGGGCGATGCGAAGCTCGGTGTTTGAACTCTACGCGGATGACGTGCTCATCGCGGCAAGCCCTCGGACCCGGACGATAGCGCCATATTACCCGACGCGCACTCTGCTCCGACGCGTTCTGACCGCGACGGAATCGACGCAGACAACCATTGCCGACCCTCCCGACACTAACCTTCGGTAATCGGTGTGTAGGTGTTGGAACCTTCACGAATTTCCCATTGAGAATTGTTTCTTTATTGCGGACTTCTTCATGCAGCCCATTTTCTTGTCGAATCAAGGTCGATATCGACCCGTTGAAACGCTTCACGGTGGAGTCAGGGGATGATGCGCGGCGATTTCAATCCTATGCTCAAAAAGCAACAATACTGCAAGACGGTGAGATCCGTGGTTGTCGGCATCTTGTCCACCGTGGTGCTGGTCGTGAACATTGCGCTGGCGAGCGCAGCGACGTGCATTTCTCCATGGCAGGCCCGGATTGGCTCATCGCTGGACGACGAGATACGCGCCGCAGTTCGCGATGCGGATGGCAATCTCTATCTCGGCGGATTCGAAAGCGGCCATCTCGGTGTCGAAAACTACTGGCCTGTGGGCGACGTGCGTGGATTCGTGGAAAAACGATCCAGCGATGGCTCGCTGCTCTGGCGACGGAATTTTGATACCCCTGGTATCGATATCGTCGAAGCGATTGCGCTGGACTCCGCGCGACATCGGGTCATCATTGCCGGACGAACCAGTGGCACGCTCGCCAGCCCAAACGCGGGACAGATGGATCTGTTTGTCGCGTCACTGGCCGAAGATACGGCCACGGTGATGTCGGTAGGGCAGTTCGGCGACGAGTACCCTCAGCATCCCACGGGGATTGCCGTGCTGCCTTCGGGTGACCTGGTCGTGTCGGGATTTGATGACGCATACGAAGTCGGCAATGCCGTACTCGGACAACCCACCCTGTTCCTTGCGAGATTTACACAAAGCCCGACGGAACCGTCCAGACTCGTGCAGCAGTGGTGGCTGCAACCGAACGAACCCGGCCCGCAGACGCCGGGCAGCTATGCTTTTGCTGTCGCGGCGGTGGCCGATGCCAGTGAAGACGTGGTCGTCTCGACGAGAAACAACGGCGCACGTGTGACGCGCATCAACGGCAACGGTGTACTCGTCTGGAACAAATTGGTGTCGTCCTTCTTTGCTGACAATGTTATCGATGTAGAAATGTCAGCGTCAGGCAGATTGTATATTGCCGGAGCGACGGTGCTCCCTCTGGCGGGTCCGGCCTTGGGTAATTCGGACGGATTCCTGATGGAAATTGATCCCGTTTCCGGGAGCACTCTCTGGGGACGCCAGTTGGGTTCGGCAGGAGTTGACTGGATATCGTCGATGGCCGTCGATGACCGAGGTCGCATCTTCGTCGGAGGAGTCACCAATGGATCCATCGTGCCAGGAAGCTCACCAGCTAAAAACTCCATTTATACACTCACATTCTCCGATCTGGGCGCGCCATTGAGCGGATGGCAAGCCGCAACGCCGTCAGCGACCGATTTTGTGGAGTCGCTCTCGATCGTTCCGGCATGCGATGACCGAGCATTGATCGCCGGTCACATCAATGGCGACCTCCCTGCATCGCCGAGTATTGGAAAGACCGATGCGATTGTTCTGTCAGTGCAGCTGACTGGCGTTGGCGACCCAATTTATGCGTCGGGATTTGAGTGAGGTCGTGGCAGCGCGAAATCATGCGCGCGAGATCGCGCTGCTGGCCATTGCCTAGCACGTCGCGATACAGAAACAGCAACGCTGCCAAGGCCTGATTCTGTGTCGCAGCCGCGACGTTCCGATCGACAGCAAGATGTGTCAGAATCGCCTCGATCTGATGCTTGCCCAGCTCGTGGGGATGACGATGGCGGGTGTGCCGCACAAAACGCAGAGCACAAGTCACGCAGGCTTCTTACATCCGCTTGGGCATACCTCGTCGACGAATGTGTGCCGTATCGCCTCCGACAACATCCTGCGCTCTCCTCCATACCACACCTCCCGTAATGAGAATGGCGAGCATGGACGAACTGGACGGACACGAAAGAGCCGAAGCGATTGATATTGGGTAGGAAATCCCCTTGTGAAGAAGGCGGAAGAATCCTAGACTGGGTCCAGAAGACCGCCTAATTCGTCGGTCGAATTCAAGCTTGGGCAGCAACGCCAGGTCACGGTAAACTTGCCGCATGAAGATCAGCGAAGTCCTGCGCTTGCTGCAAGCCGATGGTTGGCTCCTTGTTGCAACTCGCGGAAGTCATCGCCAGTACAAGCATCCATCAAAGCCAGGTCGAGTCACGGTGCCGGGCAAGCCAAGCGACGACCTGGCGGCTGGTACACTGAACAGCATCTTCAAGCAGGCAGGTCTCAAGAGGTAGCCCTCATGCGTTACGCAATCGTCATCGAGCAAGCCGAAGGCAACTTCTCCGCCTATGTTCCGGACCTTCCGGGGTGCATCGCAACCGGCGGCACAATCGAAGAAGTTGAACAGCAAATCCGCGAGGCTATTGTCTTTCACCTCGAAGGCTTCCGAGAGGATGGCACCCCCATCCCTGCAGCGTCGAGCCAAGTCGAGTATGTAGACATTGCCGCCTAACTCGTCCAACGCGACCGAGATGGATTGTCGCGATGTCCCGCCGCCTTGCGCGGCGCGCTAACTCAGGCGTTGGGCGTCGTGACCTACCGCTGCCGTATGCCGAAGATCTTGCCTCAACACATCGTTGCAGCTCGCGCCAAAGTCGAGCCACTTTCACTCAAGAAGGCCGAAGCCTTTGCGGACTCGATCTTCGCAACGCAGCCCAACCTTCTCGCTTCTGTACTCGTTCTTCCCAAATTCGGAGTAACCAACGAAGACCTAGACGTTGTTCTGATGCTGCTCTTCATCTGCTTCGAATCAGTGCGTGAATCGGGAACCAAACTTCCGACCATTACCGAAGAGATTCAAGAACGGTGCCTGTTGAGAATAGGGGGGAAAGCCAAGTTTATTGAAGGGCTGAGCGCTTCTGCCAGTTCTCAAGCCGTTTCTGATCAAGTGGCGAGTCACCCGGAACCGAATCTCATCGCTTTGTGCTACGGCATGCTGCGAGAAAACGATCTTGCATCAGTGCGCACAGAGGCAGAGAAGCACCTTCTACTGGCGTCACTAAACATCGCCGAGTCCATCGCCTATGCGCTCAACGACGCCTAACCCTTCCATCGAGAGGACGTCCACAATGCAGCTCCGCTGCGTTGCGCCGCCCCGCCTGTCAAACGTTGGGCGGTCAGAGGCAGGCCGTCGCAAGTTTTCCTTTGTGGGTTTGTTGCTTCAGCGTGTATCGCCGCATCGAGCTTGTCCGTCATGCGCTATCGCACCGGTTTGTGACTCGTGACGCCTAACCCTTCCATTGAGTCAAACGCTATATCTCAAGTGACTCACTCGAGTTATTAGGGGCTGCCTCGAGTGAACAAATAGGCATATATAATGCCTGCAACAACATTTAATGCGAGATTCCATGCGCTTGCCGCCATGAATTTTCGCCCTTGCTTCCGATTGTCCCGTTCCAGTTCAGCGATGCGCTTTTTGTCCCCGGACGTGAATTGAAAAACAACCTTGCTGCCTTCAACTTCTGAGAGCGTTTGGAATGCCCATGCAGCAAGTCTATTCGCGATCTTTGCAACAGGTCGTAATGTGTAGATTGCTATGAATGTTACAATGGCGGCATGTGAAATAGAGAGGCCGCTGGTAAAACGGGCAGATCCCCAATAGAGGAAAGAAGCTACGAGGAGCGTCCAAGAAAGCAGAAGCCACTGATCGAGGATCGTCGCGATGCCGCGTCTCCGCTTCTTAAGGGAACCTCGAATAATCCCAATTTCCATCAAGTTGCACTGAATAAAAGC
>JBDTLV010000129.1:0-12892 GCA_039934615.1 Tahibacter sp.
CGCCATCATCAGATGTTTCCGGTGCTCAACGCGGCGCAGATGGGTACCGCGCGGCGTTTTGCGAGCGGGCCGGAATGCGCGTTTGCGCCGGGCGAAACGGTGTACGCGATCGGTGAGGAAGGCGCGCCGGCCTGGCTGGTGTTGCAGGGCACGATTGCGGTCGTGCGGCGCGATGGGCTGAGTCACGAAGCGCCGGTGACGATCCACGGCGCCGGGCAATTCTCGGGCGAAGTCAATCAGCTGGCCGGACGGCCGTCGATTGCGGCGGGTCGCGCCGGGCCGAACGGTTGCCTCGCCCTGCCCTTCGATGCGGCGCATCTGCGCGCGCTGATGGTCGGTTCGGCCGACGTGGGCGAGGTCATCATGCGCGCGCTGATCCTGCGCCGTGTCGGCTTGATCGAGGAAGGCGGCGCGGGGACGATTCTGATCGGCGCCCCGGATCATCCGGATCTGTTGCGCTTGCAGGGATTCCTCGCGCGCAGCGGTTTTCCCCATTTGGTGCTCGACGCGGCGACCGATGCGGAAGGCAAGGCGCTGGTGGAGCGCATCGGCGTGTTGCCGGAAGAGTTGCCGCTGGTGGTGTGTCCGAGCGGCGCGATGCTGAAGAAACCGAGCGAGATCGAACTGGCGTCGTGCCTGGGTATGACGCCAGCGCTCAACCCGGACATTGTGTACGATGTGGCGATTGTCGGCGCCGGGCCGGCCGGACTTGCGGCGGCGGTGTATGCGGCGTCGGAGGGCTTGTCGGTGGTCGTGCTCGATGAGCGCGCGACGGGCGGCCAGGCCGGGGCGTCGGCGCGGATCGAGAATTACCTGGGCTTCCCGACCGGCATTTCCGGGCAGGCGCTGGCCGGGCGCGCGTTCAATCAGGCGCTGAAATTCGGCGCGGAAATCGCGATACCGGTGCAAGTGCGACGCCTGGATTGTTCGGATCGGAATCTGCTGCGCCTCGATGTGGGCGAAGGTCGCCAGCTGCTTGCTCGTGCGGTCGTCGCCGCGTCCGGCGCACGCTATCGCCGGCCGGATATCGCGAATCTGGCGACCTTCGAAGGAACCGGGATTTCCTATTGGGCCACGCCGATCGAGGCGCGTTTGTGCGCGGGCGAGGAAATCGCGCTGATCGGCGGCGGTAATTCGGCGGGCCAGGCCGTCGTGTTTCTCGCACCGCAGGTACAACGCCTGCACCTGATCGCGCGGCGCGATCTGTCCGAGACGATGTCGCGCTATCTGATCGATCGCATCGCGCAGATTCCCAATGTGGAAATCCATATCGATACTGAAATCACCGCGCTCGAGGGCGATCGCAGCTCGGGCCTCACGGGCGCCACGTTCCGGCATCGGCGCGATGGCTCGCACCGGCACCGGGCGCTGCGCCACATTTTCCTGTTCATCGGCGCGGATCCGAATACCGACTGGCTGCACGGTTGTGCATTGACCGACGCGAAAGGCTTCATCGTCACGGGCAACGGCGCGCTGTCGCTGGAAACGAACGTGCCCGGCGTTTTCGCGATCGGCGACGTGCGCGCGGGGTCGACCAAGCGCGTCGCCGCGGCGGTCGGTGAAGGCGCGGCGGTCGTTGCGCAGATCCATGCTTTGATTGCCACTCGTTCCATCGAGGAGAAACCATGAGTTTCTGTGCCCACCGTTCCACGATCAAAACCGTCACGCCGAGTGCGCGCGGCTGCGAGGAGTGCCTGAAGACGGGCAGCCGCTGGGTGCACCTGCGGCTGTGTCGAACCTGCGGGCACGTCGGCTGTTGCGACGACTCGCCGCATCGCCACGCGACCGCCCATTTTCACGCGACTCAGCACCCGATCATCGAAGGCTATGACCCGCCCGAAGGCTGGGGCTGGTGCTATGTCGACAAGAAAGACATCGATCTCCCGGATCAGACGCCGCAATCGGGGCCGATTCCGCAATACGCGTGACGCGGGATTGACGATGCCGATGCGCGGAGAAAACCCTGACGCATCGGTCCCGTCCGGTACGACGGCGGCGCGTGACGCGAACGTGGCACGAGGTTCGCGTGCCATGTCGCGCCTCGTCCGCTCACGCGGTCGTCGATGTCTTCCGCACCCGCGCAGGGCTCGCCGCGGTGTTGACCGCTATGGCCGCGCGAATCAGAGCTTTCAGCGCCTTTTCGTTGATGGTCGCGCCTTCGGGGATATCGATCGCGCGGCGCGTATTGCCATCGAGGCTGGAATTGAACAGACCGGCTGGGTCATCGACGGCAGCGCCTTTTGCGAAGGTCAGTTTGATTGCGGCTTTGTAAGCTTCGCCAGTGCAGAGGATTCCGCCGTGCGACCAGACTGGCACGCCCCATTTCCATTCTTCCACGATGTTCGGATCGGCTTGCCGGATCAACGTACGGACGCGGGCGAGCATCTCGCCACGCCAACCGCCGAGTTCGGCGATGCGTTCGTCGATCAGCTGCGAAGCCGGGAACGCGGCGCGTGCTTCCTTCGCGTTGCTCTTCGCTGATTTGCCGGGCGCTGCGCCTGTTTTCATGAGGGTTCTCGCTTCCGTTAGTGGAGTTGGGATTCAGGACGAATCGCACGGCGGCATTCGCTCGCGCCGCGCGCCGATCGTTCAGAGGCGTATGCCGGGCAATAGGCTGGCTTGCCGCAACCAGTTGACCAGTTGCATTTCGTCGAGCGGCTCGCCTTCCCGAATGTCGAGGTAGCGCGTGTCCTTGCTACGCGACTCGCCGGGCGGCAGCGGTCGCAGCGACGAGCCGCGGAAGAACGCCAGCTTGATGTAGTGGGTGTAGCAATGAACGCTAAGAAACCATCCGTCGCGATTCTCGATACCGTACAGCGGCGAATTCCATTTGACCGCCTTGTGCACACGTGGCACGGTGCGTTCGATGAGCGCATCGAGGCGCTGCCCGACGTCGCGCTTCCAGCCCGGCATCGCCGCGATGTAGGCCTGCACGGGCGCGTCGCCGTCGGCTTTGGCGATCTGCGGGTTGCCGCCGGCAAGCAGGGCTGGCTTCGACGTCGTGTTCGACGTCGACTTGGGCACCTTGTTGCGCGACGGGCTTGCCGTCGCGGCGACGCGCGCGGCAGCGGCCTTCTTCGCGAGCTTCGGTGCACTGATGGATGTCATGCGGACCATGGCGTTCGCTCCTATCCGACGACGCCTTGCCCGCTGCGCCATTTGGCCACATAGGGAATCATGAACAAGTACAGACCGGTCACGACTAGCACAAACAGCGGCAACAGCGGGATGTACGAGATCCAGACGATCGGATTCTTTTGCGCCAGTGCGATGAAGGTCGCGATGACGCTGAGGGTAAACGCGATCGACACCCAGCGGTGGAACTGACGAATCCACGGGTTCCAGCTCACGGCAATCTCCTCGGCAGTGGGATGCAGCGGATCGGTCGATCCGCTGCGACAGGTGTTCACAGTGCGACTCAATTCATTTTGTGCGCGCAAGGAGCTCGTCGAGCTTGCCGAAGAACTGCTGCCAGCCAACCTTCGCGCCACCCAGGGCCTGCTTCTGGTCCGGGCGGAAGCCGGACTGTTCCATGCGCAGATGGGTGCCTTGCGGCGTCGGCGTCAGGGTGAACGTCACCACGCTGGTCAGATTGAACGCCGCGTCGTCGTGCTTGTAGTCCCAGGTATAGGACAGCTCGCGGTTCGGCTCGATCGCGAGCACTTCGCAATCCAGCACGCCGCCCCACTCGCCCGTCAATTGGAAGCGATGGCCGAGGGCTGGCTTGAAGTCGTTCTTCATCAGCCATTCCTCGATCAGGTGCGGTTGGGTCAGTGCGCGCCAAAGCTTTTCCGGCGGATGCGGAATATCGCGCTCGACGACGACGCTGCGGGTTTCGGTGGCGGTGCTGTTCATTGGTCCATCCTGTTGAGGAGATCTTCGAGGTGGTCGAATCGGTTTTCCCAGAAGCCAGCCATCTGGCTGGTCCAGTCGCTCAGCGGCGCGAGCGCGCTGAGCTGGGCGCTGTAATGCGTTTGGCGGCCTTCGTGGCGGTCAAGCACCAGTCCAGCCTGCTTGAGCACGCCGAGGTGCTTGGAAACGGCCGGTTGCGAGACGCCAGCCCTCGCCGTCAGCGCCCCGACCGTCTGCTCGCCTTCCCGGCACAGGCGCTCAAACAGGGCGCGCCGGGTGGGATCGGCAAGGGTTCTGAACAGGACATCGTGGGCGTTGAGCATCGTGATACATAACTCGGCGGCTATGGATCGAAGTATAACCACCGAGCTATGGATTGAGTCAAGAGGGGCCGCGAGCAGCTTGGTGCTTTGCTCGTTTGACCCTGAAGCTCATGACGGGGGCCGACGCGGCGAGGCAACGAACCGCGGCTCGCAGTGCCCGTCGCAGAGGAAGCTCAGCGCCCTGCGGCAAATGCAGCGCTGATCGCGCGGCGGCGGCTTGCCATTGCGATCGCTAGCGCTGCGATGATCAACGCGGTGGCCGTCGCGAAGCTCAGGTGGAGACCGCGCGACACGATCGCTGGACCCGCGCTCGTGATCTCAATCGTGCCCGTCGTCAACGCGAAGATCGCACCCATCGCCGCGGCGCCGGTAATCAGGCCCAGGTTGCGCGACAGGTTGAGCAGTCCGGATACAACGCCGCGCTGCTCCGCAGAAACCCCCGTCATGACGGCGGTGGTGTTGGCGGCCTGGAACAGCGCGTAGCCGGCGGTGGTGACAACCAGTGCTGCAACGTAGCCGGCAACGCCGACACTCAGGGGCAGACATGCGAGACCGGCGCAGCCGATCGCCATACCGATCAACCCGACCTGCGTGATGCGGTCTGGGCCGTTGCGGTCTACCAGTCGGCCTGCCGGCACACCCGTCAGCACCGCGACGACCGGACCGGCGGACATCGCCAGGCCAATGTGTGCAGCGTCGAGCGCGAGAGCGCCGGCGAGATAGAACGGTCCCACAACCAGCGTCGCCATCATCACGGTCATGACCAACGCGCTCATCGCGAAGCCCGCGCCAAACAGCGGATGACGAAATAGCGACAAGTGAACAAGGGGAGAGATTGCCCGGGCTTCGACGCGGACGAATGCGAATGCGCCGACTGCCGCGACCAGCAGCAAGCCCGCATTGAGCGCACCGAACTGACCGCGCCCCAGGGTCATCGCCAGTGCGTACGCAGCGAGGGTCGGCATCAACAGCAGCATGCCGGGATAGTCGACGCGCGCGCGATCCGTCACCGGCATTGAGCGATCAGCAGGCAGCGTTCGAATGACGAGCGCGATCGCGAGCAGACCCAGTGGAAGATTGACCAGGAATATCGCGCGCCAACCCAACGTCGCGATCAGCACACCGCCCAGCGTCGGGCCGAGCGCCGTGCCCACCGCGGACATCGTGCCGAGCAAACCCATGGCGCGGCCGAGCCGATGCGCTGGCACGCGCTCGGCGACCAGACTCAGGCTCAGCGACATCAGGATCGCAGCGCCGAGTCCTTGCGCAACACGTGCAGCGATCAACCACGTCAGCGTGGATGCCAGTCCGCACAATACCGATGCGGCAGTGAATACGGCCAATCCCGCGAGTAGCAGACGTCGGCGTCCGATGATGTCGCCGAGTCGGCCGACGCCAACGATCAGTGTCGTGATCGCGAGCAGATACGCGAGCACGACCCACTGCACATGCTGGAACGGCGATCCAAAGATCTGCGCCAGGGTTGGCAATGCCACGTTGGCGATGCTGGTCGCCAGCGATGAGAGCAGCAATGCGAGGGACAGCGCAGCCAACGCGCCACGCGGTGTTGCCTTCGTGGAAGCACCGTCCGTGCAGGCGTTCTCGGTGGCCATTTTCACTGCGACATTCACGTTTTACACCTCTCGACTCAGCGCCGACGTCAGCCTAGTGGACGCCGATGCATAGCGGAAGGCGCAGCAATTGCATTGAATCAGTGCATGGAACGCCATGTCCCGAACGGACTGTGCTAGCGTGACAGCATGCCAACACCTGACTTCAACCTCCTGATTACGCTGGATGTCTTGCTCAGCGAGGGTAGCGTTGCGAACGCTGCGCGCCGGTTGCGCCTGAGCCCGTCGGCGATGAGCCGCGCCTTGGCGCGCCTGCGCGAGACGCTGGGCGACCCGCTGCTGATCAGAGCCGGACGCGTGCTGGTTCCGACGCCGCGCGCGCTCGCGTTGCGTGAGCGGGTCGCGCAGTTGGTGCAGGAGACGACCGCCGTGCTCCGCCCTTCCGACACGCTCAACCTTGCGCGCCTGGAACGCAGCTTTACCCTGCGCAGCAGCGACGGCTTTGTGGAGAATTTTGCGCCACCGCTGATTGCCCGCGTGCGTGAACAGGCGCCCGGGGTACGATTGTGCTTTGTGCAGAAAATCAACAAGGACGGAGCGCCACTGCGCGACGGCAGCATCGACCTGGAAATCGGCGTGGTCGATGATGCGACCAGTCCGGAGCTGCGCACGCGTGCCTTGTTCCGCGATCGTTACATCGGCGTCGTTCGCAGCGGCCACTCGCTCAGTACCGGCAAGATCAGTGCAGCGCGCTACGCCGACGGCGCACACATCCTGGTCTCGCGTCGGGGACTGGAAAAGAGCTTGCTCGAAGAGGCATTCGCAGCACTCCGCGTGACACGCGAGATCGTCACCATCGTCGGCGGATTCGCCGCCGCGCTCGCGATCGCGCGAGGCTCGGACCTGATCGCGACCGTTCCTGAGCGCCACACCGGCAATCTACGCGCGGATATGTTCAGTTTTCCACTTCCGCTAGCCACAGCGGAATTCACCGTGTCGATGCTCTGGCATCCACGCATGGATGCCGACGCGGCACACGCCTGGCTGCGCGATGCGGTTCGTATGGCGTGCAGGGGGCCGCTGGAGGACGATGCTGGGTAGTGGCGGCCCATGCGACTGCCGATCGGTCATGTCCCCTCTCGCGGCGAATTGCGAGGGCGAACCCAACAGGATTGCCAGCCCTAACTGTCGGTGCGCGGCCGGTCGTCGCCGTAGTTGAATTCGCTTTCGACCGACCCATCCAGATCGTGGACAACCAACTGGGCTTTGTCGCCGTGGGCGACATGCGCGCGACAGAGCAGCTTCGCCTCCATCACGCCGTCGTCCTTGTCGCCGTAGACAGCGGATTCCACATTGCCGGATTTGGTCAGGTGCCAGCGATCATCGGCATCTTTGTGCACAAGGTGATAAACGACGCGTTCCATGTCCGGGTCCTTTGTCAGCAGCTATTCGTTAGCGTGAGCCACGCATAGCACCGGCGTGCTGAACGGCAGGAAAACAAGGCGCCGACCCCCGCTCGGGCCGTTTTAGGAGAGTCCGGTTCACGTGTTTTTTACGCTGCTTGCGCGGGATCAGGAGCCGTGATGGGTGTGATTGACCGCATCGTGACCGTGATCGCTGAGCTGAGCGTCGAACCAGCGGTGAATCGCATCGCGAATCGTCGGCGTGCTTCCGCGATACTCGATCTCGGCACCACCCGTCACGTCCCGGTAGTCCACGGCGAGCTCATCGCGTCCTGCCGCCTTCAGTTCGGCCAACCCCGGCATCGTGTCGCCGTGAATCTGCGCCGGCGCGCTGAAATCGCGGCGTGCGAACGAATCGGCGATCTGCTGGAGATGTTGCCGGATCATCGCTATCTGCTGTGGCTCTGCGGCGCGCGCTACCACGCGCTGCAGTCCACCGCTTTCGGTCTTTTGAAACTGGTGCTCGGTGCTTGCCAATGCGAACGGCATGACCTCGACGCCGCGTTCGCGAACCTGCGCTTCACGCGCGGGGTCGACAGCGAGTGCAGTCGCATCCAGGGCAAACGACAGGAGTAACGGCAAGGCGTAAAACCGTGTGCTGATCAAGGCGGCAAACTCCTGTAGCGTCGGTAGGGCGAAGTCGTGGTGACATCAGGCGCGAGTGCTCATTGCGCGCTCGTATTCGGGTGAGACGACCAGTGAATGTGCACAATGCGCCAACCGTCGGCGGACTTCTTCAGGATCATGGTTTCGGTGCTGGCGGAATCGACGGGCTTGCCCTTTTCGGTGGTCGTGAGACGCGACTCGCTGCCGACCCAGGCGAGGTCTCCGACGGCGCCGCCGCTGCGTGATTTTTGCGCGATCGTCGCGTTCTTCAGAAACGCCGCATCGGCGCCAAGGTGATGGCCAGCGTACTCGTCACGCGTCTGTTCGACGTAACCGGTTTCGAAGATCCTGACCTGCGGATCGAGCAGTTCAACGGCAGCTTGGGTGTCACCCGACTTCAGCAATCGTTGAAACCGATCGACCACAGCCGAGGGCTCCAACAGCGTCGTCGACGCATCGAAGGGTGGGACTGCGACGGCCGCGCCATGATCGCTGGCCGTCGTCGAGACGCTGCCGGGTGCCGCATCGTCGACGGTGCGCGCGGTCAGAATCTGGTACTGGTCCGGCGTGAGTGAGGGCAAGCGCTGCAGAAAGGCCACCATGTTCCAGATGCGCGCATCGTCATGCGTCGCTCCCCAGGCCGGCATCGCGGAGGCCTTGATGCCGTGCTTGATGATCCAGAACTGCCGCGCAGCCGACGCCTGCGCCACGTCCTTGGGCAGCGTCGTTGCCGCAGCGAGGGGCAGCGAGAGGTTTGGCGGCGGCGGATACAGCCCCAGGCTCAGATCGGAGCGGGACGTGCCCGGTTTCAGATGACAGCCGGCGCACATGTCGTTGTAGTCGGCGCCACCGGCCAGCAGCATGTCGGGGTTGTCCAGTGGGGGCACCGTGACGTCTGCACTGGCGCGCGCGATGGATCGCTCACGCAGCGTCTGCAGCACCCAGAAGCTCAACGCGTTGTGCGGCACATCCGCACCAATGGGATAAAGACCGGAAACCACAAATCCCATCATCCCCAAAGCAGCCAGCAGTGCCAATCCCGCCACAACCTTGAACACGCTCATCGACTAGCCTCCCATATCGTGATGCGCGTGATCCCGTGCCGCTGCAGGCGCGCTGGCCGGTGCATCGCCGCTGGGCAGGACCACGATGAACGCGGCAGGCCGGCGATGCGGTTGGCCAAAATCCGGATCGGTGCTGATGCAGCGGGCGACCTGGTGCTTCGGTGCGCGATACCAGCCCGGGTCGCGAAAATCGTTGGCGGCCAGATCATCGCGAACTTTGACGACCGTGAACATGCCGCCCATTTCGATATCGCCGTACGGCCCCTGCCCGCTCATCATCGGCAGCGTGTTGACGGGGCCGCTCAGCCCCATCGCGATGTGAGTCGAGTGCTCGCTCATGCCGTCCTTGCCCATCGCCATGAAGCCGGGAAGCATCGTGCGGATATCGGCTTCCACACCACGCTGGTCCACACCGACCGGATTGGGAATGCCGTGACCCATCGGACCCATCGTGTGGTGCGACATGTGGCAATGCAGTGCCCAGTCGCCCGGTTCGGTGGCAACAAATTCAAAATCGCGCATCTGTCCCACGCCGATGATCTCGGTCACTTCACGCCGCCACTGGCTGCGTGGCCAGCGCCCTGCATCCGACCCGGTCACCCAGAATGGATTGCTGTGCAGATGCATCGGATGATTCCACATGGATAAATTGCCGATGCGGATGCGCAGTCGTTCACCGGTACGCATGACCAGGGGCTCGATCGCGGGAAACGTCTTGGAATTGAAGGTCCACAGATCGAAGTCCTGCATGATGCTCGGATCGGGGCGGTAGGTGCCGGGACGCATCGCCCAGTTGTGCAGCAGGAATGCGTAATCGCGATCAATCCGTTCTTCCTCACCGCCTTTCGGGTGGATGATGAACAGCCCCATCATGCCGAACGCCATCTGGGTCATTTCGTCGGCGTGCGGGTGGTACATGTGCGTGCCATGTTGCTTCAAGGTGAACTCGTACACAAAGGTTTCTCCCGGCAGGATGTGCGGCTGATTGAGTCCGCCCACGCCGTCGAAACCGTTCGGCAGGTCGATGCCGTGCCAGTGCACCGAGGTCGGTTCGCGCAGCCGGTTGGTGACGAAGATACGCAGCGTGTCGCCTTCGACCGCTTCGATCGTCGGCCCTGGCGTGCTGCCGTTGTAGCCCCAGCATTTGGCGCGGGAACCCGGCGCAAATTCGTGATCGACCTCTTCGGCAACCAGATGGAATTCCTTGACCGCGCCGACCTTGCGGTGCGGCAGCGTCCAGCCGTTCAAGGTCCGCACGGGCCGGTAGCCATCGCTGGTGGTCGCAACTGCGCTCGGATTGACGGCTGGCGCCGGTGCCTCGGCGACACCATGCGCGGCGGGATGCCGAGCTTGTGCAGGACGCACCGTGGTGGCCAGCAGTCCGGCACCACCAACGCCCATCCACTGGAGCAGATCGCGTCGCGTGGTCATCGGTGTTCT
Organism: Tahibacter sp.; assembly: GCA_039934615.1. Classification (GTDB taxonomy): domain Bacteria; phylum Pseudomonadota; class Gammaproteobacteria; order Xanthomonadales; family Rhodanobacteraceae; genus Tahibacter. The sequence goes on from JBDTLV010000129.1 coordinate 10,320, forward strand.
CCCTGCGCAGCGGCGGGCGGCGTGTCTTTTTTCTCGCCGCTCACGGCGTCGTGCGTCGCGTCGTGATCATGATCGTGCTCGTCCACATGCGCCGCGGCGTTGATCGTGTCGCAACGCGCATGCAGCGCTTTCGTCAGCGGATCGGCAGGGTCCATGCTGGACATGTCCATGCGTTTCAGTTTGGCGCAGTCGGGGCCCGCCTTGGCCGCAGCGGCGTCTTTTGCATGCTCCTTCGGATCGTGGGCCAACGCCGCGGACGCGAGGCAGAAACCGAGAACTGCGATGGCGTTGCGCAGGGTTTGGAATGTCATGGGTGATCTCCCGCTGCAAGAAATACAAATGTTGAAATCAGCAACCCGCCCGGCGCGTCCGCATCGACAGGCGACACGAGCCTGGGCATTGGTGCCACGGGCACGGTGCCGGCGGAATGATGCGAGTGATCGTGGGGTGCGTCGGGCGGTGCGCCTGCTGGCGTCGATGCAGGTTCGGGCGCCGGTGGCTTTGTGGCGCTGTCGTGCGTTGAATGATCCGCTGCGGGGTCGGCAGGCTCAGCATCCGACGATTCGTCATCGTCGTGATCCATTCCCGGCATCGATTGCATGACATCCGCGGCATGGTGCTGGTGCCCTGCGCCAGATTCCTGCGGCGGCGACAGAATCGCGTCGACGCCGATCGTGCGCCCTTCGATCGTCGCATCGCTGGGCAGGTTCATGCCGATGGCACGGGACAGTGCGACGCGCGCGAGCCAGTAATCGCGCACAGCTTCGATATAGCCCTGATAGGCGTCATATTCCTGCTGTTTCGCGAGCAGCAATTCGAACGGACCGATGAGCATGTAGTTGATGCGGTCGACTTGCTGCTTGACCACCGCCTCGCGTTGCGGCACCAGCGCCGCGCGGTAGTCCTCGACAATCGCGCGCATCGCCGCGACGCGCTCGACGCCGAGACGCACGTCATTGTCGAGCTGGATTTCCAGCTGTTCGAGCTGTGCGCGTCCGATCTCAAGCTGCGCCTCTGCCCGCGCAATCGCCGCTTGTCCCTGGTTGAACAATGGCAATGCGAGCGACAGCGTGGGTCCCGTCAAGCGGCTGCCATCGGTTTCGCGTTCGCGCTCGACGCCAATCTCGACACGCCCCAGCAAGCGCCAGCGTCGGGCCAGGTGTACCGCGTCGCCGAGCAATTGCACTTCGCGTTGCGCGGATGTGAGATCCAGTCGATGCGTGCGTGCCAGCGACTGCAGTGTCTCGGGCGTGTCTTCGGTGGCGACCGGCGTCGCCAATGGCACGTCGAGCGTCCAGCGCACGGCCGCATCGCCGCTCAGACCGAGACGCGCATTCAGCGCCAGACCCGCCCGCGTCGCTTCCGCACGAGCGCGCGTGGCCGAGATGCGCGCCTGCGTGGCAGCGGATTGCTCGAGCTTGAATTCGAGCGCGTTGAGATTGCCCGCCTCGTAGTAGCGCTGCGCCAAGGTGGCCGAGGCCGCACTCGCGGTCGCGATCGCTTCGCGCATGCGGGCCACTTGAATCGCACCCGCCGCATTCGTCCAATCCTCGGTCACGTCGGCGGCGAGATTGATCAGGCTCAAGGCGATCAGCTGTTGAGCCCGCTCGTACTCGCCCGACGCAAGGCGACGTCGCGCGGGCAGCAACAACAGATCGGCGAGCGGCACGCTCAAGCCGGTCGTCAGTTTGGCAGGACCACCGTCCTTCAATGCCGAACCGGACAGGGTCGGATTGCCGAGCCGACTTGCTTCCACGACATCGGCCTGGGCGATGCCCAGACGCGCGTACTCTGCCGCAATGTGCGGATTACGCAATTGTGCAATCTGGACAGCTGCGGCAGCCGTCAGCGGCGTCGCGAGCAACTGATCCACGCGCGCATCGATAGCCGCGCGACCGGACGCATCGCGGTTCCAGGCAAACGTCGTGGGCAGGCGCTCCGCCATCAGCGCTTCCACCCGGTCCGCGCCGTCACGGCGCGATACTGAAACGCAGCCGGACAGCAGCGTCAACGCGACCGCCCACGGCAGTCGTCGAATCATTCGTTCCATCAGCTTGCCCATCGTCTAGCACGTCGCGAGAGCGATCAATCGCGCCCGTCGTCACGTGCAAAAAAGATTTGCGTGCCACAGCGCACGCACGAAACGCGATCCCGCGGGACCGCCCGGCAAGACTCAGGCGATAGGAGGTCGCAGCGGCACCGCGAAGCGCGATGTCGCGAACTCGATCGAAGCCGCGTCGATGCGGCGCGCGGCTGCCGCGTAAGGTGTCATCAGCGACGGCACGGCGAGCACGGCGGCCGACAATGCGCAACCGCAGTGTCCCGTCGCGCAGCACGACAACCCGTGTTTTCCACTTGCTGATTTGTCGCCATGCGCATGCACGGATTTCGGCGCACTGGGCTGATCATGGCTGGTGACCGCTATCTCCGCGTGGCACGGCGGCGCCTCGGCTGCGACCTCACTGACGGCGTGCACGCCGCCCGCGTGGCGCGCCATCGCGACGGGCACGAAAAACCCGTTGAGGCACAACACGAGCGAGAGCAGGCATTTGAGTGCGGTACGCAGCACGCGT
>JBDTLV010000130.1:0-12122 GCA_039934615.1 Tahibacter sp.
TGCGACGGTGCGACGGTGCGACGGTGCGACGGTGCGACGGTGCGACGGTGCGACGGTGCGACGAATCAGACAACCACAATGCGAACTCGGGGGCAAGCCGCGATGTGCGCTTCGCGCGTCCACAAGGCATCGCAATGTGGTGCGTGCTTGTGCGCGGACCTGTGCGGGCCGAGCCGTGCGAGCTACCGCCTTTCGCAAGGCAAACGCGACGCTGCCGCACTGCAGCGCAGACAAACGACCGCAATGTGGATTGCTGCAATGCCATTCACGCGTCAACGCCTTCGTCGGTGACCGCGCGGACCGGGTCGTCGTTTGCTCCATCGCGCTGAAATTCGAGCAGCTCTCCCGGCTGGCAATCGAGCACGATGCAGATCGCTTCGAGGGTGGAGAAGCGGATCGCCTTTGCCTTGCCGGTCTTCAGGATCGACAGGTTGGTGACGGTGATATCCACGCGCGCGGCCAGTTCGGTCAGCGTCATGCGGCGGTCGTGCAGCTTTTCATCGAGGCGAACGAGAATCGTCATGTCACACCGTGCCTTCAAGGTCGGCGCGCATCCGGGCACCTTGGGCGAACACGCCGGCGAGCACGAACAGCAACAGCACCGCGAGCCACGGAGCAAACGAAAACGCATCGACTTTGCCCGCTTCCCATACCGCTGCCGCGATTGCGGCAACGACCAGGCGCAAGCCCTCCAGCGCGGCAACACTCCACGCAATCGCGTCCAGGCGCCGGGCGTTGGCGAGTATGAAAGGATCACCGACGCGCACCGTGTCGACGATCACCAACAGGCGTCGCAGGATCGTGTGCACAATCGCTGCACCGATCACGCCGACCACGATGATCGCGCGGAGTCCCTGCCCGACCAGCGGATGCGCGGTGACCATGTCGAAACCAAGCGGCCGTTGCGGCCAGCCGTCGATGAAAAAGCTGAAGACCAGCAGCCCTGAAATGGCGAGCGCATAGAGTGCATTCACGCCGATCAGGAACTGGATGACCGGGCGGGCGACGGCGAGGGCTTGAGTGTTGGTGCGGGTCATGGCGGCCTCCTGTTGTATCGTTAATCGATACTATGATTATCGATAAACGATAACAACCGTGCTGGAGGTCATGTTCAGCACACAGCGCAGTGGCGGTGCCACATCGTCATGGAATTTCCGCGCAGGTCGATCAAACGCAGTTCATGGAACCCATCACTGATAAACGCATAGCGCGTCACGCGCGCTGCCGCTAGAACGCTACTCGACGAAAACGTCGGACGCATGCCTCAAGTGGCAGTTCCGAAATGTGGAGACTGTTTCGTCGCGCTGGCGACGTGACCCGTCACGATCTTCGATCGTTCGCGTTGGCAACCAGCGCGATGGCAATCATCCGAACGCAGCCCAGTGCGTGCCCGGTGAGAACTGAAACACCCGCGCGCAGCGCGGGCGCCGGGCATTCGCTGCTGCGATTCGGTTGCGCCTATGATGTTGAAGAGACCGACAAGGAGAGCGTCATGAGCCGTTCCTGGTGGATGATCGGTGCACTGGCGCTGAGCGTCGTCGCCAACGCGCAGACGCTGGAAGAACTCACGAAACGCGCCGAGCAAGGCGATCCGGAATCGCAGGTCGATCTGGCCTACAAATTCCTGATTGGCGACGGCGTTCCGAAGAGCGAAATCGATGCGCTGTCCTGGTTCCGGCGCGCCGTCGGTCAGCATGACAGCAGTGCCGAAGTCGCCCTGGGCATGGCATACGAGCACGCAGCGCTACGTGATCAATCGCTGGCCGACGAATCCGGCGCCGCCATCGGAACCTATCCTGACAAGGCACTTGACTGGTATCGGCAGGCCGCCGAGCAAGGCAATCGCGATGGCCAATTCCATTTTGCACAAATGCTCGCGCGTGGCAACCGGGGTGCCGAGGCGCTGCCCTGGTACCGGCGCGCCGCCGAACAGGGTCTGAAAGGCGCACAACGCACATTGGCGATGCAGTACGCCGAGGGCGTGGCCGTGCCACGTGATCGCGCGGAATCGCTGCATTGGAACCAACGCCTCGCGGAACAGGGCGACGCGGAGGCCCAGTATCAGGTGGGACGTTCGCATGCGTTGGGACTGGGCACCGGAAAAGATTCGGCAGTAGCCGATCGCTGGTATCACCTTTCTGCCAATCAGGACCATCTCGGCGCGCGCGCCGCGCTGAATCGCGAAACTCCCGACTCGGATACTTTTTGTGATTTCCACTCGGTAACACCGACGTCGTGGCCCATCGTCAATCGCTCCGTTGTGCGCTTTGCATTTCCGGGCGCGAAGACCTGCGCCTCGACAACAGGCCGCATCGGAAAACCGCCGACGTGCCGCGTGCAGGGCATCGATCTGACCGCATCGTATGTAACCGACGCCAAACCCGCAGAGCGCGGTGATGCGCAGCTGTTGCTGCTGAACGGCGCACCGGCCTACGTGGCGAATGATCCAGATAAGGGTGGTGCCGGACGTGTCGCGATCGACTGGATACCGGCAGGAAAGTCGAACAGCGCCGTGTCGATGACGATCCGTTACGCCTCACTCGCCGCGCGCAAGATCGCCTGCACCATCGTCGCCAGCGCGATCCGCACCGAATCGCTCGCGGATCTCGACGTTCTACGCGTGGAACCGAACGGCAAGCATCCATCCGCCTGGCTGCGCAGCGTCGACGGAAAAGAGCGCCGCGTATACAAAGATCAGGAAGCAACGATCGATAGGGGCACCATCGAATCGATCGGCGAACGGGACATCACCCTGATCGAACTGCTGCCGAATGGATATGGCGGCTGGATGGAAAAGGAAGTCGTGCTTCCCGTGCCGAAGCCGAACCTGTAGCGCACGCGCCGGAGCGTATTTGGCCTGGCGTCACGGCATCGCCAAGTGATACTCGCCGACATCAGGACTCGCCCACGGCGGTCATTCGTTCGCGTTAGGCAGGATCGCGATTTTGTGGACAGATCCACGACACGCGGAGTAGCGACCGCGCACAGTTGACCGGACTCTGGAGTCCGCGCACGACGATATCGACGGGCGTGATGCAAACTTTGACGCGAGGCGACGACCATGCCCGTCCAACCAGCCCTTTACCCATTGGTTTGTACTGCGCTGCTCGCGCTGCCGCTCGTCACGAGCGCCGCCAATAGCGTGTATTTCACGACGTTTGAAATGACGGAGAATCCGATCGCCGAGTCCGGCGCATGGTCCGGCATCGACACCACGCGCACGCGGATGGCGACCTCGGGAGGCCGCTGTTACGGCACGCAAACCGGCGGGGCCTACGACGATTCGGTCGCCTTGCTCACCGGTACCTGGCCTGACGATCTGGAGATCACCGGCACGGTGTTCCGCGGCACGACCAGTGGCCTTGAGGAACTGGAACTGATGTTGCGCGGCGCGGAAACAACAACCACGACGACCGGCTACGAAGTGAACTATGCGCACGACGGACAATATGTAAATCTCTACCGATGGGAAGGCGGCATCCAACTCGCCAACTTCGTGCCGCTGGTCCCGGAAAACACCCATTCCATTTCCGGCGGACTGCACACCGGCGACCAGATTCGCGTGCGCATCCAGGGCGATTCGGTCACTGCCTATTACAACAAGGGCGCCGGTTGGGTCACGGTATTTACCGGCAGCGACACCAGCGTGGGTGGGCATGCGAAGTATCCCAGCGGCCGACCGGGCATCGGCGCATTCAAGACCAGCGGGTCGGGCGCCTTGAATCAGTTTGCGTTCGAAGACCTCACCGTCGTGGCCGATCGCATCTTTGCGGGCGGGTTCGAGCCCTGAAATCCGTGCGCTTGTGGAAATAGCAAGCACCCTGGGCAACGTCGCATTCTTCAACGGGCGTCGCATTTTCTGCGGTCTGCCAGGTCTAGAGTGCGCGCAGGTCCATGCCGGGTGCCGTGCCATGATTCGAATTGCCGCCGCTATATTTGCTGCGCTGATGCTTCCTATGGGTGCGACCGCGCAGGCCATTTTTGCCGACGGGTTCGAAGCCACCGGCGTGTGGCTCAACGTCACTCCCACAACAGTGGATCTGACGCATCCACTGGGCTGCGGAAACTACGGCGGCGCGCCGTACGTCAATCGAACGTATCCGTCCACGCTGTACGCGCACTTCGATTGCCAGGGCGTCTGGAAGTCGACCGACTATGGCCGCAGTTGGAGCGGGCCGATCAATGGCGGCACCAATGCGAGTGTGACCAAGGATTGCGCAGGTGGACTGACCGGCTCACCCGGCAGTAGCAACGACACGCTTTATCTCACCTGTATCCGCGGTGCAGCGACGGGTTTTTGGCGCTCCGCGGACCACGGCATCCAATGGACGCGGTACTCGATTGCACCCGGCGGCGCACGCCAGGATTTCTATGCGCCGGCGGTTGATCCCTACGATCCAGATCACCTGTTGATCGCCGGGCACGAGATGAATGTACTGGCGCAGAGTATCGACGGCGGTTTGAACTGGACGTCCATCAGCATGACGGCCGGCATGCTGCAGAATGGTGGCACCGCTGCCCTGCTGTTCATAGATACCGGCAACGCCGCCACCACCCGCAACACCTGGCTGTATGTGCCCCAGGGCACCGGTGGCAGCATCGGCACGTGGCGTACCAGCACGGCCGGTAGCGTTTGGAACAATGTCGACACGAACGAGAAACCCCACGGCGGTTTCCAGATTTATCAGCCCGATAGCAGCGGCGTCGTTTTCATGCCGGGCATTTACTCCGCGCACGGATGGGGTGTCCTGCGCAGCACCGACTACGGCCAGACCTGGGCGCATGTGGGCCCCAGCAGCGCGCAGGCGCTGGTGTTCGGCACCGGCTCGCGCATTTATACATTGTGGGGATGGCCGATCGGCATCGGCGGTGTCGTCGATCCGAGCCTATGGATTGCCGATCAACCCGGCACCGGTACCTGGACCCAACCAGGAACACCCGCCGCCATGACTCAAGGCCCCGGCAGCTCCGCCGTGACCTACGATGGCACCCACTACATCCTCGTCACGGGCAATCACAACGCGGGCCTCTGGCGCTACATTGAACCGTTGTGACCTGAGCCGCTATCGGCGTCAATTTGCGCATTGTATTGATTGCAGCGAATGACAGATTGGCCAATCGAGCACTGGCGAGCGCACCAACGCTCGGCAGCGAGTCCGCCGACATCGAATCGCCCTGCCTCGCTCGGCAGCGGCACGCTGCATCAGCCCGGCCGGCAGCGTGGAGACCTCTGCGACACGGCGCTCAAGCAGGAATGCGGCGATATCTCATTTGCGGAAATGTTCGGCTGGCGCCGCTCACTGCGCGCGTTCAAGCGCGTGCTGGCCATTGATCGGCAGGCGCAGGGTAAAGGTCGATCCGAGCCCAGGCTGACTGATCACCTCGATCGAGCCACCGTGCTTCTGGACGATGCCGTATGACACGGACAGCCCGAGTCCGGTGCCCACGCCGACCGGCTTGGTGGTGAAGAACGGTTCGAAGATGCGGTGCAGGTTGGCCGGCTCTATCCCCTTGCCGGTATCGCTGATGGCGATCCACACCGAGTCGGTATCGCAGCCCGTCTGGATGGACACAGTTCCGCGCCCCTCGATCGCTTGTGTGGCATTCACCAGCAGGTTCATGAACACCTGTTTGATCTGGAACGGCAGGCATTCGATCGGCGGCAGGTCGCCGTAGTTCTTGACGACATCGGCCTTGTACTTGAGTTCATGCGCGACGACATTGAGCGTGCTGTCGAGTGCCTGGTGCACATCCACGCGCTCCCACTCGGCCTTGTCGAGATGAGAGAAATCCTTTAGATCCTGCACGATCTTTTTCACTCGGGTAATCCCGTCCATGGTTTCGGCAAGCAAGTCGTCGGTGTCGCGTCGCAGATAGTCCAGGTCGACGCGTTCTTTGATCTCCTGCAGGCGTGCCAGTTCGGGATGCGCACGCGGCAACGCAGGCTCGATTCCCTCGTAGGCACCGAGCACCGAAAAAATCTCCTCCACGTAGCGCTTGAGGCTGCAAAGATTGGAATGGACGAAGCCGATGGGATTGTTGATCTCGTGCGCCACGCCAGCGGCCAGTTGGCCGACCGAGGCCATCTTCTCGGATTGCAGGAGCTGGCTCTGGGTGCCCGCCAGCTTCCGATTGAGCGACTCCAGTTCGGCGTTGCGCTGCTGCACGGCATTTTCCGCGGCAAGACGGTCATCGATCTCGGAGTGTAATTGTGCATTGGCCTGGCTCAGCGCAGCCGTGCGCGAATCGACGTACTCTTCGAGCATCCGAGTGTGCTGTCGCAGCGCCGCAAAGCGCCAGCGCAAAGCGAGCAGCCCCGCGAGGATCACCGAGATAGCGAACAAGGCGCGCGCCCACCAGGTTTGCCACCATGCCGGCAATACCTGGAATGCAAACACGGCCGGCGGACCCCACGTGCCTTGATGTCCCATGCGTGCACTGACTTCGAATTGGTAGCGGCCGTTGGGCAGCGCGGAATAACGTGCTTCGTGACTCTCCGTGACGTTTTCAGTCGTCTCAAGACCGTCGAGCCGGGTCCGGTATTGCACTGCGTCGTCGCCGATGAAACTCAGGCCGGCGAAACGCACCTGGAACGCGTTTGCGGTGTAAGGAACGCGCACCTCACGGGCATCCGCGGGCATCGATTGATCCCCGACACGCACATCAACCAGGCTCGCGATGGGCTCGCTGCGCGGCGGGAGCGCGCGATAGGCCGCGGCATCAAAGCGCATCAATCCGCCAACCACCCCGAACCACAGGTCGCCGTCGGGCTCAGCCAGGACGGCCATGCTGGCGGTGTCCTCGCCGAGCAGGCCATCGGTGGCAGTGAAATGCTCCGACCGCGCGGGCGTGATGAGTTCGACGCCCCGTCCGGTGCCGATCCAGACATTTTCGCTGGCGTCTTCGGCGATGATGAAGATCTCGTTCGCCGAGCGCGTATTTGCATAATCCCTATGTTGCACAATGCGCAGCGCGTTCTTTTCGTAGCGCATGCGCGCCCAACCATTGACGCCGGCGTACGCGACGAGCAGATCTCCATTACGCGTGGGATAGACGTAGCTGATTGCATCATGACGCAGACCGTCCTTGCGCCGCAGGCGACGCCACTGGCCGTCTTCGCGCACCGCGAGCCCCAGTTCGCCGGCTGCCCACAGACGACCGGCCGCGTCTTCGCGCAGGTCGCGGATGTACTCCTGGGGCGTACCCGCAGGCAAGGCCTCGCGGGTGAAGCGCAGTTCGGGATCGCGAGTGTCGGCCCGCAGCAATCCCGCGTTGTCCGTGCCTGCCCACAGGATGCCGTGACGATCCAGTGCAAGCCGGAAGATGCGGCCAGGCGACGGCTCCAGGCCAATGGGATGGTGCTCCAGCCGCTGTTTTGCCGGGTCGTACGTCATGACCTCCTGGGTGGGAATACCGGCAATGTACAGAACGCCATCGGGACGAACGACGATCGTGCGGACGACCATGGTCGCGGTTCCGTCGATGGTTTCGAAACGCTCACCGACGGCACGGGCGAGCCCGCGGTCCGTCCCGACCCACAAGGTCTGCGCCTGATCGCGAGCAATGCTCCACGCGACGTTGCCGGGCAATCCTTCGCTTTTGTCATAGGCATGCAATACACCGCGACCGGCCATGCGCCGCAGGCCGCGCGCGCCGAACCATACCGAGCCTTCACGATCCTCGAGAATCGGCCGGCTGCCCAGCACGCCTCCTTCCAGAATATCCGTCCAGATGTCGCCCTCGCGGTGCAATACCGCATCGTTGGTCGGCACCCAAACATCGCCGCGCCGCCCGGTCGACAAAAAACCGCGTGCGGCCTCCAGGGCGACCGGCGTGACGACCTGCTGAAAATCTGCCTGTGCCGGATCGAGTTTCCACAGCCCCTTTGCGCTGCGCGCCCAGATGTGTCCGCGTCCATCTTCCGCCAGTGCATCGATACGCTCGTGAGGAGGCCCTTCGGCAAACGAATACTCGCGCCAGGCAAGGCCCTCACGGCGCAGGATTCGCGCGCTGCCGTTCCACTGCGCCGCCCACAAGCCAACAGTTTTGCGCGCCTGAAAAAGTGCGGTCGCTTCGCCGACGCTCCAGCCTGGCGCAGGATGAAACAGAACGTCGTCACCCGCGAGTTGCAGACCGCCGCTGGTAGCCATCCAAAGCCCTTCGGCATTGTCAGCGATCGCGCGAATTTCTCCACCGACGGTGGAGGCCCCGGGAACCGCTTCGAAGCGCACCCCATTCCAGCGGCTCAGCCCCGCGTGAGTGCCCACCCACAAGACCCCGTTTCGATCTTCGTGCAGTGCCTCGATCGCCGTCGAAGGCAGTCCCTGTTCGATGCCGAAACTGTCGAACCGGTAACCGTCGAAGCGATACAGCGCGTCGTCCGTTCCAGCCCATACGAACCCGCGCCGGTCCTGCAGCAACTGCAGGACCGAGCTGTAGACCAATCCATCGACCGTCGCATAGTTGCGAAAGACAAAATGGCCTCGCGGCGTTGGGGGAGGCGCAGGATAGGCCGCAGCGTGAGCGCCCGAGCACAGTGCCGCAGTCAACCCGACCATCGCCACCGCCACCGCCACCGCCATGCGCAGGCCGGAAGGCTGCCGGGAACGTACGGGTAGGCTGCTGCCACGCATGCGTCTTGGCCTCGTTGCAAATCCATTCATTCAGGCTGTCTGACGTTGCTTGCCACGCCGTTCGGCGCGAGGCTCAACCAGGCAACCCAATAGTAGACCCACCAACATGGCTACGCTCATCGGTTAATCGTAGTGGTGCCTTTGTTTACGAATGAGCACCATGGCCTGAACGGTGATTTTTGCCCATGTCGCAAAGATTTGCAGCGCAGAGCCGCGCGAGGCCTGCTCATTCGCTCCAGTTGGAAACCTGCAGATTTAGGTTTTAAAACATTCGCCAACAATGAACTCCTGAGATACATGACGCTATTGAGCGACTCGGGCAGCCGGGAGAGACCTTTTAGCGAAATACCTTTTTCTGAGGTCGTGGCCATACAGCGGGGCGACGGCAGTCGAGGCGCCTACCGCCCGTGCCGCACCACCAAAAAAATCGCGGTGAGGTGAGGCCTGGTTGGTTCTGTCGGGGTCGAAATCGATCCTTACGAACCTTCATCGAAGCCATCGGCGAAGATCGGATCTGCCGCAGGATTGGGCACGAGCGCAAGAAACGTCCCGCCGGAAATTCCGCCATCCAGCGGATTGGCGAAGATCCCGAGCGAGGCGCCGGTCGTGCGGTCGTAACGACGCACGCGATTGCCCGCCAGCACCAGCAACGAGCCATCCGGCGCGATCGCCAGACCGGTTGGATGAACCAGCCCGCTGATCAAGGTCTGCACCAAAGCGCCGCTGCCTGCATCGAAGCGATAGACCGCGCCACTGCCTTCGCCGCCGACGAGTATCGTTGTGCCTTCATCCACAATGCCACGCGAATTGAAAATCCCGGCGGTGCCTGACGCGATGAATTGGGCCTGCACCTGGCTGGTGAGCGGATTGATACGCGCGACGCTGGACGAATCGTAGCCTGGCACATAGATCAGTCCAGTTGCGCTCACCATCATGCCATTGTCCGCACCCAGCAGGCCGCTACTGGATGGCAAAACGACGCCTATCTGCGCACCGCTGATCCGGTCCAGTTCGACGACGCTGCTCGTGGCGTAGCCGGCAACATACACTTCGTGATGGATCCCGAAGTCGATGCCGGTCGGATCCACCGTGATCGCCAGCTGCGCAAAGACATCCACAAACGCGTAGTCGGGAGTGCGCCGGTAGCGCTGGATCTGATCGTTGCCCTCGCTGACCACATAGATCAGATCATCGGCAGGGTTGTAGCGCACCGCTTGCGCGCCCTGTATGCGCCCCTCCACCTCCAGCTGACGCACGTAGGTGCCGTTGCAAGCGTCGAAGACCGCCACATTGTTGGAAAAGTAGCCACTCACGAACAGGAGATGGCTGCACGTTTCCGCGCACGCCGCGGCAGACATCAAGAACAGTGCAAAGCCGGCAAAGCCGATACGGATGCGCATACACGATAGCCCTCGCTGATGTCGGCCGTACGCTGGCGGGTTCACCGCGAAAAGTCCTTCGCAGCGTGCCCGCAGGATCTCCTTTTTATCTCCGTTCAGGGCGACTCCGGGTGCGCCGGGTTAAGGCAGAACGGGCAATCCCCGTTCCAGCATCGCGAGTTCACTCGGCAAGGTCCGGCCCGCGGCGCATCTGTCAATCGGCGATACGACAAGTGCTCAGGTGGGGGTTTCGCCGCTGCTCGCCGTGGTATCGACGATTACCACGCCACTGCTGTCACTGGGACTTTCTTCGGCACCGATATCGATCGCGGCACCGTGATGCCTCGACGCCGATGCGAAGGGCATGTCAAAACACCGCCAGGTTATATCCAGGGCCCCGGAAAGTAGCGGGTGACGCAGACACAAAGACGCGCAGGAAACACGAGGCCTGCCAGCGCAAAGGCAAGGGCTAAAGCACCAAAAAGGATAAATTGCCACGAAAGCGCGCCAACTAGTTGGTACGCAAGCCCCGCGGGAATGCCCCACATTCCCGCGGCGATGACGCAGTAGACGCGCGAAACTCGAATCTCGCTGGCGGTCGGTTCCGGATCAAGTTTCATCGCCGATCTACCGTGCAAGCGATGGCATGGGCGATGACAAACCTGTGGAAGCCGATCGCGGATTCAATACGCCAAGCTCTGCAGCATTGCTCCTGAAGCAAAGCGATATAATCATCAATGCCACTTTTCCAGAGATGCACACCGTACCAGCGATTCCAGTCTGCGACTTGCGCGCCAATCTCCCGGAGCAAATCCGCGACCGGCAGTTCTTCAATGTCGGTGATTGTGGCACCTCCCGTATGCACGAAGTTGTAAAGCGCAACGTGAGAAAAGCGAATGCACGACTTGTCGGCTTCTTTTCCAGGACAGGCACAAACCAAATACAAGCTGATGGTCTCGCCTCGGTCCGAAACTTCGTACTTGTCCAACGCGCAGTCGTGGTAGCGCACCGTTGCCCGCCCTATGCGCTCTTCATCGACAGCGTGATGAAGAACGAAACCCAGAGCGCAACCAGTACGGCAAAGCTTGCCCCGAATACGGCGAACCGGTGCATGACATTGATGTAGGTGCAATGGATTGCGCTGTGCGCAATACGAAGCGCGACATACGACCAGGCGCCAAAGACCAACCAGGCCGGTACCTGTGCAGTGGCCAGTGACATTGCCACCAACGCATAGAACAAAACCGGCACTTCGAACAAATTCCGGAAGTTGTCGGCCGCCTGGACATTCTTCAGCGTGGTCGCCACTTGCAGCGACGTCGAAACCGCTTGCGGATGTATGCGGTTCCGGCGCATTTCGATAGCCCTCACGTACAGCAGGCGCAGACCTACGACGCAGGTCAGGAGGACAAGCACGAGACAGCTTGCGACGATGTGGAGCGCGTTGTTCATTTGTCTCAGGTTGACGGGAAGTCTCTTAGGGAGTTGTTAGGCCATCCCTGTCGCCGGAGCGACGCTAGTTGCGCTACGGAGATAAGGTACGCAATCACAACAGCGATAGAGACTGCGCTCATTCGGTTGTTTGGAAAACAGAACCAAGCTGCGATTACAAGAAATGTACGCAGCGATGCATGTATTAGTCCCACTGGATGACCCACTGTCCAAGAAAACACGATCCAGTGGATGCCAAAGCCAATGGCCATGCTCAACGGGAAAAGTTCAGGAGCCAGAAACAGCAGAGGCAGGTGGATCCCCCACAACAAGGTGACCATCAACCGGCATAGGGCGGCCAGCCGGAGAAGTGGATTCTCTGCTCCACCACGGACCTGCTCACCTCGTATCCTGGCGATGGCGATTGAAATAGGGATAAGCAGAAAATAACAGATGATCAGAATGGAGTTCGCATAGGCTGGCGGCGCGTAGAAGCCTGCGATCGCTGCCAATGACCATACGATACAGCCAGTGATCGGCAGAGAAAGGCAGCCGTTGCGTCTGTTTATGAAGTCCAGACGCATTTCATCCAATGTCATGAGAAATCCCCCTGCCCAAACGCTGGAGTTAAGCGGCGGCGAAGCCGTCCGCCTTGAACGAGTAAAAAGAGACTTCCCCA
>JBDTLV010000131.1:0-11744 GCA_039934615.1 Tahibacter sp.
ACCCTGCTTCCTCCGCCCCCGCTTCAACTTCCGTCTCAGCGAAGGGGCGCGAATCATAGCGGGACTCCCAAGCGATGGAAAGCTTTTTCGACAAGATTCGGCAATTCCGCCGCACAGACGGCTCGGCCGACTCTGCTCGCTCGAAGCAGGCACGCAATCTTCACGCTGGAGACGCGCATTTCCTAAACCCGGCAACGCGCCGCGCTACCGCTCGAAACTGCTGTGCTAGGATTTGTCGATCGCGCTATTTCGAGGTATTTCATGGGCGAACTGTACGACGACCGTCGCCAGGAACCGCGCTTTGCAACCGCCGGCAGCTTTCAGCTCAGCCATGGTTCGCGAGGACCATCCGGGCGAATTTTCGATTTGTCGCTCAATGGGGCGATGCTGGAGCATTGCGAGGGCCAGCCCCTGGAGCCCGGGACGCGGACTGGCATCATCCTGCACTTTCCCGGACAACCCCCCTTTGCCGCCGATGTACTGGTGCAACATATCGCGGATGGGCGTGTCGGCATTGAGTTCTATGACATGTCGACCGAGCACTTCGCGACGCTCGCGACATTGATTGACCAGCACCTGCGCTCACGGCAGTGAGCTCCCCCTCTTCTATCCACCATCAAGGATCATTGATGCATTCGCTACCGTCGCGTCTGATTGCGGGCTTGCTTCTGATTATCGCCGGTGTCACGGCAGCCCACTCTCAGGCGGTCTCGTATGTCGTTCTGAAAGGCAAACGCTTCATAGTGGAAATTGCTGCGGATGATGCGAGCCGCGAGAAAGGACTCATGTATCGCGAACATATGGACCCCGCACGCGGCATGCTGTTTTTGTTCGGCGAGGAAGGCATGCTGGCTTTCTGGATGAAGAACACCAAAATTCCGCTCGACATGTTGTACTTCGATCACAATCGAAAGTTGGTCACGCTTCTGTCCGACGTACCGCCCTGCCGCGCCGACCCTTGCCCAAGCTACCCCACCGAAGCACCCGCTGCTTACGTGCTCGAACTGAACGCGGGCGCCGGGCGCAAGCTTGGGGTCAAGCCGGGCGACGTGCTGGAAATTCACCGCTGACCTGCGCCGGGATTTCATTGGCACCGATCACCGCAGCAACGTCGCGCAGGGCATGGTGGCAGTTCAATCCCGGGCGGTAGGGGATCAGCTGGTCGGGTGAACCGATCAGCTCGACGGGCAGATCATCGAGAATGGGTATAAATTGGCGCATAGCCGTTCTCCTCCACAAAAAGACGCATTGTCGCCAGCACTTATTGATATCACCGCTGGATTGGTCTCCAGTAAAACATGCGCGAATGCTTGGCGAATGCCCGCCGGATGGCGAATCGCGGGCAGACTGACACTGGCAGAAAGCCCCGCTTGCGCTAACATCGCAACCATACCCACCGGAGCCGTCGAATGAACGACCCCTGGTTGAGTCTGCAGCACCTGCCGGATCACCAGATTCCCCTCTTGTCGACGGCCCTGCTGATCGCCAAAGACGAATATCCGGCGCTCTCTCTTGTCGACTATGAGCGACGCATCGATGCCTACACGGAACAGCTCTATGCGGATTTCGGCCATGCCGACGCGGACACCGCTCGACTCGCGCGACTGAATCGCTTCCTCTTTGGCGAACTGGGATTTGCCGGTGACGATCGCGACTACTTCGATCCCCGCAACAGCTATCTGAATGAAGTGCTGGATCGCCGCCTGGGCAATCCGATTTCGCTCGCTATCGTGCAGATCAGCCTGGCGCAGCGCTTGGGTCTGCCGTTGGAAGGCGTGTCGTTTCCCGGCCACTTCCTCGTAAGGATGCCGCTGGAAGAAGGAATCGTCATCATCGATCCGTTCCATCGGGGACGTACACTGGATCTTCCCGAACTGCGCAGACGGGCGCGCAGCGAGCTGTCCGCACGCGAAGTCGACGATCAGCGTCTGGCACGTTTGCTCGAACCTGCCAGCCATCGCGCAATCATCGTCCGCATGCTGCGCAATCTAAAGGCAGGCTACGAGGAGCGCGGCGAGTGGGACAAGGCGGTGCGCTGCGCCGACCGTATTCTGACCCTGGATCCGTTGGAACTCAGCGAGTATCGCGAGCGCGGAGCGCTCTACCTGAAACTGGGACACAGTGCCGCTGCAAGCGCCGACTTCAAGCGATACCTCGCGCTCGCCCCACAGTCCGGTGACGCGGCTTCGGTCATGGAACAATTGATCACCGCCTCAACCACCAATCCCCGCTTCAATTGAAGCGGCAACCAGTTATGCCACTTCGACCATCTCAAAATCGGATTTGGTGACGCCACAATCCGGACAGGTCCAGGTGTCCGGCACGTCCTCCCAGCGCGTGCCGGCCACGATGCCATCGCCAGGCCAACCTTCCGCTTCGTTGTAGAGAAAGCCGCATACCACACACATAAACGTACGGAATGGTGCGGCTGCGTTGGCGGCGTGACTGGCAGACATGTTCACTCAGCGGTCAATGGAAGAACGCTATTGTCGCAGCGCAACGCCAGCACGTTCAATCAGGAACTGCAGCAAGCCGTGGAACGGCTACACTGCGCGCTCTCAATCTGCCGGGCAGCATGTGTCGACGGTCCGTTTGGCGCAGGGTGGCCTCTATTCGATCACCGATGGACCGCGAGCCGACCTGATCGCTGCGGCGGGCGCTGCCTTGGCCGGCGGTTCGCGCGTGCTGCAATACCGCGACAAGACCTCAGATCATGCCCGCCGCCTGGAAGAATGCGCGGCATTGCGAATCCTTTGCCACAGCCATGGCTGCGTGTTCATCGTCAATGACGATGTCGAGCTGGCATTGATGTGCGACGCCGATGGCCTCCACCTGGGCGAGTCCGATGTCGACTTCGTCAGTGCCAGGGCGAGCCTCGGGCAGCACAGGATCATTGGCGTCTCCTGCTACGCTTCCCTCGATCGAGCCGAGCGGCTCGCCGGCGCCGGTGCGGACTATCTGGCGTTCGGTACATTTTTCGATTCGCCGACCAAACCTGCAGCTCGACGCGCACCGCTCGACATTTTGAAACAAGCGAAGCGATTTGGTCTGCCAGTAGTGGCTATCGGCGGCATCACGCTCGAAAACGGCAGGAACCTGCTGTCGGCCGGAGCCGACTTTCTGGCCGTGATCTCCGGCGTATTCGGTGCGGCCGACGTGCGCTCGGCCGCCGAGCGCTATTGTGAACTTTTCCTTAAATCCAGCGATGACTCGACATGAGCACCAATCACGAACTGTTCCAACGTGCACAAAAAATCATGCCGGGCGGAGTCAACTCTCCCGTACGCGCATTCAAGTCTGTCGGTGGTGAGCCGTTTTTCACAGCGCGTTCGGACGGAGCCTTCCTGTGGGACGTTGAAGGTCGGCGCTACATCGACTATGTCGGCTCGTGGGGCCCGATGGTTGTCGGCCACAACCACCCACACGTCCGCGCAGCAGTCGCTTCTGCCATCGAACGCGGTCTGTCGTACGGCACGCCCTGCGCCGCTGAAGTGACCATGGCCGAGACCATCACGACCTTGATTCCATCGATGCAGATGGTACGCATGGTGAATTCCGGCACCGAAGCGACGATGGCGGCAATCCGGCTCGCGCGGGGACACACCGGGCGCAGCAAAATCGTGAAGTTCGAAGGCTGTTACCACGGTCATGGTGACGCGTTCCTGGTCAAGGCAGGTTCCGGAGCACTTACACTCGGGGTCCCGAATTCACCGGGCGTACCAGCGGCGCTCGCCGATCTCACGTTGACGCTGCCGTACAACGATCTGGCCGCCGCTGAAAAGCTGTTCGACGAACATGGCGGGGATATCGCCGGACTGATCGTGGAACCCATTGCCGGCAACATGAATTGCATCTTGCCGCGCGCCGGATTTCTGGAAGGCCTGCGCACCTTGTGCACAAAGCACGGCACCTTGCTGATTTTCGATGAAGTAATGACCGGTTTTCGGGTCGCGCTCGGTGGCGCTCAAGCGCTTTATGGAATTTCGCCGGATCTTTCTACATTTGGAAAAATCATAGGCGGTGGCATGCCGGTCGGCGCATACGGCGGCCGACGCGACATCATGCGCCAGATCTCACCATCCGGTCCGGTCTACCAGGCGGGCACCTTGAGCGGAAATCCGGTCGCCATGGCCGCCGGGCTTGCGACGCTCGAACTGATTCAGACGCAGGGTTTCTACACCGAACTGGAGCGGCGTACGCAATTGCTGACCGATGGCCTGCGCGCCGTCGCGGCGGAAGTCGGCGTCGCGCTCAGCGTCAATCGCGTGTGTGGCATGTTCGGATTGTTTTTCACCACCACGGCGCATGTTGAGACCTACGCCGAAGCCGTCGCCTGCGACACTACGCAATTCAGCCGTTTCTTCCACGCCATGCTGAAGCGCGGAATTTATCTGGCGCCATCGGCATTCGAAGCCGGTTTCATCTCGCTCGCCCACGGTGAGCAGGAAATTGCCGACACGCTCAACGCCGCGCGCGATGCACTGATCGAGTCCAAAGCGGTGTAATCGGAAAAAACCGCGAAGTTCACGATACCCGACGTGGCGCGCCCTGCCGTCGCTCAGCCACTGGCCACAGTGACAAACTCACGCAACGCCTGTTCCAGGCGTTGCAAGCCGTTCGTGACTTCGCCGTCGCTGATCGTCAATGGAGGAACCAGGCGCAGCACGTCGGGTCCTGCCTGCAGCAGCAGCAAGCCGTTGCGAGCAGCCGCGTCCAGCACCTCGCCCGCCCGCCCCCGATACGCATCGGCCAATTGCGCGCCCAGCAGCAAACCACGCCCACGCACGTCGGCAAATATCGACAACGAGGTTCCGATGCGCTGCAGACCCGCAATCAGCCGGTCGGATTGTCGCGCAACGTTCGCGAGCACTTCGTGCGATCGGATCCGCCTCAGGGCGACTCTTGCAACCGCCGCTGCTAACGGATTACCGCCAAACGTGCTGCCGTGCGAGCCGTATTGCATCACTTCCGCGACGGCCGGACCAGCCAGCATCGCACCGATCGGAAATCCCGCCCCCAGAGCCTTGGCGACGGTGACTATGTCGGGACGCACACCCTCCCACTGGTGCGCCCAGAGCATTCCAGTCCGCCCCATACCTGCCTGAATTTCGTCGAGCACGAGCAACGCGCCATGCAGATCGCACAACGCACGAAGCTCGGTCAGAAATCCTTTGCGCGCTGGCGTTACTCCGCCTTCGCCTTGAATGGGTTCGATCAGGACCGCCGCGACATCGCCCTGCGCCATCGCCTCGCGCACGCTGTCAATATCGTTGTAGGCGGCGTAGCGAAAGCCGCCTGGCAGTGGCTCATACCCTTCCTGGTATTTCGGTTGCGCGGTGGCCGTTACGGTTGCCAGCGTACGTCCATGAAATGAACCCTGGAAGCTCAGGATAGTGCGACGGTCGGCGGGCCGGCCTTGTGCAGCAGCCCAACGCCGCACCAGCTTGATCGCTGCCTCATTCGCTTCAGCGCCCGAATTGCACAGAAACACACGCTCGGCGAATCCCGAGGCGTCCACCAGTTCCTCGGCCAGCAACAGCGGTGGCGCGCTGACGAATACATTGCTCGTGTGCCAGAGCTTGCTGGCCTGATCGGTGAGCGCGGTAATCAGTTCGGGATCGGCATGGCCAAGCGCACTGACCGCGATACCTGCAGTGAAATCCACATATTCCCGTCCATCGGTGTCCCATACACGAGACCCGACACCGCGATCCAGCACCAACGCACGCGGCCGGTAAACGGGCACGTAGTACCGGTCACACTTTTCCAGCAATGCGGCACTGGCGGACGATGGTGTAGTGGAAACGTTCACAAGTTCTCCGCGCAAGGGCGCACTGACGAAAAAACGAAGTGGAGCAATTATGCCGCAGGTGCTGGATCTAGTCGCCTGCGATTGATTGGCGCTGCCGGCAACGCGCCACTTCGGGTAATGTCTTCCGGTCGCCTTTCCGGAACTCGCCATGCGTATCGAAAGCCTTGCCATCCATGCCGGCGCCGAACCTGATCTCGAAACCGGCGCTGTTGCCCCGCCGTTGCACCTGGCAACCACCTTTCGCCACGGTCCCGCAGGGGAACGGCAGGCCGGTTACGAATACGTACGCGAGGGCAATCCGACCCAGGATCGGCTGGAATCAGCACTCGCTGCGCTCGACGATGGCGCCACCGCGCTGGCATTCGCTTCCGGAATGGCGGCCATGAGCAACTGGCTGGAGTGCTTTCCCAATGGTTCGCACGTGCTGATCCCGCAGGACTGCTACACGGGCTTGCGCAGTGTTGCCGCGGAATTTCTCAGCTTGCGGGGTATTTCCAGCAGTGCGGTCGACATGTCGGATCTGGACGCCGTGCGTGCCGAACTGCGCCCGGCGTCACGCTGCATATGGGTGGAGACGCCGTCGAATCCGCAAATGCAAATTTGTGATATTGCCGCCATCGCACAAATCGCCCGCGACGCTGGCGTACTGCTGGCTTGCGACAACACGTTTGCCTCCCCGCTGCT
Organism: Tahibacter sp.; assembly: GCA_039934615.1. Lineage (GTDB taxonomy): Bacteria > Pseudomonadota > Gammaproteobacteria > Xanthomonadales > Rhodanobacteraceae > Tahibacter. The sequence goes on from JBDTLV010000131.1 coordinate 6,497, forward strand.
GCAGCAGCCGTTGGCCCTGGGCGCCGACGCCGTAATGTATTCAACCACCAAGTATTTTGGCGGCCACAGCGACGTGATGGGTGGCGCGCTGGTGTTTGCGCGACGCGACGACCACCACGCAGCGATCGCGCACCGGCGGCATATCTGCGGCGCCGTGATGTCGCCGTTCAATGCCTGGTTGACCTTGCGCGGTTTGCGCTCCCTTCCGGCACGAATGGCATGGCACTGCTCCAACGCGCGCCGCGTCGCTGAATACCTGGTCAGTCACCCGCGGGTCTCTGCGGTGCATTACCCGGGCCTTCCCAGTCATCCGCAGCACGTCATTGCGGCACGTCAAATGCGTGACTTCGGTGGCATGCTCAGCGTACGTATTCACGGCGGTCGCGAGGGCGCGCTCAGCGTTGCAAGGCGCGTGCGCGTCCTGACCAACGCCACCAGCCTTGGCGGATGCGAATCGTTGATCGAGCATCGCGCATCCGTCGAAGGTCCTCACCCAGTCACACCGGACGATTTGTTGCGCCTGTCGATTGGTCTGGAGCATCCGGATGACCTGATCGACGACCTCGCGCAGGCCTTGGCTGGCTGAACGCCAGGACATTACGCAATCCACATGGGGTGGCCCGATCGGCGGCTTACCAACTACCGCAATTGGGCATCGACTGCCAGGGCTCCTGCGGTGGCAAATGCTCGCCAAGCTGCAGCAGTTCGATCGATATCTGATCGGGGGAACGGATGAACGCCATGTGGCCATCGCGCGGTGGACGATTGATCAGTATCCCCAGTTTCTGCAAATGTTCGCACAGTGAATAAATATTCTCTACGCGGAAAGCAAGGTGACCGAAATTTCGCGCGCTGCCATAGTCTTCCACGTCCCAGTTCCAGGTCAGCTCGATTTCCGCCGACGGCGTTTCGTCCGCGGCTAGGAAGACCAGCGTGTATCGACCCTTGGGACTTTCGATGCGACGCGTTTCCTTGAGTCCCAGCCCGTCGCAATAGAAGCGCAACGATGCATCGAGGTCACGCACGCGCACCATCGTGTGCAGGTATTTCAAATTTCTCTCCCGCGGTTTCCAGATACTCGCTGCAATGCCGACCCTTTCAGTCCAGGAAGAGGTCCGGCAGCAATGCCGTCCCCGGTTTCACTGCGTACTTGTCGAAGTCCTTGACCCCAGCGCGACGCAGAACTTCCTCGTCAAGCAGGAATTGTCCCGAAAGGCCCCGACTGGGCTGAGTGAATATCCAGTGCGCGGCGTCCGCCATGATATCGGCCGACCGGCAGTTCTCGGGCCTGGCCATGCCGCCGAGCATCGCCAGCGCGGCGGTATCGATGACCGTACGCGGCCACAGTGCATTCACGGCGACGCCATCCTTGGCCAGCTCTGCGGCCAGCCCGAAGGCAGCCAGACTCATGCCGTACTTGGACATGGTATAGGCCGTGTGATGGGCAAACCACTTGGATGCCATGTTGAGCGGCGGCGACAACATCAGTATGTGAGGGTTGAGCGCCCGCTTGAGATGCGGCAAACACGCTTGCGTACACAAATAGCTTCCGCGCACATTGACCTGGTGCATGAGGTCATAACGTTTCATCGGCGTGCCGTTGATGCCGGCGAGCCAGATGGCACTCGCATTGTTGACGAGGATGTCGATTCCGCCGAAATGCGCGACGGCCTGCGCTACCGCAGCCTGCACCTCAGCTTCTTCGCGCACGTCGACTTTCAGGGCGAGCGCCTTGCCGCCCGCCGCTTCGATCTCGGCGGCCGCCGTGTGAATGGTGCCTGGCAACTTCGGATTGGCGACTTCGGATTTTGCGGCGATCACGATATTGGCGCCGTCGCGTGCGGCGCGCTTTGCAATCGCAAGTCCAATACCACGTGATGCGCCAGTGACAAACAGGGTTCTGCCACGCAATGCGTTCATCAGGTGTCCTTGGGATTCTTGCTGGAGAGGCCGATCCTGCGGCCAGCCCGCGTCGCGATCAAGTCCTCACACGCCGACTTTCGTCGAACCGCCCAGCTCACGCCTTTTGAAATCGCGGCAGCGCCGTCATCAGCGCCGCTAATCGTTCGACCGGGTCGGTGATTTGCAGCAAATGTTGCCGTTCGTCAACCGCCAGCGGCAGCAGCTCGGCGAGACGAAATCCGATCCAGCTCGCGTCGTCAAGGCGCCCGCGCGGAGCTTTCGAATGCGCGCCGCCAACCCGCTCCAGCAGGCGCTCGAGTATGGTAGCCAGCAGCAGGAATTCCGCCGGTACGGCGACCACCGGTTCATCCGGCCAGTAGCGCACCTGCCCGTGCATCAGGCCGTTGTCACGCACACGCAGGGTGGAAACGCGGAATCTTGCGCTGCCGGTCGCACGAATGCCAAGCAGACCATCCGGCATTGTGTAGAAATCGCTAATGTTGGCAAGTGTCCCAACGGTCGCTGGCGCTGCCCGTTCGCCAGACTCAATTCCGTCGAGAATCAGGCAGACGCCAAATCCCGCGCCGCTACGGGCACAGTCGCGTACCAGATCAAGATAGCGCCGTTCGAAAATTCGCAGGGTCAGCTCTCCGCCGGGAAACAGCACGGCGTTCAGCGGAAACAATGGAATATCCAGGCGCGTATGTGTTGAACCTTGCGCGTGGCCGGACACGTCAGCCGTCACGCTCGCGCAGACATTGCACGAAGCGCCGCGGCGCATTCTCGAATCCGCCATTGGACATGAACACGACATGGCTTCCGCGTGTCGACTGTCGCAATGCCAACTCGAGCAATGCGTCCACTGTGTCAGCTGCCTCACCGCGACCGTTGAGCGCTGCGATCACGCGTTGGGCATCCCAGGGTAACCCGGGGCGCTGCAGGAAGATGACGGCATCCGCATCCCGTAGCGACGGCGCCAGATCATTGGCGTGCGCACCCAGCCGCATGGAATTGGAGCGAGGTTCCATGCAGACGACGATGCGTTCGCGCTCGACGCGCGCGCGCAAGCCCGCCAGAGTGGTCGCGATAGCCGTCGGGTGGTGCGCAAAATCGTCGTATACCCGAGCGCCGGCACCTTCACCGATAAATTCCATACGACGTTTCGCATTGTGGAAACCGCACAACGCCGCGATCGCCTCGCTCACAGCCACGCCCGCTGCGCTGGCGGCCGCGAGTGCGGCGAGAGCATTCATGACGTTGTGCCGACCGACCAAGGTCCAGCGCACTTCGCCACAAGCTTGGCCATGCAGGCTGACCTCGAACGCCGACCCATCTGCGAGTATCTCGCGCGCCTGCCATTCGCCCTGCCGCATGCCGAAACGGGTTACTGGCGTCCAGCACCCCTGCGCAATCACTTCAGCCAGGTGTGCATCTTCGGCATTGACGATCAGGTGCCCGTTTGCCGGCACTGTGCGAACCAGATGATGAAACTGGCGCTGGATCGCCGTCACATCGGGAAAAATATCCGCGTGGTCAAATTCCAGATTGTTGAGAATGGCAATGCTCGGATGGTAGTGGACAAACTTCGAACGTTTGTCGAAAAACGCCGTATCGTATTCGTCGGCTTCGATGACGAAGGCGGTGCCGCGCCCGAGGCGGGCTGAAACGTCGAAGTTGCCCGGTACTCCACCGATCAGGAAACCCGGTTCGCGTCCGCATACGGCAAGGATGTGCGCCAGCATGCCGGTGGTCGTGGTCTTGCCATGCGTTCCTGCCACGGCGAAGACCTGGCGGTGTGCCAGAACGGTGTCACCCAACCATTGAGGGCCGGAACGATAGGGTAGGCGTGCATCGAGCACGTGTTCGATGGCCGCATTGCCGCGCGACAACGCGTTGCCGACGATGACCAGATCCGGTGCAGGCTGCAGGTGCGCGGCGTGATAGCCCACCTTCAGTGCGATTCCGAGGTCCTCAAGCTGAGTGCTCATCGGTGGATAGACATTCGCATCGGACCCTTCCACGTCGTGGCCGAGTTCGCGCGCCAGCGCGGCGATTCCACCCATGAAAGTTCCGCAGATGCCCAGCACGTGTATGCGCATGCTCAGCCCCCCGCACCGTCGCCAAACAATACGGTGGACAGCGCTCTTTGCGAGATCATCCACAATGTCGCAACAAAGAAAGCGACCATCGGCGGAACATCCAGCGCATGTCGGAAGATGTGCGAATTGACCGCCAGCAGCCAGAGCATCACGCTCAAAATTGCCAGAGCGATCAGTCCGTGCATCGGCGTCAAGGCGTCGGGTGATGCCGGCGGCGGGCCCATGATCCAGAGCAGCGGCAACAGCAGCATGCTCAACGCCAATCCGCAGGACAACTGGGCGAGAAATGCCTGTACGAAACGGCTGCCGCGCTGACGCAAGCGCAGAAGGGCATACATCACGGCAGCCGAAAATCCACTGCTGACCAGCGACTCGGTCAAGGCACCCGCGCGATCAAGCATCAAAGCGCCGACCGCGACATCGAACACGGTGCCCAACACAAGCACGCCCAACATCAGTTGGGGCGCGTGAGGCAGATCCTGCGGACCGCGCCGGAAGATGCAGATGTCGCGAACGGTCAGCAACCAGTCAGGCATCGATAATCCACAATGCAGCGTAGTCAACGGGCAGCCGTTTTCGAGTCCGAACTGCGCAAAACGTCAGAATCAACGGTGAATGGCCCCCAAGATCGTCGGCCAACATTCGCACCCCGATCGTCTTCGGCGAAGCGATTCAATCCTGCCGGCTAGGCAAAGCTGAAAGGATCCGCTGCAGGACGTCACCGGTTTCTCCGACGCCATCAAGAACGGTCAATTTGCCGTGATGCTCATAGTAGTCGGCGACGGGAGCGGTCTGCTCGGCATAGACGCGCAAGCGCTCGCGAACCGTCTCGGGCGTATCGTCCTTGCGCCCTTCGGCCGCAGCACGACCTGCCAACCGATCGACGATCATTTCATTTGGCACTACCAGCTGCAGCGCGACATCGACCGGCTGATCCAAGCGGGTCAATAGCGCTTCCAATGCGTGGCACTGCGCGAGATTGCGCGGATAGCCGTCGAGGATGAAGCCGGCGCGCGCATCGTCTGGCGCAAGCCTGTCTTCGAGCATGCCCAGCACGATTTCGTCGCAAACCAGCTGCCCCGCATCCATGACCGCCTTGGCCTTGAGCCCAAGCGGCGTACCAGCGCGAACGGCTGCACGCAGCAGGTCACCTGTGGAAATGTGCGGTATTTTCAGCTCGGCCTTGAGCATGGCGGCCTGGGTGCCCTTGCCCGAACCGGGCGCCCCGAGTAGCACGATACGCATGT
>JBDTLV010000132.1:0-11633 GCA_039934615.1 Tahibacter sp.
TCGATAGCGTGCGACGGCACCGCACACACCGTGCGGCGCTCGCCACCATCGATTGAGGAACCCATGAAAATCTTGTCTCGAATTGCCCTGTGCAGCAGTCTCACCGTGTTGGCCGTCGCGACGGCGCCGGCTTCGTTCGCCGCGGCGCAAGCGCAGGCGACGTCCTGGCAGGGCGGCGTCAAACTGCATTTCATGTCGACCAACAGCAACAGTTGGCAGTACATCATTCATCCGACCTTTGCCGCGTGCGCCAACGCACTCACGGCACTGATCGCCAGCTACAACCCGTATGCACCGCAGATCACCGTGATCGACACACAGAACTGCCATCCCATCGGTGGTCCACCGCCGCGCGAAGTCAACCCGCCGCCGATGTATCCCGAGCGCCTCGCTGCCGGCCAGCAGGCCGAGATCGAACTCCGCGAACGCTATCGCATCGACGAATTCGACGCCGAATTGCGCGCGATCTGGAAGCTCGATGATGAGGAAGGCGACGGCGGCGAGCATTGAGGTCGTTCTGCGCGACCTCGATCGGCGGCGCCGCGTTTTCTTGTTTGCGCATAACGCAACTCTTATATAACGATACTAGTACCGCGACCGGCGAGGCGGCGCGAGTCCGCCGCGCTAGCGGAACCGCAATTCGCCGCGCCAGGTAGCGTAGCGGAACCAACCGAGGTGTGGTCCACCGACCGTGGGCCACACCAAAGTATCTTCAGCCTGACTCGCAGACTCCCGGCGCGAGCCCGCAAACAACCGGCCGCCGCAGCATCGGGCAACTCGCGCGCAGTGCGAGTTGTCACGTTCGCGACGAATCAATCAAATCCATCCGCGAAAATGCCGTCACCCAATACGGGCTCCAGCGTGACGCCATCAAACCAGCCATTGGTCAGCGGCGGCGACGTGATGCCGTTTTCAAACACCACGAAGCGGATCGTGATCGAACTGGTATAGGTCCATTCGTTTTGCGGAACCGCGATGACCGCCGGTACTGCGGGACGACGCCATCCACTCATTGAGAGAAACAGTTGGCCGGTCTGATCGGGCGCACCGTCCGTGCAACCCTCGCCGCCGAAACGCCGGTATTCCCAGACCAGGTACGCCGCATCGCGTGTCGGTGACGGAGTCGCCGCCGTGCGGCCCCATCCATTGAGTGCATAGGCGCCGGCACCGGGCACGTGCACGCACTGACTCGCACCACTGATACTTGGTGCCGTCGTGGACTGGCTGACCTTGATCGAACCCGAACCCGTTGTTCCGCTCGCGTTGAGCGTCGCGTCCCAGCTCGATATGCCGCTGCTATCCAACCACAGATTGGAATCGACATTCAGATCGCTGTTGAGTACCAGCGGCAGTACGGACTGGCGTTCGATCGCACCGATGTCGCGCGAGCCGCGGCTGTTTTCCACAATGCCAATATCCACCTCACGCGTGCGCCCGTACACGTCGCGTGTTTCGGCCGCGTCGACGGTTGCCGCATCAATCGCCGGCGAGCCGGCACGCGGGCGGTAGTCGCTACGCGCCGGATCGACGAAGCGCGGATCGGTGACGATCGCTTCGGGACCGGCATTCAGGCTGGCAACCTCGCTCGCGATCAGCGTCGCGTACTGCAGCGGCGAACCGCGCGCGGTCAGCGTGGTCTTGCCCGGCTGCCAGAGAATGGATCGGCGCAGCCAACTAGCCGATCCACTGGCGATGCGCAACAGGCTACCCGCACCCACGACGTTGCCGGCGATCGTCGTGTCGTCCATCTGCAGCGCGCAGTTCGCCGCATCCCAGGCATTGTCGTCCACTCCGATCAGGTGCTCCGAAACGACATTGTCGACAAAGAGTATTTGTTTCAAAGCCAGCGTTCCGCATTCTTCACCGGTCGAACGCAGCAGATTGCGTCCGCGATTGCCCGAAAATTCGATCTGCCGAATGCGCGGATCGGCGCCGCCATCGATCTGCACGACGCCACCGATCGGCTGGGCGGATTCGTTTTCCGCCGCGTTGCCGATAATGCCGCCGCAGGCTTGATCCAGTGGACAATCAACGGCGCCTGGCGGGCGCTCTTCATTGACCAGAAACGTCGATACCCATTCGCCGTCGGTCACGTAGACCGCGGCGCCGCTCGGTGCGATGTTGTCCTCGAGGAATGCGTACCACAGTTTCACATAGGTATAACGGAACAGATCCGCCGATTTCTGGTAGATGCCGCCGCCAGCGACGCTGGCGCTGTTGCTGCGGATCCGCACGGGCTTGGCAGGATCGACGGTGAACAGACGCAGCTCGGCCGGAGCCTCGTGCGAGATCACCGCAACTCCGCCCCCATAGCGTGCATCGTTGAAATAGATCGGCCCGGCATCGCCAATCGCACTGCTGCCAACAGAGGCGGACGCCGGCAAATTGTCGCTCAGCACCATCAGGCCACCAGCGTAGCCACCGTCGTACTGGCCGGTGGCTCCGTTGAACACACCGGGTGCGTGGTTGAAGGCGATCCAGCTGCCCGGCGCCGTCATGCGAACGTCGAGGCCTTCGTCGTAGACACCGCCGCCGCTGTAGCGCGCCGTGTTTGAAACAATTTGCACATTGCCTCCGAGCAACAATTTTGCATTCGCGCCGGTGCCCTGCGCATAGATTCCGCCGCCGTAGCCGGCCGTGTTCTGGCTGATCGTGCTGTCGTCGATCTCCAGGGTGCCGTCGCCGCGAAAGTAGATGCCACCGCCGTAGCCGCCGCCGTCCTCGTCGCCGCCACGGATCGTCAGGTAACGCAGGCGAACCGATCCGCCGGTATTCGCCGTGATGCGAAATACGGGCTCGGTCGATCCACCCGCACCGTCAATCGTGGTGTACAGACCATCGCTATCGACATCCGTGCAACTCGCGTAGCCGCCCAGGACGTCCAGCGAATCCGCGCTCGATACGACCAATGCCTGTTGCGTGTAGCTTGCGCTGCGCGTGACGCGAATCGTGTCGGCGCCAAAGGTGCCTTGCGCCGCCGCGATGGCCGATTGCAAGGTCGAGTGCGTGCAGCCTGTGCCGCTGCCGACCACGTAGGTGGCGGCATGACTCAGGGCGCACCCCATGAGCAGGATCGCGGCGCACAGGAATCCCGTGGCGCGTCGGGCAATTTGTCGATTGGTGGTCGTAGTGGCCATGACGGTTTCCTTCAGGCAGGACGCTGGGCGTCGTCGAAGTCGGGTAACGCCGTTTGTGCAGCGATTGAGCCACTCGCCGTGCGCGTCGGCATCCATGCAATCGCGCAGGCAGGCGTCGACGCGGCGCGCGTCGGCAAGCGGGCTCGGCACTTGGGCATCGGCCAATCGACGCGCGACCGCGCACCGCCGATGTCAACTCAGGGCAACAGTTCCAGACTGATCCCGTCGAACCATCCGATCGTGGTCGGCGGCCAGGTGATGCCGTTTTCCGCGACCACGAGGGTGATCTTGATCGAGGCCATGCGCGTCCACTCGCCGCCTGGCACATCGATCAGCGCGGGGCTCTCCGGCTTGCGCCATGCGTTCTGGCTGGACAGGAAGTGTCGGCCGGACGCATCCGGCGCGCCGCTGTTGCAGTCCTCGCCGCCGTCACGACGGACCTCCCAGTACAAATACACATAATCGCGATTTGCGAGCGCGCCCGCACCGGAGCGGCCCCACCCGTTCAGCGCGTACGTGCCCGGGCCTGGCACATGCACGCACTGCGAGAGACCGACGATGATCGGCAATGCGGTCGACTGGGTAACCCTGATCGATCCTGAACCCGCCTGCCCTGCCGCATTCTGGCTATTGTCCCATGTGGAAATAGCGTTGTCGTCCGTCCACAGGTGGTAGTCGTTGTCGAAGTCCGGGTTCACCAGAAGCGGCATGATTTCCCGACGTTCGATGGCGCCGATATCACGCAGTCCACCGAGATTCGGTACGGGTGGCAGATCGTAATTGCGCAGCAGACCGAACACGTCGCGTGTTCCGCCCGCGTCGTTGACGGTGGTCGCATCGACCGCAGGAGAGCCGGCGCGCAAGCGGAAGTCGCTGCGCTCCGGATCGACAAAGCGTGGATCCGCAAGCTGCCCGTTGCGGCCCGCCTGCAGACTGTCGACTTCGCTCGCGATCACGTCGACGACGTCGAACCGGGCGCCGGTCGATTGCAGCGTCGCCTTGCCCGGCTGCCAGACGATCGAACGGCGGATTGATCCCGGGATATTGGGTTTGTTCGAAATATGCAGCACGGCGTCGCCACCGATGAGGTTGCCCGCGATCGTCGTGTCTTCGAGGTGCAGGCGCCCGGTCTGGTCGCGCCAGCTCGCGTCATCGCTGGCGATCAGGGTTTCGCTGACCTGGTTGTCGGTGATCAGCACGTTGTGGGTCGAGACGTCGACAATCTCGTCATCGCTGCCGTCACCGATCGCACGAATCAGATTGCGTGCGGAGTTGCCGCTGATCGCAATGCGCTCGAACCAGGCCGGCGCCAGATCGCCGCGCTCGATGATGCCACCGCTCGGTTGTCCGTTCTCGTCGCCGAAATTGCCGATGATGCCGCCGCAAATGAGATTCAGCGGACAGGCGCGCGCGGCGACGTGCGTCGCGCCGGTGTTGAATCCGATCCACGCATCTTGGTAATTCGCATAGATTGCCGCACCGCGCGGCGCGGCGTTGTCTTCGACAAAGGTATAGTCCGCGCGCACGTTCGACACGCCATCACCCGGATTGGATTGATAGATCGCACCGCCGGCGACCCGTGCGTGATTGCTCTTTACGCGCATCGGGCGCGTCGGATCGGTTGTGAACAAATCCAGTTCCGCGGTCGTCTGGTGCGCAACCACGGCCACACCCCCGCCATAGCGAGCCTCGTTGAAGTAGATCGGCCCTGCCTGACCAATACCGCTGCTACCGACATACGCGTAGGCCGGCAAGGCGCCGCTCAAGACCATCAGGCCGCCCGCGTAGCCGCCCTGCCAGTTGCCCGTTGAAGCCTCCAGCACGCCGGTTGCGCGATTGAACGCGATCCAGCTGTCCGCGCCGAGCATGCTCATTTCCAGGCCCTCGACGTACACTCCGCCGCCGCTATAGCGCGCGACGTTCGACGAAATCTGCACACCTTCGCCGATCACCAGCTCGGCCTCCCGGCCCGTGCCCCACGCATAAATGCCTCCTCCGTATCCGGCCACGTTTGCGCTGATCGTGCTGTGGTTGATGTCGAGGATGCCGTTGCCGCGAAAATAGATGCCGCCGCCATAGCCATCACCGTCCTCATCGCCGCCCTGAATCGTCAGTCCGTCGAGTTGCACCAGAGCGCCGGTGTCCGCGGCAATGCGCACCACCGGATCGGTCGCACCGCCGGCTCCGTCGATCGTGGTGGCGTTTCCATCGCTGGCGGCCTGGTTGCATTGTGCAAAACCGCCGAGGATGGCAAGCGACTCGCGTGTGTCGACAACCAGCGCCTGACGCGTGTAGCGCAGGCTGCGCGTGATGCGGATCGTGTCCGCGCCGCGGTTGGCTTTTGCCGCGTCAATCGCTGACTGGATTGTCGTGTGCGTGCAGCCTGCGCCACGACCGACCGCAAAGGTCTTGGCGCCAGCCATCGGTGCGACGGCGGCGAATACTGTCGCCAGCAGAAGTGGAATCCGGGATTTTCCTGCACTGCACATGGCCTTGCCTCTTGAGTCGCGATCGGAATGATCCGCACGACTCGGGTAACGCCACTGCGAGACCCATTGTGCCACGCCAAAATTTTACGATGCAGCGGCGCGCTCCAATCGAGAGTCAGACCGTGCGAATTGCGCTGCCGATGACCGACTGCGGCCGGCCCGCGCGGCGCCTCACGAGCCGGGCGGATGCAACGTGGCCCCGTCCTCGACGCTGAGCAAACCAATCGGCACCGCCAGGTCACGCGCCTGCGCGACAGTGGCAATGGCCGCCGCTTCGTCACCGACGGCGCGCTCGATGCGCGCGCGCGATGCGAGCAAGGCACTCAGACTGACGTGCGCACTCGCATTCGTGGCGAGCTGCACATCGAGTGCACGCTGGATTTCCGAGTGCGCCTCCGTCGTGCGCTGCAGGGCGAGCAACGCATTCGCGCGAAGCGCGCGACTGGCGATTTCAACGCCGGGTGCGGGAATATCGAGTGTGGCCACCAGCGAGATGGCGCGATCCGCGGCGGCCAACGCGGCATCCGCGTGGTGTCGGGCGAGTTCGACCTGCCCGCCGACGCGAACCGCTTCGGCCACTTCTGCGCTATTTGCCCCAAAGTGTACGGGAAGATCGATCGCCGCCTGTGCCTGCAGAGGCAGCGCGTCCTCGGGCCGCCCAAGTGCGAGCAGGTTGCTCGCCAGATGCAGTCGGGCACGAGCCAGCTCGGGTTCGTAGCCCGCCTCCTTCGCATGGCGCAGCAACACGTCATAGCCGCGGCGCGTGCTCGCTTCCGCGGCGACGAGTTCCTGGCGTGCGCTGTGCAGCACCCCTTGCAGATCCAGGCTCGTCGCAACCCGCACGTGTTCGACACCCAGCAGCGTGCGCTCGGCAGCGAGCGCTTCGTCGAGTGCGACTTGGGCATCCTCGAAGCGCTCGGATTCGATCAGGAATCGCGCATAGCCCACCAGGCCTTGTGCAAGACGGTAGTAAGGACCTTCGTGCACGCGACGCATCAGGGCGATGCCTTCCTTGAACAAGGGTTCGACGGTGCCGCGCTCGCCGAGGTGCTGTCGGGCCACGGCGAGATGAAACAGGCTGCGCGCAAATTGTTCATCCAGTGGCAACTGCAGGCGGCGCCAGCGTGTCGTCGCTTCGTCGAGGATCGCCGCGCTTTCGCGATAGCGGTGCAGGTTGGAGCAGATCTGGCCGAGGAAGGTGGCGGTCTCGATCCCATTGGTCGAATCCGCGCCGAACACGCGCTGCGCCTTGTGCAGCGCTTTCAGGGAGATCTCGATCGCCCGGTCGGCGTCGCCGGCATAAGCGCGCGTGACGCCGTACAGCATCAGGGCCGAGACACTTTCTTCCGAGTCACTGGTCTCGAGCGCGGGCAGCAGCTCCTGCATCAGACGATCGGCCGCGGCGCTGCGATTGGTACTGTGCAGCAGATTGCCTTTCGCCACGAGTGCACCAATCCACTCCGTGGACGACAGAGGAACCTGCAGCTCGCGATCACGCTGTATCGCTTCATCGATCAGGACTTCCGCATTCGCGTTGTCGCCATTGGCGCGCGCAATCTCGCCCAGCGTGAGCAGCAGTTGCGCGCGCACCGCCGGATCCAGCGCCGGATCCTCGCGCGCCTGCGTCGCTGCGGTCGAGATCAATGCTTCCGGTGTAGGACGCTGATCCTTGGGCAGGTCCGCACTCGCGGTCTTGAGCAGCTCGACCACGAACGCACGGATCGCATTCGCACGATGCGATTCGTTGCGTGCTAGGTGTTCCTGTTCGCGCGCCACGCGTGCCTGCCACAGCGCCATTCCGAGCGCGGCAAACACCGCGAGCAAAAAGACCCCGGTGGACGCGACCGCACCTTGGTGCCGCGTGACGAATTTTCGCGCGCGATACCAACGCGAGGGTTTCTGCGCGGATACCGGCCGACCCGCGAGCAGGCGTTCGATGTCCTCGGCCAGCGCACCCGCCGAGGCGTAACGCCGCGGCGCATCGGCATCGACAGCCTTCGCCACGATGGCCGCGAGATCACCACGCAATGCGCGCCGTGTGGTCGGCTGCGCAGTGGTCGCCGTGGCAGCGCGAAGTGGCGGATCCGGCTGCGATGACAGACGCCCATCCTGGCCGCGCAAGCGCTCACCGGTCAGCAGTTCACCGAGCAGCACGCCGAGCGCGTACACGTCAGTGGCCGTCGTGATCGGACCCCCGTCACGCTGTTCCGGTGCTGCATAAGCAGGCGTGAATGCAGGCATCAGCGTGTACACGCCTTCGTCGTCGTCGAGCAGTTTGGCGACGCCGAAATCCAGCAGCTTGACCTCGCCCTCATCCGTCACGAGCACATTCGAGGGCTTGAGATCGCGGTGCACGATCAGCGCGCGATGCGCTGCGTCGACCGCCGCACAGACGACACCAAAAAGACGCAGGCGCTGCGGCAAATCCAGTCGGTGACGCTCGACGTGCTCGGTGATGCTCGCGCCGCTGACCAGTTCCAGTGCGATGTACGGCAAGCCGGATTCGGTGACGCCGCCTTCGATCATGCGCGCGATGTTCGGATGACGCAGCTGGATCAAGGCACGTTGTTCGCGGCGAAACAGGCGCTGCGCTTCCGGACTGTGCAGGCCGCGACGCAACAATTTGAGCGCGACTTCCTGGGTCGCGCCTTCGATCTCACGTTGCGCCTGAAACACCGTCGACGAGCCGCCTTCACCGAGTACGCGGACCAGGGTAAACGGACCGATCACGCTGCCCGCCGGAAGCGGCGGCACGGGCTCAGCTTCGCTGTCGCCGATCGCCTGTGCGAGCTGCATCAGTTCGGCACCGGCGAGCGGTTCGGCAGCATCGGCGTCGGCCACCAGCAGCGCTACCACGCGCGAGCGCAGCTGCGGATCGGTGCAATGACGGTCGAGGAACGCCGCACGCTGCGCGCCCGGCTGCGCAAGCGCCGCCTCGAACCAGTCACGCAACGATGAAAGCGTCGGACTCATGACATGCGATCAACGCCGTGGGGTGAGGATATGTGCCATCACTCGAGCGCGTTCTTGAGAAAGGCCCGACCGAAACGCCAGTCACGCGCAATCGTCCGTCGCGCGATGCCCAGCGCCGTGGCGATCTGGTCCTGACCCAGTCCTGCAAAACAGGTCAATTCAACCACACGCGCCGCGCGCGCGTCGGTCTGTTCCAGTTGGTGCAAGGCTTCGTCGAGGGCCAATGCCTGCTCGGCGCTGTCGATCGCGAAGCGGTAGTCGCTGCCGGTCAGTGTCGTGCGCAACCAGTCACCGCCCGCGCGCTGGCGCAGGCGATCGCGCGCACGATCGGCGAGCAGATGGCGCATCGCGCGTGCTGCATAAGCAAAAAATTGCTCGGGATAGGCGAACACCAGATCGCGGTTCGCGCCGACACGCAGATACAGATCGTGTACCAGCGCGGTGGTGTCCAGCGTGCCTCGCGCCCCCTTGCCGAGGCGCCGCCCAGCCATCGCCTTGAGGCGATCGTAGACCTGCGCGAACAGCGCATCGGTTGCCAGTGGTGTCGTGCCCGCCGCCGAAAGCGGTGAGGCATCGTCCAGCGCATCATGGTCCACCGGGGAAGTCTAGCCCAGCGCGGCACGGGCATGGAGATCGACTTGTGCGACGCGCTTCGCGAAACCCGTTGAAATACGCGATAGTTCGGGGGCTAGCCTCGCGCCGACGACTTGCCGCTATGCGCTACTCGCGATCACGCGCGTCGCGCTTAAACCCTGTCTGCAGAAATCCGCATCTACTCGATGCGTACCGCCATCGGCGCGGTAAGCCATGCCCACCGTCCTCGTCGCTCAATTGATGGTGTGCCATGGCCCACGCTGGCGCTGGTCGTGGTGGGCGAGACGGGGCAAAAGATACTACGTGCCCTTGTGGCCGGTGAGCGAGACGGCCAAGTGCTGGCGGCGATGAAGCATGTACGCGTTCGCGCCAGCCGGGAGGAGATCGCCAAAAGTCCACAAGGGAACTGGCGTACCGAGCAGTTCGTGCTCAAGCAGGCACTGGCGCTGTTCGACTTCGTCGGCATCCAATTGGCAGAGCGCGATGCCGCAATTGAAGCCCAGTTGCCGCGCTTGCAAGCGCATGATGGCGTCCCGGCCAATGACAAGAATCGGAGTCGTGCGCGCAATGTCCCAAATTCAACTTGCGTGAACTGATGTTCAAGATGTGCGGTGTCGATCTCACTCGCGTCGACGGCACCGATTGCCGAAACCGCACCATAGGCCGCAAAGAGCCAGCAATGCTGAAACATGGTTGGTGATCTTTGGAAGCCCAATGTTTGAGATGAGCGGCGCCGGGGCACGTCCTCTCGATTGAAGGGTTAGGCCGCAGGTTTTGCATGGCTCAATTGAATGCCGTTTTCCTGGCACCACGCGCGGAGACCCGCTTCAGTTGCTTCTGCCTCAAAGGCGTACCACTTCTCGACAGCACCGCGGGACTCAAGGAGATTCTTGAAGCGGCCATAGGCCCCCTTACTGCGGAAGAAGCCCTGTGACCTTTCGTATTCGTTCGGTAGCTGTTGTTCAACAAATGAGAGTGCAAGCTCTCGCCCGAGATCGAGCTCATTCTTGGAAGGGAGGGCGAGGTAGCGGTCGGAAGTTTCTAAATCTTCGGGCGGCTCTTCCTCAAGTTCGATCGTGCTCGACGTGCAGTGAATGGAACCTGTGTCCAAGTTGACGAAGGCACTGCTTTCGTCGGGTGCGCCAGAGTTGGCGAAATGAAATGCATCGACTAGCTCTGACAGTAGCACCGTGACCATAGGCGCCTCGTGCAGCCCAAACGCTGCGTTAAGCCGCCACGCGGCCGATAAGTAAGAATAGAACAAAAGCGCATTGTCCGCGCGGTCGGCTTGAACGGGTGGTTGGGTGGCGGTGAATCCCGTGCACGGCGCCAGCGTCACTACGAAGCAAGCGGCTTGATCTGCAGACGACACCGCAGGAAGCCACAAAAAAAACGCAAAGGTCTGAAGTGTGGCTGACTCCATCGCGTGAGATGACCGGCGAGGACTACGCTACGCCATAGTGAGCGACGCACAACAGCGTGTTCCGCGCCGCAAACCGGTGCAATAGCGTATGACGGATAAGCTCGATGCAGCGATACACACTGAAGCAGCAAACCCACGAAGGGAAACTTGCAGCAGCCTGCCACTGACTACCCACCTACTAGTCATCAAGGCCGCGCACACAATGAGGTACCGCGCGCCAATCGTCCGTCAGGGCTGGAGCGACATCGCTCACTCAGCGGCTCGGATACGACCAACGGGAGTTCCGTTGGGGCGACTAACGGAAGTCTGGTTTGGGTACATGTGCAGTCGTCCCGGTTGCGGATAATGCGGTATTTGCAAAACGGTAGGACGCCATTGACCTGCAGCCGGTAACGTGAACTACCTCCCGAAGTGAACGTGTGCACATAGCCAAAGCTAAACTGTGCACGTATGATCCGGAGCGGGGCCACGGCAACCCTCGTGCCCCGGCCGATCCGCACCGGGATGTCGGGCAATCGTCAAAACACTGGGGTCAGTTTCTGGGTCATCACACGAAGGAATTTTATGAAATTCAAATCAGTCTTGATGTCTGTGGCACTGCTCAGCGCGTTGATCGGCGGCCATGCGAGTGCGTACCCCTACTTCTGCTCACTGAGTGTCAGCGACTCGTATGTCCCGGTCAGTCAGCCGTTCACGTATGGCGTCTATATCTGGGAGATATATCCCGGCCCGCAGCCTCCCCCATCCTACCCGTACAGCGTGGTTTTTTACGGAGCCAAGAACGGGGTCAACGATATCCCGCCCGAGGGCGAGACCTATCCGGCGATGTTCGATCGCGGCAACCACACGTTGACCGGCTACGGCAACCCCGGCGGATACAGCGGCAACTACCTCCGCTACGCACTGATCTACAAGTTCGATGAACTGGTCTGCGTCACCAACCTGGTGAACGTGACGCTGGAATAATCCGCGCTTGCGGCCGGAAGGCTCTGAGGACGTCGGAGCCTTCCTTGGCGT
>JBDTLV010000133.1:0-11553 GCA_039934615.1 Tahibacter sp.
ACCAGCACCAGGGCGGGCAGGGACAGGACCAGATAGAACAGCGAGAGCTTCAAGGTCAACCCGTTGAGCGGGCGGCGGGCAAATGTCATGTCTCGGCCGAGGACGGAGCTGGGGCGCAGTGTGACGTTGGGAGGACAAGACGGCCAGCGGATGGAGCGATTCTGCGCGAATTGGCGCCTACGGAATTCTGAAAGTACATCTAAAGGCTGACCATATATCCGTCCATGGTCGCTTTCTGATCCGCTCAGCCACCGCCAGACTGCTCCAGTAACTGCGCCAGTTCGGCGCGGCCATTGGCAAATTGGGGGAGTTATGTCCGCATTTTCTCGTGCGCGTCTCGCGCATGCACTTTGGTCAGTCTTGTTGATCGCGCCGGTGGCGCAGGCTGATACCGAAACCGCCACCGCATTGGACACGGTCGAAGTGACCTCATCCAAGATTCCGACCTCCCTGCGCGATAGCGCCGCGTCGGTTACCGTGGTGAGCGGTGATGAGCTGCGCGCTCGAGGGGCATTTGATCTTCGCACCGCGTTAAGCCTGGTCGCTGGCGTCGACATCGCCCCCGGCGGTGACGGCGGCCCGGCAGCCTCGGTACCGGCATTGTGGGGACTCCGCGAATTTGATGCCTTCCTGCTGGTGGTTGACGGGATACCGTCCGGCGGCGCGTTCACGCCCGCGTTGGCCACCTTGAATCTCTTCAACGTGGAACGCATCGAAGTGCTCAAGGGCGCTGCGCCGGTGAGCTATGGCGCAACCAGCTTCGTCGGTGTGATCCATGTGATCCACTATGCGGCGGGCACCGATGTGGCGCGCGTCGAAGTCGGCGTCGGCAGTCGCGGCAGTGCGCGCGTTGCGCTCGCATTGCCCATGTCCAACGACGCTGCGGGTATCCAGTCCTCGCTGCTGCTGGACGGAGAAAAGCGTGAACTGTCGCCGGATCGCGCGGGCTATCACCGTGCGCACATCCTCTATCGCCTCGCGAGCAACCTCGGCGATGGCCGTTTCACTCTGGACTTTGACGGCAACCTGCTGCGCCAGGATCCGTTCAGCCCGCACCCGCGCGAAGCCGGTGTGCTGACGCCACGTTTTCCGACCGACTCCAACATCAATCCCCGCGACGCGCGCATTGATGAAAACCGCGTGCAACTCGCTTTGGGCTACGCGCAGAACACGAGCCTGGGCGAATGGGATACGCGATTTGCCGCCGCGCGTTCGGATGGCAACGTTACGCGTGGATTCCTGCGCGAAGATTTTTCCGAGGATGGCGTCACGCCAAATGCGGATGGCTATCGGCAAAGCCGCGATACGACGGAAATCTATTTCGACACACACCTCACCACAACGCTGTCGGACCGCGCCACCCTCGTGTGGGGACTTGACCACATGTATGGCGATGGTTCGCAGGATAGTAAAAATTTCGAATATGCCGTTTTTCCAGATGGCAGCAATGCGCCCAATTCGCACGACTTGCCGATCGACGAAACTACCGAACTGAACGACCGGCGCAATTTCAGCGGCGCCTACGCGGATCTGCATTTTGCAGCGACCGACCGCTGGCACCTCGAAGCGGGTGTGCGCCTGAACCACACCAAGGAATCGCGCGACGGTGCCGAAGTGGATTTGACCAGCGGTTCGCCCATTCCGGCCGAATCCGGCGAAGAATCGCGCACCGAAACGCGTTGGACCACAGCACTGGGTACCAGCTATCGCCTCTGGGACGAAGGTCGCGACGGTATCAGCGTATTCGCGAACTACCGTGACGCGTTCAAGCCGGCAGTGATCGATTTCGGACCCGAGGCAGAATCGGAAATCCTGAAGTCGGAATCGGCAAAAAGCTACGAAGCCGGCTTCAAGGGCGAGCATGCGGATGGCCGCTTCGAGTGGGAACTCGCCATGTTCCGCATGAACTTCAGGAATCTGGTCGTGCCGCAGGACATCGACGGTTCACCGGGTCTTACCAATGCCGGGCATGAGCGATTCAAAGGCGTCGAAGTGGAAAGTCGCTATCGCTTCAGCGACGATTTCAGCATCAAGGGCAGTTGGTCTTACCACGATGCGCGCTTTGGCGACTATGTGAAATTGTTCGGCGACACGCCAACCCAGTTGCGCGGAAAGCTGCTCGAACTGGCACCGCAGCATCTGGCCAGCGTTGGCTTGCTGTATGCGCCTGCCGAGGGCTTGAACGCCAACGTGGTTGCCAATCAGGTCGGCTGGCGCTTCCTGAATCAGCGCAATACCTCGCGCGCTTCGGCCTATACGATGGTCGATGCCGGCATTGGCTATCGTTTCGATCGCAGTGAAGTCCGCCTGGACGGTTACAACCTGACCGACCGACGCGATCCTGCGGCGGAAAGCGAGCTCGGCGACGCGCAGTACTATCGCCTGCCGGCGCGCAGCGTCGAGGTCAGTTTCCGTTACGCGTTCGGCGCCCGCTAAGAGAGGGCAGGCGTCTTTTTCTCGACGCTGACAGTTCCTGGCGCATGAAAAAAGCCGCTTTGTTCATAATGGACAAAGCGGCTTTATTTTTTCCAGGCGGTTGAAGTCTGGTGCACGAGCGGCGAAGCACCCGTTTGTCGGTCAGAAGGCGTCGCCGCCGGCCGAGATGGCCTGCTCAAGGCGATCGCCGAGCGGACCCAGCTCGTTGATCAGGAAATCGATCTCTTCGGTGCATAGGTGATCGTAAAGCCGGTTCTCGCACAGTTGCAGGTACGGCGATCCATCAAGGTCGCTGACGGCGAAGAATCCGGCGCGCTGTTCCCAGTTGAAACGCAGGCAGCGTTTCGCGTCCATGCCGGTCAGCGGGCCGATCGGGGTGGAGATACGCAGGTATTTTCTGCCGTCTTCTGAATCCAGCTCCGACAGATAGATTCCCTGATGGCGCGTGCCTTCTTCCAGCAGCAGATCGAAGCTGATCAGGTAAGGATCGTTGATGCGCAGATGATGCCGCGCGCTGATATGCGAGCGGATCTGCTCAAAACTGTGCATGGTCCCAACTCCACGGATAGGCATGGCGCCTATGCTACCGTGCGCGGGCATGACTCGTCAGTCTGATCATCCGCACGCGGCCATACACGCGGTTATTGCGTCGATTCCCCGAGGCCGGGTCGCCAGTTATGGCGAACTCGCCGCGCGCGCAGGACTGCCACGGCGCGCGCGTCTGGTCGGCAAAGTGCTGCGGGATGCGCCGGCGGAGCTCAAGCTTCCCTGGCATCGTGTCCTGCGCGCCGACGGCAAGATCGCGTTTCCGCCCCGCAGTGCGGCGTTCGTTGAACAGAAGCGTCGTCTTGCCGCGGAGGGTGTGCTGGTCAGGCTGGGGCGGGTGAATCTGGCCCGATTCGGCTGGGAACGTGACCTGGACGCCTTGCTGTGGGCGCCACCCTGACCTGCCGGCGCCGATGGGTTCCGTCCAATGCGTCGGGTACCACCATCTGTCCGTTGGGATGCGCAACGCGACAGGCTCGCGATTTGCAGTGTGCGCCACGTCATGATTGACGATTGCGCGTCCTCCTACACTACGTCGGGACTTTGGCGGGGGCGGGAACATGGCAGCATGCTCGATCGGGCACGCGAGGTATTTGCGTGCATTTATGTTTTTTGCGGCATTTGCGGTTATTGGCAATGTGGGCGCGCAAGTCGCCAGCCACCGGCCGGATGCCGGCTTCCACTACGGTTTCGAAGCGGTCTCCGCCGGCCCGTTCAACGACGGCGATGCCGCGCGTTTTCTGACCCAGGCGACTTTCGGTCCGAGCCTGGCTGAGATCGCGAATCTGCGCACGCTCGGATACAGCGCCTGGCTGGACCAGCAGTTCGCCGCGACGCCGTCGTACCAGGAACCTTTTCTCGACTGGGTCCGGGGCTTGCCACCCAACAGCCCCAGTGGCAGCAGCAGCGTGTATCAGCAGCAGCGCCTCGAAACCTGGTTCATCAACTCGGTCGGCATGTACGATCCGAGCAGTCCACCGCGCGTGCATGACGATCAATTGCGTCAGCGCGTCGCGCTCGCGCTGTCGGAGATCTTTGTCACGTCCGATCGCAACGGCATGCTGTTGTTTCAGCCGTGGGCGCTGGGCAGTTTCTACGATGCGCTGACCCGAAACGCATTCGGCAGCTACCGCAGCTTGTTGCAGGACGTGACCCTGCATCCGGCGATGGGCATCTATCTGTCGATGGCGGGCAACCGCAAGCCCGACGCGGCCCTGAACATTCGTCCCGATGAAAACTACGCGCGCGAAATCCTGCAGCTCTTTTCGGTTGGACTGAACCTGCTCAACCTCGATGGCTCGCTGTACATGCCAAGCGGGCAACCGGTTGCCACGTATAACCAGACCGTCGTGCGCGGTTTTGCACATGTGTTCACCGGCTGGAACTTCAACGATTGTGCGCTCTCCGACTACGACGATTGCGGCTATTACAACGGCTACGAGCCGGGCATGCGCCAATCGATGACGTCGTTCGAGACCTACCACGACAACACCACCGACAAGCAGTTGCTCAAGTACGACACCGCGGTGCTGCCGAATGGAATCCTGGTCCACGGCGGAACCGCACCGGTGGAATTGACCAAGGCGCTCGACAATATATACAACCATCCGAATGTCGCGCCGTTCATTTGCAAGCAATTGATCCAGCGCCTGGTAACGAGCAATCCGACGCCAGGCTACGTGCAACGCGTCGCGACGGTGTTCAACAACAACGGGGCCGGTGCGCGCGGTGATCTCAAGGCTGTGGTGAAAGCGATCCTGCTCGATGTGGAAGCGCGCTATGGCCACTACAGCCAGGGCGATCGCTACGGCAAATTGCGCGAACCGATGCTCAAGCTGGCGCAGCTTTGGCGCAACACGGTGGCGCGCTCGTCGAACGGTCGAATCAATCTGATCTATGACCCTGCCGAATCGTACGGGCAGGCGCCACAGCGTTCCCGATCGGTGTTCAATTTCTTCCGCCCGAACTTCCAGCAGCCCGGCGAGATCCGTGATCTCGGCCTGGTCAGTCCCGAATTCCAGATTGCGACGGATTCGCTGATCGTCTCCACGCCGAACGACCTCGAGTTCCGCATTTTCTACAATTACATCGGTAGCGACCACTGGACCGCGCAGGATCCGGATACCGCGTTGATGGATTTGGCTCCGCTCAGCACGCTGGCCGCCGCGCCGGCAACGCTGATCGATCGCTTGAACCTGCTGATGCTGTCAGGTCAGATGTCGCCCTTCATGCGCCAGACGCTTCTGACGCGCCTGAACGCATTGCCGAACGCCAATGGAGGTCGGGACCGCGTGCAACACGCGCTGTACCTGATCGCGATCTCCCCCGAATATTCGATCCAGAAGTGAGGACGCAGACATGGCCGTGAATCGTCGGGAATTCCTGCGTCGTTCGATCTGTTCCGCCATGGGCGGGGTCAGTCTCTATTCCGCGCTGGGCAGCCTGCGCCTGGTGAACGCAGCAGCCCAGTCGCCCACCGCGATCTTTCCGGACTACCGGGCGCTGGTGTGCGTTTATCTTTACGGAGGCAACGACAGCTTCAACATGATCGTGCCGCGTGACAACACGCACTACAACACCTACGCCGCGTCACGCGGCAATCTGAAGATTGCGCAGGGCAGCCTGCTTGCCCTGAATCCCACGGCTGCCGGAATGCCGAGCGACGGCGCACAGTACGGCCTGCATCCGAGCATGACCGAACTGGCAGCATTGTTTAATTCGGGAAAAGTGGCCGTACTGGGCAATGTGGGAACCTTGCTGTACCCGACTACGCAAGCGCAATACAACTCGGTCGGCTATCCGTTGCCGCCACAGTTGTTCTCGCACGATGATCAGACCAACTACTGGCAGACGTCGATCGCGGATGACGCGAACGCGAATGGCTGGGGAGGGCGAATTGCGGACCTGCTCTATGCAGGCAACCCCAATCAGAACCTGTCGATGCTGATGTCCCTGTCCGGGGAGAACCTGTTCCAGCGCGGTGAACTGATCAATCAGTACATCATGAACCCGTTTGGCGTGCAGCGCGTCGACTATCTCGACGAATACCTCAACGGTCCCGGCGCGACGGCGTTCAATGCGATGTTCCAGCAAAGTTCTCAAGCCAACGTTTTTGAGCGAGCTTACGCAGGCGCGATGAACAGCTCGATCGCCAACTACCAGGCGATCGATGCCGCGTTGACATCCAGCGGCGACGTCACGACCGTATTTCCGGAATCTTCGCTGGGTGGCCAGCTGAAGATGGTGGCGAGGCTGATCAAGGCACGCAATACCTTCAACATGCGCAGGCAGGTTTTCTTCGTCTCGATCGACGGCTTCGACTTCCACAGCACCCAGTTGACCGACCAGGCCAACACCCTGGCAGACTTGTCACAGTCGCTCAAGGCGTTCAATGACGCGATCGGAACGGAACTGAACCTGGGTCCGAACGTGACCACGTTCACCGCATCCGATTTCGGGCGCACCGTATCGACCAATGGCGATGGCACCGACCACGGCTGGGGCGGTCATCATTTCGTCATGGGTGGCGCGGTGCGAGGCCAGCGCTTCTACGGTTCCATGCCTTCGCTGCTGCAAAATGGAAATCCCGACGACGCCGGTTACGGCCAATTGATTCCGACCACGTCGGTCGATCAATACGCCGCGACGCTGGCGACCTGGTTCGGCGTTCCAGGGTCCGATCTTGCGACCATTTTCCCGAACGTCGGTCGCTTCGCCACCGCGAACCTGGGGTTCCTCAATCCCTGAGCAGTCAACCTGCACAGGTGGACATTGCGCGCTTGTCGCATTTTCGGCTGAAGCCGCAGAGGGCGCGCGCAAAGTCCCGCGGGGAAATCCCCCAACGACTTGCGATGTTGCACGGACAGGCATACATTCGACCGGCGGTGCGTCCGCGCCGCTCGTCCTGAGGGGGACGATCACACACATCGAGGGTTGACATGCACAAGCTCGTAGCGGGTTTTGCAGTGTTTGCGGTGGGGATGTTGGGCGTGGGTGCAGCATCGGCTGCCGGAATCGAATTATCGCTCGATGCCAGCACGAAGGATTTCGGCAGCGGCAAGGTGGACTACACCTTGACCAACCGCACGGCGTCGACGGTCCATGTGCTGCGTTGGCAGACACCGGTTGAGGGCGTGACCAACGATCTGTTCCGGGTCAGCCAGAACGGCAAGCCGGTCGATTACGTTGGTCCGGTCTACAAGCGCGTCGCGCCGCGAGCGCAGGATTACATCGAACTCAAGGCCGGCGAGAGCGTCGGTGCGGAAGTGGACCTCAGCGCCTACTACGACATGCGTGCGGGTGGACAATACCAGGTGAGTTACGCGCGCGAAGCCAGCGACGTGATCCAGGAAGCAGCCGCTGCGGAAAATGGTGGCGCGAAATCGGCAGTGCTTGTCTTCGATCGCAAGGAGGTTTCGACGAACGTCTTTGCCGATGCGACGCCGGACGGCTTTGATGCCATGAACGGCGGTGCCGAGACGGAGTCGATGGTGGGTGTGAAAGCCGCCACGAACAGTTTCGTGAGCTGCAGCAACACGCGTCAGACCCAGCTTGCCACGGCACGCAATTCGGCTGTGACTTATGCGAACAATGGAAAAAGCTATCTGACCGCCGGGACCCAGGGCAGTCGCTATACCTGGTGGTTCGGCACCTACAACAGCTCGCGCTATTCGACCGTGCGTACGCACTTCAACAATCTCTATAGCGCACTGTCGTCGCAGCCCTATACGTTCAATTGCTCGTGCACCGACAGCGGCACCTACGCTTACGTGTATCCGACCCAGCCGTACAAGGTATACCTGTGCGGTGCGTTCTGGTCCGCCCCGAATACCGGCACGGATTCGCGCGCTGGGACCCTGGTGCACGAGTCCAGTCATTTCAACGTGGTTGCTGGAACTGATGATTGGGCATACGGCCAGAGCGCTGCGCACAGTCTTGCCACGAGCAATCCGACGCATGCGATCGACAACGCCGACAGCCACGAGTATTTCTCGGAGAACACCCCGGCACGCAACTGATCGCCGGTTAGCGTCATGAATTGGAAAGGGCCGGCCATGCGCCGGCCCTTTTTTCGTGGCGTCGCTGAGGGATGGTGCATCGCGACTGCGGCAGTTTGGCGAGTCGGTTGCCACAGCGAATCCGCTTCTGAATTTTCGTTGGACCCGCGACACCCCGCCAGACTGCGCGTTGAACCCTTGCACCCGATGGGACCATATTGTGACCGCCGCTAGCGTTGTAGCGGGCGACGGCGAAACCATCCCGCGATGCTGAGCCGCTCGCGCGTCGCCGGCAGCACTTCGTGCTCGATCTCGGCAGACAGGAAAAGTACCAAAGTGCCGGAATGCGGCAAGATATCGATCGCGCCATCGTCCAGATGCAGGCGCAGTGCACCGCCGCAATCCGCGCTCCACCCGTCATTGAGGTACAGCACGCACGAGACGACGCGCGCATCGTCGTCGCTGAACCGATCGACATGGCGCACATAGGCTGCGCCGGGTGGATAGATCGCATAGTGGGCTTCGAGGGAGGCGAGTCCGAGCAGAAGCTCACGATTCAGGGTTTGGCGCACCGCGTCGAGCGCTTCCCAGAGTTCACATTGCGCGTGGCTCAGATTCTGCTCGTCGAACCAATGCGTGCGGTCGCCGCGCAACACGCCCTGGCTGCGATGCGCACTGCGCCCCGTGGCAGCCGGTCGCAGCATTGCGGCGCGATCCATGCGGAGACATTCGGCCGCAAGTCTCCCGGCGAGCGGTCCTGGCAGGAAATCGACCAGCTGACACCACCCGTGTCCGCGCAGGTCCTCGATCAGCGTATTGAATCGCACGGCTTCAGGCATCATCTGCAGAGTGGAGGTCGCGCAGGCGATCGTTCGTGATTGCCCATACTCGCGACAGGATAGTTCATGTCCATCGATTTACCGTTTGTCACGCGTACCCTGTTGATTGCCAACATTGCGATCTACCTGCTGCAACAACTCGTCGGCGATCCGATGATCTACCACTTTGCCTTGTGGCCCTGGGGCGAGCAGTCCGGCCGGGCGAGTGACGGCAGCATCATCACGGTCGGCTTTCAGTTCTGGCAGGTCGTCAGCTACGGATTCCTGCACGGCAATTTCTACCATCTGTTGTTCAATATGCTGGCGCTGTACATGTTTGGCGGCCCGATCGAGCGCCTGTTCGGTGCGCGCGAATTCGCGATCTACTACGTGGTCTGCGTGATCGGTGCGGCGCTTGCCCAGTTGGTCGTCGTCGCCTGGTTCACCGGCGGCTTCTATCCGACCCTGGGTGCGTCGGGTGGCGTCTTCGGCGTGTTGCTCGCGTTCGGCATGATGTACCCGCGAGCGACCATCATGCCGCTGTTTCCGCCGATCCCGATGCCAGCCTGGCTATTCGTGACCTTGTACGGTGGTCTGGAATTGTTCCTGGGCGTGAGCGGCAGCCAATCAGGCGTTGCACATTTCGCTCACTTGGGTGGCATGTTGGGTGGCTACGTGTTGATTCAGTATTGGCGCGGCCGTCTGCCGATCAAGCCGCGACGGCAGTTGACGCGCTGACGCCGCACTGTTTCTATGGAGCATGAGTCCCATCACGAGTTGCGCATGAATCGCCCACCGCATTTTTCGATGCTCCGCGGCTTCCATCTCGCCGACTGGTTTACCTTGGCGAACGCGGCCTGCGGCATGGCGGCGTTGTTCGGCGCCATGGCTTACCTGCAAAGCGGCCGGGTCACGAGCCTGCTGATCGGGGCGGCGTTTGTTCCCGCGGCACTGGTGTTCGATGTGCTGGACGGGCGCATCGCGCGATGGCGCCAGCAACAGTCGGCGATGGGACGGGAACTGGATTCGCTCGCGGACATCATTTCGTTTGGTGTTGCGCCGGCCGCATTGGGCTATGCCGCGGGGCTGCAGGGGCTCTGGGATTGCCTGATACTTCTGTATTTTGTGTGCTGCGGAGTGAGTCGTCTCGCGCGCTACAACATCACGGCAGAGGCCATGTCGGTCGATGCCGGCAAGGTAAAGTACTTCGAGGGCACGCCGATTCCCAGCAGCGTATTGCTTGTAGCGGTGGTCGCCGCGATCACCTGGCTGGGGCATATCGGTGCCGATGTCTTGTTCGGCAGTGTCGCGCTGGGGCCCTGGGTGCTGCATCCGCTGAGTCTCATGTACGCGGTGTCCGGCTCGTTGATGATCTCCAAGACGCTGCGTATTCCCAAACTGTAGTTCTTCACGATCCGAAGCCATTGGCGAACAGTACGTCGAGTTCATAGGCGCCGATATCGGCGCGTCCGCCGACGATGCGCGCGCCGCCGAGCAGGTCGGTCAATGCCGGCGCGCCTTGCGGAGCATTTTCGCCCGCGTCGACCAGCGGCGAGGTGCGCTTGAGCACGAACGAGAAGCACAGAAATCCCGCGCACGGTGCAAACTGCGGATTCACCGACAGGTTGCCCGCGCTGGACGCATCTTCGACCGTGCCGTTACTGGTGCCGATGTCATTGTCGATGCGCTCGTGGCCGGTGTTTGCGTTGAGGTCCACCGCGCCATTCGTAGTGTTGTTCCACAGGATGTTGTTGCTGACGCTGAAATGCGCGCTCCCGCCAATCCACACGCCTCCCGGGTACGTGGCGGTGTCCGAGGTGTTTGCCACCACGGTGTTGCCGGTCACCGCCGCAAATGGTCCGTTGCACAGCAGCTCGGCGGCGCCGATGGCGGCGGCTGTGTTGGCCAGGAAGGCATTGTTGCGAACCCGCATTTCACCGCTGCTCGAAACCTTGAGGCCGCCGCCGTAATCGTCGGCGCGATTGCCGATGAAGCGGTTCAGATCCACGCGTACATCCTTGCCGCTGATGAACAGGCCGCCGCCGCGATTGTTGGTCGAGAGTCCATTGACGAAATCGAATCCTGTAACGGTGACATTGGCATTTGGCGCATAAATAAACAGGGGACGACGAACGTCCTGCCCGTCCAGGACGCTCGGCTCGCTAGTTTGGCCGGAACAAGCGGGCGCGTAGCCGCCCGAGATGAAAAGACTGTTGGTCGCGTTGCTGCTGTAGCCGAGCGCGGCGCCCAGGGAATAGTTGCCGGCGACCACCCGGATGAAATTGGTTTCTCCGTTGACGGCGGCCGCGTTCAACGCGGTGCGGAACGAGCCTTCGGAAGTGGCGCAGAACGACGCTGCCTGCGCCGGATTGAAGGCAGCCGCGATGATCGCGAACAGCAGTCCGAGGGGCGGGCTAAACCAGGTCGACATGGGGTGCTCCGGAGGCGATCGGTGGGATTCGTATCGCGTAAGAACACCGCTGAAGGCGAATCCGAACAGCTCGCTTGGCCGCGTTGATTGCACTGCACAATGAGCTGGCGCGAAGCATGCTCTATAGTCCCCGCGCCCTTGCCGGAGTTGCCGTGTCCGAACGATTGCGTCCGCTCAGTGGTCTGGACGCCGGATTCCTCTACCTGGAGGCTGCCGGCCCGCCGATGCACGTCGGCAGCCTCATGAAGCTGGCTCTGCCCAAGCGACGCGGATACGACTTCCACCGCGCCTTGCTCGCCCACGTCGGTGAACGCCTTCCCGTCGC
>JBDTLV010000134.1:0-11552 GCA_039934615.1 Tahibacter sp.
TCAGTAATTGTAGGCTCGGCGACGCTACTACCCTGCCGAATCGAGCTGAAAAAAAACGCCCCGGGAAACCGGGGCGTTTTTGTTTTTGAGGCCAACTCTGGCTCCTCAAGGCCCCGATTGGGCAACTCCGCACACTGGGTTTCCAGCGCGACCTCGATGGCCCGTTGAGCAGGGACTACTTCATGATGCAGAAAGTGCGGATTTATTGGAGAAAGATCGCGACGTGAGGGACTTGGCGTAGGCTCAAGCCAACCCAAGCAGGGTGCCACGGAGCGAACCGATGACCGCTATGCGCCGTCTACGTCTGCCTGATCGCGCCATGTCCGAAATCAACATCACCCCGTTGATCGATGTGATGCTGGCCCTGCTCGTCATCTTCATGATTGCCGCTCCAATCATGACCGGGACGATCCATCTGCCATACGGATCCGCACCGAAGCCAGGTCCGCCGCCGAAAATTCTCGAACTGTCCATCGCCGCCGACGGTACTGTCAGCGGACACGGCATGACGCTCAACGAACTTGAGCTGCAAGCCCAGCTACTGGCCTTTGCTGCGAACCCTGCAGGTGGAATCTTGCAGCTTCAACCGGACCGGGCGACGCACCACCAGCGTCTCGTCGATGTCCTCAGTTTGGCGCGGACCGCTGGCCTCCAGAGCATCACGATCGAAAGTCCGGCACCCTGACCCGACCTTCACGCGCTGGACCCATAGCGAGGCTTCGCGGAAAATCAGCGTGCAAAGCGTCTGACCAAACTTGGTCCGCGCCGTTGCGAGCAGTCCGCGAGTTGGCAGGCGTCGAATCCTTGGCCCAAATCCAGGCCCAATCAGCGCGACGGGGCTGCAACGATCTCCTGGTAATTGCGCACCGTACGTTCCAAGCCATCGTAGAGCGCTTCGCCGATCAACGCGTGGCCAATCGAAACCTCGGCAATCCAAGGTATGGCTGCCAGCAAGCGCGGCAAATTATCCTGATTCAGATCGTGACCCGCATTGACCGAAATACCCGCTTCCCTGGCTCGCCGCGCTGTCTCGATGCACAAGCGTAGAGCTACGTCTGCATCACCCGCGGCGTAAGCCTTCGCATAAGGTCCGGTGTACAACTCCACTCGCTGTGCGCCCAGATCCGCTGCAATCTCAACATGCTCACAACCTGCATCAATGAACAGACTCACCCTCGCGCCACCATCTCGCAGCTCCTTGATCAGGCTTCGCAGTCGCGGGGCATCCGCGATCAAGTTGAAACCATGGTCCGACGTGATCTGCGCGTCGCCATCTGGCACCAAAGTACACTGTGTCGCACCACACTCCTGAACCAACCGCAACAGACCCGGATGGTCACCACGCGCCGAAGCAAACCCGTTCCCCTCAATATTGAGTTCAATGCCAGGCATCGAAGCGAGAAATTCGCCGATGCGGCGCACATCGTCGGGACGCACATGACGTTGATCAGGCCGCGGATGCAAGGTGATACCGCGCGCGCCGGCATCAATCACGCATGCCGCCGCGCGCAGCAGACTCGGTTCATGTTCACCACGCGAATTGCGCAACACCGCGATCTTGTTCAAATTGACACTAAGTATGGTCATCGTTGTCCAATGTAGAGATCACGCTGCCCTATCATCGACGCAGTTCCGGCGTGCCAATTCCGCCCTTTTTTATCGCAGGAACCAATGGGGATGACTTGGGCACTGTGCGCGCCGGCTTTGAATTTGTGCCGGAAGGTCGAGACGCTGTACCAGAAGCAGCAGCCGGTGTGGTGCCTGCGGGCAACTCCGGTGTCACCCGCGGAAAAGTCATGGACTCACCAAAAAGCGTCATGACAATGGCATCGGGCAAGTGATCAACACCACGCCGTAGCGTGACCTCCAGGTCGCCCTCACTTGTGGCAAATCGGTCTTCCGCGTAAGCGAGCAATCGCCTCGGATCCGTACCGGTAAACTGCAATCGAAGTTCACCGCTCGCATCCGCAATGCGCACTTGTGTATTTTCATCCACACGATAGGTGCCGCTGACATCCTGGATCAAATGCGCGGACGCGACGATGGGTACGCGAGACAAGACTGGAATTCCAGTACTCAACCGGCGAGCTGGCATATTGATGCCTGCCTGGCTGATCCGCAGCGACTCTACATGCTTATTTCCATCACGTTGAAATACTATCTGAGCCGGCATATCGGCATAAACAAACTGGTCCGCATCGATCTCCAGCAACCGCAAAGGAAGCTGTCCCCGGGTCTGTACTGATAAGCCATCATCAGCGCGGCGGACAATCAATTCCTGTCCGTGAGATACCTCATACAAGCCCACGTAGTCCTTCGCTTCCTCTGGTAGCAAAGTGCGTAACGCCTTTGGAATGAACGGTGGCGGCGCATCGCGAAGCAACGCCAACCCAATTCGCGCGACATCGGCCGTGCTATCAGCCAAGACAACCACGGCCTCCTGACGGTCGCTGCGAAATCCGACAAAACTCGCGTGCGCACCACCGGCTCCGCGCTGCCACAACAACGGCCAGTCTTGCTCATCGGAGTGCACAGACTGAACCTGCCAGCCAAGCCCAAAAGCCGACATTCCGCTTTCACCACTGCTCTGGCGCGCCAGCAGCAGAGCGGGCCTCAATGGCGAATCACCGGGCTTCAGATTCAGACGCAGAAAATTCAGTTGATCGGCCAAATCCGAGCGCAGCGCTCCGGCCGGAGCAAGGGCCAGAAAGTGTCGAGGTAGACGCTCGCCTTTCCCTCGATTGCGGCCAGGCACAACGGCGCCATCCGTGCTGTCGGTGCGGTTCAGACGCAATGGCTCCAGAACCCGGTCTCGCAGCGCAGCGGCGTAGTCAACGCCTGCGCGACTCAGTGCCCAGCCAAGCAAGCCAAATTCCAACGCTTGCCCATCGCCAGAGGAAGGTCGATCCGGAAAACGATACGACCGGACAAAATCCAGAAGTTCCGCCTGCGAGTAGTCGCGGAACGGATCTGCAGCATCCAGCGGAAAGAAATTCGGCGGTAGGCTAGGCAGTCCCGAACGATGGGCCGCCAAATCGAACAAGGTCAGGCCACACACTCGGGTGTCAGCACACCGCGTACCTTCCGGCAAGAAACGATCGAGACGATCGCTAAGCTTGACGACCCCCGCACTCGCCATTTCACCCAGCAGGACGCCGCCGTACACGGTCGAAATCGCGTCAAGTTCGTAACGACCGCGCTGCGTGGCTGGAGGATCTTCGATCGTGCCACTGCTATCGATATACCAGCGCGACTCGTGATCCCCGCGGATCATCCCGATCGAAACACCAGACCATGTGCCTGCCTTGATGGCTGTTTCGAGCGCGTCGCGAAATTCCGCCGGCAAGGTCGGGTTGTCCACACTCTCGGCGCCGGCCGACATGCAGAGGAGGAGAAAAAAACCGGGAATCAGACGTCGCATGCGCAAAGGATAGCGCGAGACTGGCAGGGCCAAGAAACCGGCGACGGACCGACTACCCGCAACAGCCGATACGCCACGTCCCTGTGGCGTTGTTTGCACCCTGTGGAGGGATGTGCAAGCAATAAGACGCAAAAAGTGCCGAAAAGTTCCTCAATGACAATCTTCGGAGACTTCTTTCCAAACCACCGGATCCCAGTAGCCACCGTCCTTCCACTCGGTCAACTTGTCCATGTTCAACCGCGCGGCCAAGTAATAAGTGGTATTCGGAACAACTGTAATTGTCAGGGTCTTGATGTCGTTCTCATGGCGCAGCCGACTGCTGAATGGCAGGCGATTGCCGTCCTCGATATTCTCGCCGATCTTCAGCGTATGCTCGCCCGCGCTCAGTTGATATCGGGTAATTCCGTGCGGACCTGGCGTATTGCCGTCAATGCTCAGCAAGTTCGCCGCAAACAGGTGCTGCTGACGCGGAGCGACGTCAAACCAGTTGAGCCGACCACAGCCGGTCGAGCCCACGGAAACCGATTCGTCGCGTGGTTTGCGGCTCTGCGAAAACCCATTGTTGTCGGCAACAAGTTCGTCGCGACCGACCTGCAGGTGAATTGGCGGCAACATGACGCTGACCAAGGGGGCCGCCGCAGTAAACGCTTTTCCATCACGCAGCAAACCGAACTCCACGCGTGCCTCGTCCGCCAACTCCGCGATGTGTTCCCGCAAAACCGCCGGCGCGCGGGGACGGCCTTGTGCGTCCACGCCCAGCGCAGCCAGCGGCGTACCGTTGACCGATGTCACGACATCGCCGGCACGAACGCCCATATGCTGCGCGGTGCTATTCGGACTCACGCCGAGTACGTGCAAGCCGTCTGACATGCGCTGGGCACTGGTGCTGTCGACTAAGAGACCGAGATTGGTCACGCGCCGAGATGGCTCGTCCAGCGTAAATGAGAGTGAATCGCTGGCGTGACCCTCAAACGTTCCGGACTCCAGCATGCGCACGAAAGCAAGCTGCATCTCGTCCCGCATGCGTTGCTCGACATCCGAGCCTTGCGCCAGCGCACTCGCCATCAGCGAGCTGCCGATCAGAAAAAAACAATACTTCATAGTTGTATACATAATTTTCTCCGTCGATCGGAGTGATCAGATCAAAGTCATCAAATCCGGGTGACCAGCGTCCCAGTTTCCCGCGTGGAAATCAGGGCATCCAGCATTTCGTTGCGTCGCCGCCAGAGTTCGGCCAGCTCGGCGCTCGAAGCACCTCGGTCATAGGCATCCTGCAACGCACGCTCGACCGGGCGCAGATCGGTCGGCGATTCATTTGCAGACCCTTTGAATCCGCCAACGAGCATCGCCAAGCGAGATTCCAGACGTTGCGAATCCGCTTGCAACCTCACAAGTGCAGGGTCGCCGCTCACGGGAACCGGAATGCGCAACACCAAGGCAAGCACCACGCTTGCCGCTGCCAGCAAAGTGCCCAGCGCAGCTCTGCGCCGCAGTTGCAACACCCGCTGACGCCGGAGAATCCGCGGCCACAAATCGGCAGGCGGATCGAAATCCGGCAGATCGGCAAGCAACTGGGCCGACGCCGTCAATGTCGGTTGGCGCATGTTCGCAACTCCACTATGTCGGATTCCTGAGGCACCGGCTGCAGCCATTCCTGCAATCGCACCAGCGCTCGTGACAGTATCGATTTCGAATAGCTCTCGGACTGGCCAAAAAGCACGGCCAATTCCTTGTGCGTATACCCTTCAAGCTCATGCAGTACGAGTATCAGACGGGCCCGAGCGGGTAGCCGTTGCAGCAAGGCCATCGCGTCGTGTGCGTCATCCGGCAGCGTGCCCGCGATCGCTACGTGTTCGAACAGGCGTTCAGGGTCCTCTGGCTCCAGATGCCGCTGCGCGCGCAGTTGGTCAATTGCCGCATTGACCGTCATCCGCTTCAGCCACGCCCCAATGGGTGCTTCGCCACGATAGCTGCGTATTGCGCCCAACAATTTGAGAAAGACGTCCTGGACCACGTCTTCCGCGGCCGCCCTGTTGCCGAGTACGCGCAAGGCAAGATTGAAACTCGCCCGTCCAAAACGCTGATACAGCACGGTGTGCGCCTGCGTGTCGCCACGCCGCGCCCGCGCAAGCGTTTCCGCATCAATCACTTGAGCGAAACCGCTGGCGCTGTTGGAGGAATCGGTCGTCATTTCCATGCAGGACGTACCCGGGCCACACACCGTCGCAAGAATCCGAAATTCAGCCGCGCGCGGGCCGCGGCACGCGAATCTCCAGAATGCGCACGCGCTCCACGTAGAACTCGGCCCTGCCAGTCTCCCGCTGCACACTGAGCGTGATACCTGCCTCTTCGATCGATTCCACCGTGCCTTCCAGTTCCTTACCGCCGGCCGTAATCAACGTCACTCGTGTCCCTCGGCGATTGCTCAAGGCGTCATAGGCAACTACCAGAAACTCGCGTTCGCGAGGCGCGTCGTCTTCCGGAAGGCGTTCGATCATCGGCCCGCGCCAGACCAGCGCTGCAGTCGAATTGGGCGCAGGCCGCGCCATGCTGGACGGCAACACCGACTCGCCACCACGCGGTACGGTGGGTACCGGCGCAGGCTTTGGAGCGGAGACCGGCTTCGGCACTTCCACCAACGGCTTGGCCGCGAGGGGGCTTTCAACGACTGCTCGTTTCAACGGAGTGCTGGGGACCGTCGCCGCGGGCACGTGGGTAGCGAGCGCAGGGATAGCCGGCGAAGGAACCGGTGCTTCGCGCGGGCTCATCGCCAGCGGAACAGCGGTGGTCCCGCTTGGTGAGGTGACAGAAGGCTTGATCGCCTCCGGCCGCGCTGGCCCGTTGCTGATCGGCGACTTGGGCGCCGCGACACTGGCGTCACTCATCTGAGCATGCACCACCAATGCTCCGGCGGGTTCCGCCAAGGGGTCGTGAACCAAGGCCGCGTCCAGGTCGGCGAGTTCAGCGGTCGATTCTGGGGCGAGGAAAAACAGCTTGAAGAGCACTGGTGGCGCGTCATCATGCCGAGCCGTCAAATTGAGAAATCGCAACACTTGCTCGGGGTCGTAGGTTCGATACTGAATCGGCGGAACCCCAGGATTGGGCAAGCTCAGCAAATGCAGTGAACCGCCGTGACTGACAGCCTCGCGGTAGAGGCCAGCCAGCGATTCAGCAACGACTATCTTATGCTGCTTGAGAGATTCGAGTACCGCAGCAACGTGCTGCTCTACAAAAGTGCTCAGCGCGATATTGCTGCGTTTCGCACAAAATTGATTGCGCTGGGCGAAGAATCCTCCGTCGCCGTAGTCCAGTGTGACCAAATCTGCGCGGAGCACCATACGTGCCGCCGCTTCGGTAAAGACTGCCGGCGAAAATTCGCTGAATTCAGCGTGACCGTGCCATGACGCAAATCGTGCGCTGGAGGCACCGAGATCCAGAGTCAACTTGCGCTCACCGGACTCATAACGGTAGTCAACGCTGAGATCCGGCAAGGCAGGAACCAGCCCCATTGCACCGTAGTCGTTGCTCGCCAGGCGCGGAGCGGTGGAACAGGCGAAAGTTTCAAACGGGACCAGAGTCGTCGGATTGATCCAGCCGGGTTCTCCATTGCTCCCCAACAAGCGCGCCGGCGGCAGTTGGGCGCCAATCAGACTCACGCCGAGATTTTCCGGAATGTCCCCGTCGCGCGTGAGCGCCCGGCGCAGAAGCCAAAGCGCCCCCGGCGTGCGTACCTGTAATTCCCGTGCGCTCAACGGCGCGTTGAGCAGCGCCGACTTGGCTGAAAAGTGCACTTCGTGGAGATGCAGAACGCCATCCAGGCCGGCCCCTGCGGATGCAAAGGTCAAACTACCCCATGGAGCGAATTGCCCCGCCAGCGCCGCGGCCTGCTGTTGCGCAACGGCCCACAACGCGACGACGAAACCGCCGGTTAGCAGCAGCGCACCAAGCACAAGGTTGCGAAACAATTTCCACATGGCGCGGTGAGTCCATGAGCGAATGCGGGCAAGCCCCAGCGTCAACTTAGCCCGATCGTGCCGGCGCCACAACTACCAGCGCAATGCCCCATCGATACGCGTTGCGGCGACGCGAAAAGTGCGCACCCGTCGGGTCGAGCCGGCCCAGGCAAGACAGCCGTGAAACCCTTCCGCCGGTCGCAGCGTCATGCATTGCCAAGTAGCCACGTTGCCACCCTCTTCAGCAATGCTCTCCAGTCGGACCGGCTGTCCGTCGGCATCCAGCGAGAACTCAAGACGATCCAGACCAAAAGCGAGGCCACGACCGATCGCTTTGAGCACAGCTTCCTTGGCAGTCCAAATCGCAAGAAATGCATCCTGCGCCTGTTCCGGTGCCAGACGCTCCAATACGGCGGTTTCGCGGGGGCAAAAATAGCGTCGGGCGAGATCCAATACAGGACGCTTTCGGTTGCCGATCTCAATATCGACGCCTGGCGACAGATCCATTGCCACGGCGACCATCGCCGCCTGACGTGTGTGGCTCAGGTTGAAGCCCAGTTGCGGCCTTCGAGGCAACCTTGGCCGGCCGTGTTGGCCGATCTCGAAATCGTCGTCAGCAACGCTGGACCCGATATAGCCTTGCAGCACGGCACGCAAATACCCCTGCGCATCCTGGCGACCTGCCCTGGGATGTTGGTTCAGCTCGCCAAATTCACAAAACCACAAGTGAATTTCGTCCGACGCCAACGCCGGGACCGAGCGGGTCCATTCAAAACAGTCGAGTCGTTCCATGGGGAGAAGCTTGACGCGACGCGCGCGCCGGTCAAGTCTGTCAACTCTCGGGGGCGCGCTGGTAGGCGCGGGGAGCACGTCATTGATCGCTGGATGGATCCTCTTGCTGGTTTCGCTGGGCTACGTGGCTTTGCTCTTCGGCATAGCCTACTACGGTGATTCGCGTCCGCTCTATCCGACCCGCCCTGCACTTCGGCCCGTTGTCTATAGCTTGGCGTTGGCGGTGTATTGCTCGTCGTGGACCTTCTACGGGGCTGTGGGCAGTGCAGCGCAGTCAAGCCTGTCGTTCTTGCCGATCTATCTCGGGCCGATCCTGCTGTTTGGCCTGGGCAGCGGACTGATCGAACGACTGACCCGGGTAGCCAAAGCCAACAACATCACTTCAATCGCGGACTTCATCAGTTCCCGCTTCGATCGGTCGCCGGTTCTAGGCGCACTGGTCACTCTCATCGCCATGACGGCTGCAATTCCCTACATCGCGCTGCAATTCAAGGCGGTGGCACTCAGTATTGGGGTCCTCAGCCGTGGCGCGCTCACCCCCGATCGTGTGCCCCTGACCCATGACTCGGCGTTCTACGTCGCGCTGTTGCTCGCACTGTTTGCGATTCTCTTCGGTACTCGGCGTATCGACGCGACCGAACATCACCACGGCATGATGCTCGCAATCGCTGCGGAATCGCTGGTCAAGCTGGTGGCATTCATGGCCGTCGGCATCTACGCGCAAAGCATGCCGGTCGCCGAGACCCTGGCGAGTGGCGGCCTGCTGGATGACATCGGACGCCAAGGCTTGCCTGCGGGTTTCGTCGCGCAGACCCTGCTCGCATTCACTGCCATGTTCTGCCTGCCAAGACAATTTCAGGTCGGCGTCGTCGAATGCGAAAATCCGGCCGACGTGCGCCACGCACGACGACTTTTCCCTTTGTATCTTATAATCATTTGCGTGCTTGTGCCGTCAATCGTGCAGGCCGGCCGCGCCTCTGCCCTGGGCACCAGCTTGAGTCCGGACGCATGGTTATTGTGGTTGCCATTGGCGCACGGTGAGAACGCATTGACCGTCCTTGCCTACGTGGGAGGATTTTCGGCGGCCACCGGTATGGTCATCGTCGCGTCCGTTGCGCTCTCAACGATGATCTCGAACGATCTGGTGATGCCGGCTTTGTTGCGCCTGCGCTTTCTGCGCCTTGAGCAACGCAATGATCTGTCGTCGATCGTGCTGGGAATACGCCGAGTCGCCATCGTACTGCTCGCTTTGCTCGCGCTCACCTACTATCGGGAAATCTCACAGACCCAGGGATTGGCGTCGATCGGACTGCTCGCTTTCGCCGCGGTCGCCCAATTCGCACCGGCGATCCTCTGCGGACTCTACTGGCGGGGTGCGAGCCGGCAGGGCGTACTCGCCGGGCTGCTGACCGGGTTCGTGCTTTGGCTGTATACGTTGCTCTTGCCGAACATGGCGGAGGCGGGTTGGTTCAACAGCGGTTGGGTGCAAAATGGACCATTCGATGTGTTCTGGCTGCGACCTCACGCCCTGTTCAATCTGAGCAGCTGGGACTCTCTGACGCACGGGACGTTCTGGTCGCTGTTGGGCAACAGCGCAGCGTGCATTTTCATCTCCCTGCGCTTCCGGCCGAGCGTTGGAGAACGGCTACGCGCCGCCAGCTTCCTCGATACAGAGCCAGATCGCAACGCCGGCGGGCTTGGCGAATGGCGCGGCCGCGTCAGCATCTCAGACCTCAGAGCGATCACCGGCCGCATCCTCGGCGAGCGCAACGCGACGCGAGCTTTCGAAGAATACATTGCCAGCACCGGCAAGCCCTTCGATGCCGGCGCTGCAGCGGATCGCCCGCTCCTGCAGTACACCGAACGCGTGCTGGCGGCCGCTATCGGATCGGCATCCGCCCGCCGCATGTTGACCACAGCATTGCGAGGTACGGGCCTTGATTTCAGCGAGGCCGTGGCGTTGCTCGACGAAGCTTCGCAGGAATTGCGCTTCAACCGGGAATTGCTCTCCACGACGCTGGAGAACATTTCCCAGGGCATCAGTGTGGTTGATGCGGATCTGCGCATGGTTTCCTGGAATCGTCGCTATCTGGAAATGTTCGGCTATCCGGCCGGTCTGGTGTTCGTCGGACGACCAATCGCCGACCTGATTCGCTACAACGCCGAGCATGGCGATTGCGGGCCTGGAGGCGTGGAAGACCATGTGCGGCGACGCATGCAGCACCTGCGCGCCGGTACGGCGCACCTGTTCCAGCGCGTGCGTGCGGATGGCAGCGTGCTGGAAATGCGCGGCCAACCGTTGCCGGGCGGCGGATTCGTGACGACTTTCACCGACGTGACTGACTACAAGCTGGCCGAGCAAGCGCTGCTCGATGCAAATGAGACCTTGGAACAGCGTGTCGCTCTACGCACTGCGGAATTGTCCGCCGCGTTGCTGGCCCAAGAACAGGCAAAGCTCGAGGCGCAGGCAGCCAACCAATCCAAGACACGCTTCCTGGCCGCCGCGAGCCACGACCTCCTGCAGCCGCTCAATGCCGCGCGACTATTCACCTCGGCGCTGCGTCATCAGCCCACGCTCGATGTCGAATCGGCGCAATTGGCGGAACGAATCGACACGGCGTTCCGGGTAGCTGAGGACTTGCTCGAATCCTTGCTGGAGGCGTCGCGACTGGATGCTGGCAAGTATCGGCCCGACATTGCCAATGTGGATCTTGCCGAGCTGATTGAACCGCTCAAGCAACAATTCACGCTGCTGGCGCAGCGGCGCGGGCTCGACTTCCGGGTCGTCGCAAGCCGTGCCATCGTGCGCAGCGATGCGCACCTGCTGCGCCGAATCCTGCAGAATTTCTGCACCAATGCACTACGCTACACTCGTCGCGGCAGAGTTGTGTTGGGCGTCCGCCATCGCGGTAGCGAGCTCAGCATCGAGGTATGGGACAGCGGACCCGGCATTGCACCGGAGCAGCTACAGAGAATTTTCGACGAGTTTCACCGACTCGACGGCCCGTCGCCGTGGGGTGAACAGGGCCTCGGGCTGGGACTGTCGATCTGTGAGCGCATCGCCCGCATGCTGGGGCACCGGCTGCTGGTGCGCTCCTGGCCCGGCCATGGCAGCTGCTTCGCGGTACAGGTTCCGTTTGTTTCGCGCCGTGCGAGAGGCGAGTCCTGGCCACAGCGTCGAACCGGCTTCGTTGGGGAGCTGCGTGCTCTTCATGTTCTTTGCCTGGACAACGAGCCGACTATCCTGGAAGGCATGTCGGCTTTGCTGCGGCGCTGGGGACTGACCTGCGACTTGGCGACCAATCGGGTTGAGGCTTTGCAGGCTCTGGCCGTGCGCACGCCTGATCTGATCCTTGCCGACTTTCATCTGGGTAACGGCGTGGACG
>JBDTLV010000135.1:0-11491 GCA_039934615.1 Tahibacter sp.
CAATTTTGTGAGTTTTCCCCCGGTTTGTGACGTATTCGATCGAAACCGTGCTGTAACATGCCTAGGTTCCAATTGGCTGTTCAACCAACCCGGGGTGGGAGTGATCATGTCATTGCGCTTGCGTTCTACGCTGGCGGCGCTGTTGTGCGCCGCAATTCCGACGGCTTATGCGGCCAACTACCAGGACCATTACGAATTCGAAGTCGCCCTTGCAGCGCCATACCGCGCCGCCGCGGCGAATTCGCGCGAATTCGGCCTGCAATTTCGTTATCCGGGTGCCGATGATGGCACCACCATCGCGTGGCGGCTGGACATCGTCAACGGACGCGGCACCGTGCTGCGCACCTGGCGTGGCGAATCGCGTCTGCGCGATGGGACGGCCTCTGAATCAATACGCTGGAACGAGCGCGACGGGCGTACCGGCCCGCTTCCATGGGGGCACTATGAAACGCGCCTCAGCGCCGTGGCGCTGGATGGGCCCGCGCAAGATGTGCTCGGATTCGCACCGTTGCAGCAACGAGTCGACGATGCGCTCAGCGCGCTCGCGCTGGAAGCGCAATCGCAGTCGTTCGACATAGAGGTGGGCAGTCCGGCGCGTCCAGCCGTCGCCGAGTTTGCGCGCCTGGGCACCGCACAACAAAATGGCGAAGCCGTGGAGTCCGGCTCTTCACACACGGCGCAATCGATGAGCGCGCCGGGCGGTTTGCCGTACACAGTATATTTTGGCAATTTGCATAGCCAGACGAATCACTCGGACGGCGGTGGTGATCTCGCTACCTGCACCGATGCGGAGAATCCGCAGGCCGGCGCCTACGGGCCAGCGACCGCCTATCAGTACGGCCGCAATCAGGGGCTGGATATCCTGATGACGTCGGAACACAACCATTTATACGACGGCTCGACCGGTACGAATGCGAGCGCAAATCCCGCGACGGCGAAGAATCTGTACCAGTCCGGACTTTCGGCGGCGAGCACGTTCAATGCGGCGCACCCGGGCTTCCTGGCCGTGTATGGCATGGAATGGGGCGTCATCAACAACGGCGGCCACCTCAACATCTTCAACTCCAGCGAGCTGCTCGGCTGGGAATACAACAGTTCGAACCAGCTGCTCGCGGACACTCTTACCGAAAAAAGCAATTACGCCGCGTTATACACTCTGATGCAGGCGCGTGGCTGGGTTGGCCAGTTCAATCATCCGGCCAGCAGTGGACAGTTCCTGATCGGTAGCACCGCGCTGGCCTATAGCGCAGCTGGCGACACGGCAATGGTGCTCGCCGAAGTGCTGAACTCGTCGGCTTTTTCACACAATACCGCGGAAACGGAGACCAGCCGTTCCAGCTATGAAAGCGCCTGGAAGACCCTGCTTACGCGGGGTTTTCACGTCGCTCCCTCCACCGACCAGGACAATCATTGCGCCAATTGGGGCGCTAGCTATACGAACCGCACTGCGGTGCTGATTCCGAACGGTACCGCGCTGACTCAGACCAGCTTCATCGAGGCACTGCGGGCGCGTCGCGTGTTTGCCACCACGGACAAGACGGCACAGCTCGTGCTGACCGCAAATGGCCATCTGATGGGCGAGCGCTTCAACAACAGCGGCAGCCTGGCGCTGACCGCGAACTATGCGCCCGGCACCGGTCGCAGTGCGACGCAGGTGCAGATCTTCGAAGGTGTGCCCGGCGCCAACGGCACAGTCACCCAGCTCGCGAGCAGTGCCAGCACGACCATCACGCCGTCCACGGGTGCACATTTCTATTATGCGAAAATCACCCAGGACAACGGAACGCTGCTGTGGTCGGCGCCGGTCTGGGTAACGCAGGGCAGCGGCGGCGGCGACACGACGGCACCGACGGTCAGCGCGTCGGAGTCCGGCAGCAGCGGCACGATCAGCCTTGGCGCGACAGCCAGTGATGCAGTCGGAGTAACGCGGGTGGAGTTCCTGATCGACGGCGCACTCAAGGCCACCGATACGAGTTCGCCGTACAGCGCGAGCCTGGATTCGACATCCCTGGCGAACGGCACACACAGTCTGATCGCGAAAGCGTACGACGCTGCCAACAATGTCGGCACCTCCAGCGCGGTGAGTTTCAGCGTCAGCAACAGTACCGGCGGCACCCCGGTCGAACGGATCGGCAATGGCGGATTCGAGAGCGGCGCGACCAGTTGGACCGCGACGTCGGGCGTCATCGACAACAGCAGTTCACCGGCTGCGCACGCGGGCAGTTGGAAAGCCTGGTTGAACGGCTACGGTAGCGCGCACACCGACAGCGTGCTGCAAAGCGTGACGATTCCGTCAGCGGCAACATCGGCGAACCTGAGCTTCTGGCTACGCGTTGTATCCGATGAGACGACCACGACCCAGGCCTACGACACCGTCAAGCTGCAGGTGCGCAACAGCAGCGGTACGGTGCTGGCGACACTGGGAACCTGGTCCAACCTGGACAAGAGCTCCGCCTACGCGCAGAAATCCTTCAGCTTGCTGGCCTACAAAGGACAGACAGTACAATTGTACTTTGTCGGCATCGAAGGCAGCACGGTTGCCACTTCGTTCCTGGTCGATGACGTGAGCCTGATGACGCAGTAGTCACGGATACCTCTGCCGCGTCATCCGATCCAACAGCCCGGGTGCGGAAGCCGATTCCGCGCCCGGGAGTCTGTCGCGGCCATCCACCGCCGAACTTTCCTTACACCCCCCGGTC
The DNA here is from genome assembly GCA_039934615.1 of Tahibacter sp. Taxonomy (GTDB): domain Bacteria; phylum Pseudomonadota; class Gammaproteobacteria; order Xanthomonadales; family Rhodanobacteraceae; genus Tahibacter. The sequence continues at coordinate 2,700 of JBDTLV010000135.1, forward strand.
TTCAATGACCGGCACACAGCCCGATGCGAGCCCAGGACCCAATGCCGGCCGCGCAGTGTGACGCCGATGCGCGACCGCATCGGCGATCGGGATTATGCTGCGCGTACGGGGGCAGGAACGACGATGGACGCGCAAGACAACATCACCCAACTGCTGCACAAGGCCCACGCTGGCGACGGTCAGGCGTTGGACGCGCTGTTGCCGCAGATTTATCAGCGACTGCGCGAGCTGGCGCGACGTCAGCTCGGACGGGAATCCGGGGCACATACCCTGTCGGCGACCGCCCTCGTGCACGAGACATTTCTCAATTTGCTCGGTGAGGGCCGTCTGCAGTTTTCCGACCGGGAGCACTTCTTCGCCTACGCGGTCACCGCGATGCGGCACGCGCTCATCGATCGGGCACGCCGCAACACCACGCGGCGGCGTCACGCCGCACTGCACGTGGACGATGACATCAGCGCCGATGGCGCGCTGGAACTGGCGGCGCTGGAGCAGGCATTCGCCCGCCTGGCGGCGCTGGACCCCCGACTGGCGAGAATCGCCGACCTGCGTCTTGCGGCGGGACTGAGTTCCACCGAAATCGGCAATCTGCTCGGCGTCACCGACCGGACGGTGGAACGCGAGTGGAACAAGGCGCGGGCATTCCTCAGCGCCTGTCTCGGTTCTGGCGATCATGTCCAGTGAGTTGGAACGACGCTGGTCCGAGCTTGCACCGCTGCTGGACGCCACCTTCGAACTGACCGGCCCGCAACGCGAGCAGTGGTTTGCCCGTCAGTCCATAGATCCAGAATTGCAAAATTTGTTGCGCCGCATGCTGGACAGCGATGCGCGCGTGGGCGACGAGCTGGAACAGGACATGGACCGCCTGCGCGACGCGGTCACCGAAACTGTTTCTGAAGGCGGCGACGAAGCCACGGTCAATACACCGCAAATCGCGGGCTATCGTGTACTGCATTGGCTGGGCAGCGGCGGAATGGCCAGCGTATTCCTGGCCGAACGCACCCTCGACGGCACGAACTTTCCCGTCGCCCTGAAACTCCTGCGACTGAATGTGCACGATCCCCGCGAGCGCCGCCTGTTCCAGCGCGAGCAGGCCGCGCTGGGGCGTCTGCAGCACCCGCATATTGCCCATCTGATCGATGCCGGTTTCGCCGCAGACGGTGCGCCCTGGCTGGCAATGGAATATGTGGACGGCGATACTTTGTTGCGCTATTGCGACCAGCGCCGCCTCGACCTGCGCGCCCGGGTCCGCCTGTTCCTCGATGTCTGCGCCGCAGTCGCCGCAGCGCATCATGCGCTGGTCGTGCATCGCGACCTGAAACCGGGCAACGTTCTTGTGCGCTCGGACGGTGCGGTGAAACTGGTCGACTTCGGCATCGCCAAACTGCTCGAAAGCGACGACGAGGCGACCCGCACCGAGCTGCGCCGCCTGACACCCGGCTACGCCGCGCCAGAACAGTATCGCGGCGAAGAGCACGGCACGGCGAGCGACATCTACGCGCTGGGCGTCATCCTCACGGAATTGCTCTGCGGCTCCCGTCCCATCGCGCGCCGCGACGGGACCATGCCCGGCCTGTCGACACTGCCCGTGGATAGTGCCGCCGCGAGCGCGCGCAACGACGACGTGCGCAGCCTGCGGCGCAGCCTGCGCGGTGACCTGGACGCGATGGTGGCGCGCGCCCTGCGTCCGGAACCGCGCGAACGCTATGTGTCGGTCGATGCGCTGGCGACAGACCTTGGGGCCTGGCTCGAGCATCGGCCCGTGTCGGCGCGACGCGGCAGCCGGCGCTATCGGATGGGAAAGTTCCTGCGCCGGCAGCGCGTCGGATTGGCGCTGGCCGCCTCTTTCACTGCCGCGCTGCTGTTGTTCTCGATCACCAGCCTCAATCTGGCACGCAACGCGCAGATCGCCGCCGAGGAGGCGCGCAACGAAGCGTTGCGTGCGCAACATGTGCAGGATTTCGTTTTGGGAATGTTTCGCGGCGAAGAAAATGGACTCGCGCATGGCAAGGCCAATTCGGCCGAAGACCTGATCGCCCGTGCACTGACCACCGCCCGTCGGGAATTTGCCGAGCAACCCGATGCATTGATTCCGCTGTTGACCGCGCTGGGCGAAATCGAACGCAGCCTGGGGCATCTGGATCTTTCCGGTGAAGTTCTCTCCGACGCGATCAAGGAGGCGCGCGCGCGCTTCGGCGACGCTGACGCCCGAACCCTGACTGCCGAGGCGGAACTGGCGCACACGCGATTTCGCGCCGGCAACTACATCGACGCGGAAGCCCAGCTCAAACGCGCCTACGATGCGTACCGCGCTGCGGGCGGTCCGGACAATGGCGCTACGGTGGCTACCCTGACGCGCCTGACCATGCTCGCCGCACAATGCGACAAAGCGGAACTTGCATTGGATTACAGCCGAACCGGGATGAGCATTGCCGAGCGGGTGTTTTCTCCCACCCATCCGCAGCGCCTGAGCCTGACCGCGATCTACGGCGACGCCCTGACCCGCAATGGGGATTTCGTCACGGCAACGCGGGTGCTCAGCGAGAATCTGGCGGCGACCCAGCAGACCTACGGCGTCGACCACATCATCAGCGCGAGCGCCCTGGAGTCGCTCGCGGCGACTTACCTCGCCGATGACCGCCCGGTGCAAGCCCTGGCGCTGTTCGAAAAAGCGGGCAACGGCGCGGCGAACTCGGTGCCGGAAGCCAATGTCACCAGCGCGTACATGCAGAATACCTGGGGCGTCTCACTGCTCCGACTCGGACGCAGCGACGAGGCACAAACGCATTTTGAACATGCCCTGGACTTGTTCCACAAGTTGCAAGGTGAAAAACACCCGCAGCTCGCCGCGACGCTCGACAATCTCGGCGCCGCCGCGCTCGAAGGCGGCGATCTTCCGTTGGCGCTGGCGCGCTGGACAGAAGGCAGCACCATGGCTCATGCGCTGGGAGACGATCAGCGTTTTCGCGCCGGTGCCCTGGATTGCCAGCGGGGCTTCGTATTGTCCCTGCTCGCCCGGCACGACGCGGCGAAGCAATCGCTGGAGCAGGGCGCCACCGGAGTGCTGGATGCACTGGACGATTCGCTGGCAACCTGCGACGCGTTCGCGGCGTATGCGGCCAGCGTGCGGCGCGACTGGAGCGGCGCCGCAACGTTCGCCGACGCATTCGAAGCGGCGGAGGCGCGTGCACCGATGGCCGGAACGCACCCCTTGCTGGTACATGCCGCGCGTGTCCACAGCGCGGCCCAACGGGGTGACCAGGCCGGCTGCGAGGTCGGGCTGCAGGCGGCTCTCACCCACTACCACGCATTGCGGTGGCCGCATCTGGCGCAGCGACTGTGGCAGGAAATGGCGACCGACGCCGACACCTGCAAGCTAACCGGACTGGCCGGAACAGCGCGCGAGCGGGCAGCGAAAGTTCTTACAGAATTAAACTAGGCGACAAATCCATCGCGCCGCGCGAGCGCCGCCAGCGGCGCAGTCAGCTCGCTGCGAATGTACAGCAGCGCACCGTCGGCGCAATCGAAGCGATCATGTTGCAGACCCGCGCGCGCGAGCAGGAAATCGCCGCGTCCGTAATCGCGCCCACCGAATCGCACGCTGCCTTCCAGCACGATGCATTCTTCCTCGGCGCTGTGCGGATGCGCGGGAATCTGCGCCCCCGGATCCAGCCGCCAGAGACTGCTCTGGCTGCGCGCCGCCACATCGACGCGCAGAAACTTGATCGACAACCCCGGCAGCAGCGGCAGCCAGTTCCCTTCCCCGGCACGCACCACGCTCATCAGCGTGGTCGATTCGGCACTGGGGGGCTGTAGCGTCAATGTCGCAGCCGCCAGCACCCGCCCGCGCAACGCGGCACGACGCGCTGCCGGCAGCGGCTCGATGCGCAATTCGAGTCCGAGCGCCTGAATCAGCGCGGCATCGGGTCGATCGGTGGGGTCGGTACGTCGGCTCATGCGCAATCGGATCGGTCGTAACCCGGAAGGGTCTTCACATTTTCTCTACGTAGGATAGCGTGGCTCGGATGCGTACGTTTCATGCCGCATCGATCCCGCGCCGTTCCAGGGCTTCGCGGAGCTGGTTCAGACCGCGTCGGATATGCGATTTGACCGTGCCCAGCGGGATTCCGGTCTGCTCGGCAATCTCCTGGTGTGACAGGTCCTGCAGGAACGCCAGACCGATCAGGCCCCGGGGGATAGGAGTCAACCCGGACAACGCGGCACGCAAGGCACCGCCGTGCTGCAGCAGGTCGACCAGGTCCTGCGGTCCCGCGCCTTCGTTGGGCTGCAGTGACAGCGCGAGCTCGGCCTCATCACCGTGCAGCATCGAAGCGGGTTCGCCACGCCGCCGGCGCCGGTCAATCGAGCGGCTGTGACTCTGCATGATGAGCCAAGCCATCACACCGCCGCGGCTCGAATCAAAACGCGCGGCCGTCTCCCACACCTGCGCATACACGTCCGCAACGGCCTCTTCGGCGTCCTGCGGATCGCCCAGCACGCGCAGCGCGATGGTGTACACCCGGTCGACGGTGAGATCGTACAGTTGGCCCAGAGCAGCCTGGTCGCGTGCGACCAGTCGCCGGACCAGCTCTTCCAGCTGCTGCGCGCTGACGCTTTCGGATCGTTCAATCATGCGTGGTTTCACCCCATCCGCGCGGATGTTGGCATGAAAGCGCGAGAGGCGATAGCGGAGCAGACCTGCCAGTATTTGTACAAGTTGTCCGGCCTGATGGCGTCGGGCCCGCTGTCTGCGTGCCGATGCGTTGCGTCGGCGACGTCGCCGGTTGCTGGCGGCAACCCTCACCTGTGGCGCAGACACGCTGTTGTCCCCCGCGCAGCCGGCATCACATACCGTTGCCTGCGCGACCTATCTGGCGATCGGTACGGTCGACAACGCGACCCGGCTGCAGGTCTGATTTTCGCTGCGCATCCGATCGCCAACGCGGTCGGCCTGCGCCGCCGAATGCAGGACCGGATTTACGCGCACAGTTCCTACGAGAACTCGGAAAGCCGATTGCTGGCAGTCAATGCAAGCGGCTGCCAGCTTTGGACGTCCAGACGTCCATTCACATGCGGGCGCGATTTTCCTCGTGACACTGGCGCGAGTCTTGCTGCATCCTCGACATAACGACGCCGACCACACCGGCGTTGTACGCGGCGATCGCGACAGGAGGCCGGGCATGGCGACGATACTCACCGACACCGCGGCCACCGCGCTCTGGCACGATCTGGTTCGCGACGCCGAGCGACGCGGCGGCGCCCAACTCGATGTGGAACTGGAAAGTCATCTGGTATTTCTGCTGATGCGCCATCTGCGCGACGCGCAACTCGGCAACACGATTTTCGCGCTGGATTACCTGCGCGCGCTCGACGAAGGCGGTGCGCAACGCAGCGACGCCCTGCGCGAGCTCGGCGACCGGTGCCTGCTGATTGCGGGGTTGTACCCGCAGCAAGCCCAGCGCCGTCGGGTAAATCTCGACTACTTTCTCGAACTCGGCAGTCGCGCCTATGCCGAGCTTGCCGACGCCAGTCGCACCCTCTGGGCCGACCTCTACCGGCGCATTGCACGGACCTTCGCGCGACTCGCACGCGTTCTGGTCGAGGTCCGCCGACTGACCCAGCGTGACAGTCTCGACGCACTCGCGCGACATGCGCTGTGCCTGGCCGACGGCGACGCAATCGCTCGGGAATTCCCCGGCGCGATCGTGATCGGCGGAACAGGTACACAATTGCAGTAAAGTGTCATCCGGCCGCGACATGCGCCGGGCGACATGGCTGAACTACAATACCCGCTTGCCCCCGGCGGAAGCGGCTTCATGCGTATCTGCGTCTATTGCGCCTCCAGCGACCATTGCGATCCCATCTATCGCGACGCGGCCTATCGACTTGGCGAGCTGATCGCCCAGGCCGGCGCCACGCTCGTCTATGGCGGCGGCGCCAAGGGACTCATGGGCGCCGTCGCTGATGGTGCACTCGCGCACGGCGGAGATGTCATCGGCATCATTCCGCGTTTCATGATCGAGGTCGAATGGCAGCACCCCGGCGTCGCCAACCTCGACATCGTCGAGGACATGCGCGAACGCAAGCATCGCCTGCTCACCGGCTCAGATGCGGTGATCGCGTTGCCCGGCGGCTGCGGCACCCTCGAAGAGCTGTTCGAGGCGATCACCCTGAAACGCCTCGCGCTGTACTTCAATCCGATCATCCTGCTCAACACGCGCGACTTTTACACGCCGCTGCAGGCGTTCATGCATCAGGTCGTCGATGAGCGTTTCTTGAACAGGCAACATCTGGATATGTGGTCTTTGGTCGACGAACCCGAACAGGTCCTCGATCGCGTACGCGCCACACCGCCTTGGCACGAGAACGCGCGCGAGTTTGCCGCCGTGCGGAACTGAAGGATCCGCCGCGCATTTCGCCGCCCGGCTGACCCGGGCGCATGCGTCTTCCATACACGCTAACCCCGCCCGAACAGTCGCGACGTTAGACCCCTCACCCCAACCACCGGAGTGCGGCAATGTCGACGAAACCACTGGCCCTGGCAATTGCGCTGGTCCTCACCCTGGGCGCAAGCGGTTGCGCCGAACGGCGCGAAGGCGCCACGGTCGCGTCGCAGGACGTGACCACAGCTCCGGAAAAAGACGATCGCGCGCGGCGCGATGAAAAGAAAGAGGACGTGCAAGACAAGGGAAAGGACTACCGATCCCCGTTGGCGAGCAACACGACGCGACCAAGTCCGATGCCCGAAGTGGCCAAGCCGGTGACTGCGCCACCGCCGCCGAGATCGCCGGTCGCTTCCCCGAAAGAGATGGAAACACGCAACGCACCGACCGAAGTCGGCGTGCTGGCCGCGGATGCGGTCGGCCGCGCAGCGCAGAAACTGGCGAAACCAGCGAGCATCGGCATTGCCGGCGCGCGCCAGTCGGCGCAAGCACAGCCGATCCAGGCGCCGACGCCGGGTTATACCCAAGTGGAGAATACCGAGAAATACCAGGACCACGCCGACAATCCGGTGCAGCGCACGGCCGAGAATCCGGTCTCGACGTTCTCGATCGATGTGGATACCGGCAGCTACAGCAATATCCGTCGCATGCTTCGCGGCGGCGCGCTGCCACCCGTCGACGCGGTGCGCGCCGAAGAGATGATCAACTACTTCGATTTCGCCTACACGCCGCCCGCGACACCGGCGACGCCATTCAGCGTCACCACCGAAATATCGGCGGCGCCGTGGAACGCGCAGCATCAATTGCTGCTGGTCGGCATCAAGGGCTACGAAGTTCCCAAAGCACAAATTCCTGCATCAAACCTGGTATTCCTGATCGACACGTCCGGTTCGATGGATTCGCCCGACAAGCTGCCCCTGCTGCGCGAAGCCTTCAAGCAGATGACCGCGCAATTGCGCGAACAGGATCGCGTATCGATCGTGGTCTACGCTGGCAGCGCTGGGCTCGTGCTTCCGCCCACGCCGGGCAACGAGCATGAGCGCATCGTCGCGGCACTCGATCAGCTCTCGGCGGGTGGTTCAACGAACGGCGGCGCTGGCATCGGCCTGGCCTACGCGATGGCGGAAAAGGCCTTCATCAAGGGCGGCGTGAATCGCGTGATCCTCGCGACCGACGGCGATTTCAACGTCGGCACCACCGACACCGAGGCGCTCAAGACGGTCATCGCCGACAAGCGCCGTTCCGGCGTCGCGCTGACCACACTGGGCTTCGGCCAGGGCAATTACAACGATGAAATGGCCGAGCAACTTGCCGACATCGGCAACGGTAACCACGCCTACATCGACAGCCTCAACGAAGCGCACAAGGTGCTGGTCGAAGAACTCAGTTCGACCATGCTGACGATTGCCAAAGATGTAAAAATCCAGATCGAGTTCAATCCCGACCAGGTCACCGAATATCGCCTGATCGGCTATGAGAACCGCGCCCTGCGTCGCGAGGATTTCAACAATGACAAGATTGACGCCGGCGAGATCGGCGCAGGCCACGATGTCACTGCACTGTACGAACTGACCCTCAAGGATTCCAAAGCGACCAGCGTGGATCCGCTGCGCTACGCCGCCGGTCCCGTCGGCAAGTCGGATTCCAGCGATGAACTGGCCTTCCTGAGACTGCGCTACAAGCACCCGGATCAGGACCGCAGCGAACTGATCGAGCAAGCGATCCGCACGGGGCAGATCAAGGCCACCGCGAGCGACCGCCTGCGCTTTGCAAGCGCCGTCGCCGCCTTCGCCGACGCCCTGCGCGGCGGTACCCACCTGGGCGACATGGACTTTTCCAGAATTGCCTCGCTCGCCCGCGACGCCAAGCTCGCCGACCCGTACGGCTACCGTGCGGAATTCGTCGAACTGGTCGATGCCGCCGGCAAATTGCAGACGCCCAACGTGCGTACGGATGTGGCGATCAGTCGCTGAGACGGGCGATCGCACTGACCCTGCTTGCTGAGTTTTCGTACCGCCGTGTTGAACTATTGAGTATTAAACGGGTGTGTGGGCGGGGCGGGCTGTGTACCTCTCGGAGTATCCAGCCCGCCCTTCTCTATTTGCCTTATTTTCTTGTATGCCGCGTATTCGGCGACGGACAAGCGGCTTGCGAAAGCACGCGCCGCTGCGCAATTCGCAGGGCGGGTCTCGGACCCGCCGTTTCTCCACAATTCAGCAAAATCAACCATGGCGGGTCCGAGACCCGCCCTACCGACGCTGTCGCCCCTCGCTGCTCGGGACGTGTTGGCGTGAGTTACGGCCGATGCGTACGACGGTGCCGCGCGAAGCCGATCACCCTTCGATCGCC
>JBDTLV010000136.1:0-11435 GCA_039934615.1 Tahibacter sp.
CATCCAGCATGATGCGAGGTTCACCATCGATCCATTCGTCCACGAATGCCGAGATTTCTGGCAATGTGGACAATGCTTCGATCTGTTGCGCGGCGACCTCTTCGCCCGACTGCGACCACAAGCCAGACCGAAGCGCGATCCGGTATGCGGTCGCGGGCAATGGCTCCGATGCACCTTCGCGAAGAACGCAATCGATACTATGGTCATTCCGCCAGTCCCACTCGCAATCCAAGGGGGGATCGATCGTGATCAAGGAAGCGTCGACAGGGCCGTTCCAAGTCAGCATTGGCAGGTCGAAATTCAGGTTCACGCTGAAAGAATCGATCGTGGCGCTCTCGACCATCACTGCGGCCCGCACCTGCGTTCCTGCAAGCAGCACGAACAAACCCGCGATAAATCTTCCACTTGTGTGCATGATCGACACCTTTAGGCGGCGTGGCACCATAGTGGATGCCTCGGACATTCCTGCACAAGCAAAAAAATGGCGGCGCGCCACTGCGACCAATCCCGCGACTGGCGATGCGACGATTCCCGTTGGGCGTTCGTCAATGCCGTCCGTCGCCATTTCCGGAAGCGCATGGAACTGACATGCGTCGTACACAGAGAAATCTGGTGGTCAGGACTCGTCGTGCCAACCAGCAGAGCCGTCAGGAACGAGTTTTACCCAGGCGCTGCATTGTGGACTATGCGCCACAGCTCTTGCTTGCTTGCATGAATCGAATGGACACGGCCGTCTGGCCGCGTGACGGCGTGCTTTACAGGCGAGACCGTTGCGCGAATGGCGAGCGCGGATTCAACCCGGTAGAGTCAAGTACTGCTGCCGCCCAATCTCTGCGCCTGCGGAACCAGCCGCGTCACGGAGCCGCGATTGCCAATCTCTGCGGCGCGCTGGTCCAGCCACTCCAGCAGAGGCAGCCAGTCTTCGCGGTGGCTGCGGGTCTGACTGCTGTTCTGGTCGAACAGGCTTTGTCCACAATCGCTGAGTCCGACGTAGGTCTGTGAGTCGCGCACGCGGGCGAGCGCGGTCTGGGTCAGGCGTTGCAGCGTGATGTCCAGTTGCTTTGCGGAGTTGGTGCGTTCGCGCAGGCGATTGATGATCAGGCCGACGCGCAGTTTGCCCTGCCGCACCTCTGGCATGCGACGAACAATGTCTATAAATCCCAATGTTGCACGAAGGTCGATCGGCGATGGCACGACCGGAATCAACAGCACGTCGGCGTGGCGGCCGAATTGCTCGAATTCGTGCGCGCGCAATCCTGCCGGCGTGTCGATCAGCAGGACGTCGGTGTTGCCCGGAATGCGCAACATCCAGCTCGTGCTCATGCCGTGCGAGGGATCATTGCTGCTCACACCATGCACCGGCGCCAGATGCGCAGCGCGCAGTGAGCACCACGCCAGCGACGAGCCCTGCGGATCGCAGTCGACCAGCACCGTGCGCCGGCCGCTGCGAGCGTAGTAGCCCGCCAGCGTGCTGGTCACCGTGGTTTTTCCGCAGCCGCCTTTGCTGTTGGCCACCAGGATTCGCAGCATCCCCTTCCCCCTAGGGCCGGATGACTGATTCCGGCCCAGCGAAACTACATTACTCCTTTTTTCCTGCGGTGTTATCGGAACCTGTTCGCGCTATTTGTCAGCTGAGGTCCGGCAAAGTGTATGCCCGTTGGCAAATCCGCAAAGCCGTGGGTGGACTGGTCGTCCAAAGTCAGCTGGTCCCGGGCTGGATGTTCCCCACAAGCAGACACCCCTCGGCATGCGTGCGCTCAACGAGCGGGAACACTCCATGGCTGACAAGGAGCGTCCGGGATCGGAATCAACTGACTGCCCACACTCACCGAGACGGGATCCCGTCTCGGTGAGGAACGATGCCGACCTGCCGTTCAGTTGTCGAACCGGTTCATGAAGATCCGGTCCGCGGTCCGGTTGATCGTAACGACGAAGCCATCCGCCGTGGCCGAATCGATCCGTACGCTGAAGACGCTGCTTGGCGCCGAATACGTTTCACCCACCTTGAACATCGAGCCCTCGTTGTTCGCCGTGTCCGCCGGCGGCACACTGGCGTCGACGCTCCAGGCCGGTTCGCCGCGCGTGGTATCGACTTCGTGAATAATGACCGCGTCACCGGCCAGGCTCGGCTCATAGGTGCCGACGCGCTTGCGTGCCTCGAGCGTGTAGTAGTGCGTCGCGGCACCGGCCAAGGTCACCACGATCATCTGGGTGTGAGTCGACCCTGCCAGACTGGCGCGGTCGAGCACGATTCCGCTCTGCGTGCCGTCGCTGTTGACGGTCAGCTTGCGCGACGTGTCGATCCAGCCGAGCCGGTCGCGACTGTATACACTAATATGTTTTGCAATGGTTCCATACGTCGCATCGTGCGCGCCGTTGCTCCAGGCATCGCTCATGACGTCCCAGGGATTGTCGTAGGGATTGCTGTCGTGGTCCGAATTGTTCGCATGAGGCAGACCGAAGCCATGTCCCATTTCATGCGTCAGCGGCGCAAGGTTGCTGAACGACCACGGTGGATTCCAGGTCGAACGCCAGGACCTGCTGATCCCATCCAGCACGGCGAAGCGCGATCCGCCCCAGGCGTAACCGTCCAGATCGCCGTTGAACATCATGTTGATGCCCGCCACGCCGCCGTTAGCCGCGAAATTCACAGTGGCGTTGGCTGCGGCGGTGCAGTCGTCGAACAATTTGTTGAGATTGGTACTTTGCCCTGACGGCGTATAGAAGGTGCGCGGCTGCGGCAGGTTGAACCAGCCATACGCGCTGCTGCCGACCAGGTTGATCTTGTCGTAGGACACTTCGCGCCAGTAATGGTCGAGCCTTCCGCTGCTGTTCGCATACTGATTGCTGAAAAACGCGAGGGGCTGCTGTTCGGTGGCGATGTCGGAAAATTTGCACAGGATCGTGACCCATACCTGGGTGCCAACCACCGCATCGGGTGCCGGTTGCGCGCTGCGCGGTGACTCCGGCGCGCGATCGATACGCAACGGTGCGACCGGAAACCCCGCGTTCATCGCGGCATCGGGCATCTGTACCGCAACGCGCTGCCCTTGCAAGGCATACAGGTCGCCTGCGGCGGCCCGCGCCGCCTCGGGATCCAGCTCATGTCGCTGCCCCGCGTCGTCGACGACGCTGGCGCGGAATGGCGCCACGGCCGCCACGCTGCCGGGGGCCGCATCACCCCAGATCAGTTCCAGCGAACCTTCCAGGGTCGCGGCCTGAGCGGCGCCCATTGCCAGCAAGCCGAAAGTCATCGTTACGTACAATCGGTGTGTCGCGAAAGCCATGCCGTGCCCCTGAAATTGTAGGCACAGTATGTTCGAACGCGCGAATGGCTTTGCTGACGGCGCGCACAGTCGGGGCGATCTTGTCGGCGAAGTCGAGCCGTGCGTCGGACTTCTCTCGCACGCTGTTGCACGGAAGGGACGGTCGGGATTGACCGGATCGAACGCCACGTCACGTTCCGACGCTTACCCCGCCTTGATCGCCGCGCTGTGGCCGGTGCCCGATTCGATCGCGTGCAATTGGGCGGCGCCACGACGCGTGAATGGGTTGGCATCGCCCCACTTCTGCCGCAATGCGGCCAGCATCGGGACCAGATCACTTCGCTCCGACGGAGTCCCCGCAACGGACTGGCAATAGCGCTGCGTGAGTTGCGCCTGCGCGGTGTACCAGTGCGCGACATCGTCGTGTTCCTGCGTGACAGATACTGCGCGTTCGGCGTAGACGATTCCGTCCTGCGTGCGCCCGGTCGAACAATTCAGATCGGCCAAGCCGCTGAGTATCGGACCGAGCATGCGGTGCTTGCTCTTGTCGGCGATGGGCAGCGCTTCTTCCAACAGCGTGCGTGCTTCGTCTGCGTCTCCAAGCAAGAAACGTACAAATGCAAGATTATAGAGCGGGTAGGCAAGATCATCGAAGGTCGCGCTGCGATGTTTTCGATCGCTAGCGAGTGCGTCGCGCAGCATGGGCTCGGCACCAGTCAGTTCTCCACTCTCCAGCAAAAGGCGCCCCAAATTGTTTTGTATTGTGCCGATTTGTGGGCTACCGGCGTCGTAAACCTGTTGCGCGGAGCCCAACGCATGCAGCCATGACGATTTGGCGGCGGCAAGATCGCCGTTCTGAAACGCACTCGCGCCGTGGGTAATGTATGCGGATATGGTTTCCGGATGCATTTCGCCCACGACTGGCAACAACACGTTGATGACGTCCGCGTAGGCCCGTTCCGCGGCAGAATAGTCTCCGGCAAACAGCGCGAGCAGCGCCAAGCCGGACATGCTGCGGCTGCGCGCCAGCACCGCATCCTCGCGCGTGAAGTCGGCCAGTTCGATGCCAGCAAGCGCCTCGTTGTAAGCCAGCCGGGCCTCGGCATCCTTTTCACTGTAGGCGAGCACATCGCCGCGCACATTCTTCAATCGGACTCGCTGTCGCGGTGAGGGATGGTCGCCAACGGCATCGAGTTGAGCGAGCGCCTCCGGATATTCACCCATTGTGTAAAAAACGTCAGCGAGTTCAATCCGGCTGTCGATGCGTTGAACTCCCGCATCCGGACCGAGCTCCTGACCTGCGATCGTATCGATCGACTTGCGTAGCAAAGCGACACTGCGCTGGTTGAGTCCAAGACTCGAATAGGCCTGACCCATGGTGGCAAGAAACCGCGCCCGAATGGCCGGCCGCGAAAATTCGCTGTGATCGATACGCGCCACAGCCCGATCCAGCGCCTCACGCACCGTGACGCTGTTGCCGCGTGCCTCATTGGCATCCGCCAGATGAAAGATCGACAGCAGAAAGTCGCGCGTCTGTCGTTCCGACTGCAGTTCCAATTCTGCCACGGACTGTGCGGCACGCGCCTCATTGCGTGCAATCGTCGCCTGCCAGGCCAGGACGGCGAATACGCTGGCGAGTACCACAGACAATCCGGCGAGCAACGCCCAGCGCTGCTGTCGTCGACGCAATTCGCGGCGACGCAATTGATCGTAGCGCAGCGACAACAGGCCGGCGACCAATTTCAGGAACGCAGCGGAAAAGCCGTCCGCTAGTTCGCGCGCGTCTGCCGCAACAGGCTCGCCCAGTGCGCCGCTGGCGTCGTCCACGTCGACGAGCAGCAAATTCCGCGGAAAGGCCGCATGCTCTGGATCGGCGCGTGGATCAACCCCAGGATCGCCGGCGACGACGAAGGCCAACACGGGCCGCTCCGGATGAAGCCGTCGAAAGTGGGCGATCTCCGCATCGACCCACGGTGATGCAACTGCTGCCGGCGAGCACACGACGATCAGCGCGGCGGAAGCCTCCAGTGCTTCCTGAATGCTGTGGGACAGACTCGTCGTCGAAGCGAGCTCATCACGATCTCGGAACACCGGCTGCAACCGCGCAGGCACCTGCGTTCCATCCGGTTGCTGCCCGCGCAATGCACGGGGAACCGAGTAGGACTCCAGACGTCGGTGCAATCGACGCGTGAGCGCGGAATCGCGATGGCTGTAACTGATGAACGCACAATAGCGAATCGGAGGGACGCTCATCCGACGAACAGGCTTCGCAGTGCCGGGCTCGGGCTTTCAGGTATCGCGCGTTGCGCCACGCCTACTGGAATCCGTTCGCGAAGAGACCTTCGATCAGCGCGCTCAGACACGCCGATCCAGGATCGACCAGGGTGCCATTCCAGGTTCCGAGATAAACATTGTTCCTGAAACAGAAATACTCGCCATTGAAGCCATTGACCTGCCCGTCCCAGACATGTGTCGGACCCAACGAAATAAACGACGTGTTGGTCAATGTGATGCCGATCAAACCATACAGCCCCGCGATCTGGATGCCGCTGGGAAACGAGTAGATGGCCCATTGAAACCCGGTGGGCGGCGTTGTGAAGTCGAAACGGTTCCGATCGAGGAAGGCGTACCGGATTCCCTTGATCGCATTGTTTGGATTGGTGCCGAACAGCGATCGCAGCCCCGGCTCATCGGTATAGTTGAAATTGGCATTTGTCAGCGTCCCGGGCTGAGCGACCTGGCAGTATGTGTCCGACAGATAGGCGAGCTGGTTGCGCCCGGAAATGGAATAGCCGAAACGCTGGAATACCGGATTGCCGGCGATCGAGCCTGGACAATTTGCCGAGCCGATCGTGAATTCCGTCCACGTGTCGCCGAATCCGTCAACGCGCACGCCGCGCCGGTCGGCGCTGGCGACGCCAGTCAGCGCCAACAGACACAGCGCGATGGTTACTCGCAACCAGACAGGAGTGGGCATTGCCGTCATTCCCTCAAAAACAGAAGTCGTGCCGGTATCGTTGAACGTCGGATGGCGGCACATTGCGCCATCCCGCCATGCGCGCGACGAAGTCCCGTCGCGTGGTCAGCATAGACCTTTGGCCGGCTGCTCGCGAGTGCGTCGCACTGTGTCGCGCAGCGCGGGCGCTACAATCCAGCGCGACCTTCGAGGATCGGTATTCATGGCTGTGGCGACGCTACGCGAAGTGTTGGACGAATGGCAGGCTGCCGGAGCGGATCGGTTGGCCATGGCGCGAATCGATCATCTCGCCCTGGCGCAGGCGGCGCTCGCGCTGGGCCACCCGACTCTGGCCAGCGAGATTCTGCGTGAACCGGCCCGTGCGCCTGGAGCAAGCGCACAAGCGCGCTACCTCGCGGCGCTGGCCGGGGCAAAGATCGGCGCGCTGCGCGACGCCAAGCAGCTCGTCGACAGACTTCTTGCCGACGCGAGCGCCGTGGATTACCACGGCGAGGCACTCGCCCTCGCGGGTCGCATTGCCAAGGACCGCTGGGCCCGCCTGCCGCCCGGCGCTGCACGCGATGTCGCGGGTTCCGAGGCAATCGCGTGCTATCAACGGGCGTGGGATGCAACGCGCGATCCGTTTCCGGGCATCAATGCCGCGACCATGCTGCAATTGACCGGACATCCGGATACGGCACGCAAGCTGGCGCGCGAAGTGCAATTCGCCGCAAACGCCGCAAACGCAACGATGCTGCCACACTGGCGCGAAGCCACGCTCGGCGAGGCTTCACTCCTGCTTGGCGAATCCACCCGCGCCGTCGGACACTACACCGCCGCGGTAACGGAAGCCGGACAACAGGTCGGGCACATCGCGAGCATGCGTCGCCAGTTGCGATTGCTGGGCGCAAGCATCGTCGTTCCCGACGAAGTCAAGGCGGCGCTTTCCGTGCCGCGTGTCGTCGTCTTCACCGGGCACATGACCGATGCGCCGGGAAGGGCGTCGGCACGGTTTCCCGCCGCGCTGGAAAATGCGGTTTCCGATCGCATCGAAACCAACCTTGAACACGTCGGCGCTGGATTCGGCTATTGCTCAGCAGCCTGCGGCGCGGATCTGTTGTTTATCGAGGCGATGCTCGCACGTCGCGCCGAAGTACACATTACCCTGCCCTTTGACCGTGCGGATTTCATCGCCACCAGCGTCGCGTTTGCCGGCGAGCAATGGGTCGCGCGTTTCGATCACGCGCTGCAGCACGCGGCCAGCGTCACCTACGGCGTGCGCGAGCGGTTCCTCGGCGACGAATCACTGTTCGCCTACGCGGGAGCCTTGATGCAAGGAGCCGCCGTGTTGCGCGCGGGCGAACTGGAAGCCGAACCGCTGATGCTCGCGGTGCTCGATGAAGCCGCCGACCGGCGTGCCGGCGGCGCGCGCGATGTATTGGCGAACTGGCAGAGCCTGGGTCTGCGCGCCGAGTGCATCGAGATTTCCGCACTACGCGCACAATGTCCTGTCGATGACAATGTAGCGCAATCCACAACGCCCTCCATCCTGCCAGATGTCTCACTGCGGTCCACGCCGTTGCGTCGCGACGTGCGCACCATGCTGTTTGCCGACATGGTCGGCTACAGCCGCCTCAGCGAAGAGGATACGCCCTCATTCCTGGTGCATTTTCTCGGTGCGATTGCCGACATCGTGGCTGAATCCCCGACACCGCCGAGTTTCGTCAATACCTGGGGCGATGGACTGTTCATGGTCTTCGACGACGTCGCGGCCGGCGCCGGTTTCGCCCTCCAGCTGCGTGACGCAGTATCGCAATGCGACTGGCCGGCGCGCGGCTTGCCACAGGGTACGAGCATCCGCATCGGCATGCATACCGGGCCGGTTTTCCACGCGCAGGATCGCCTGATTGGTCGCGAGAACTACTTCGGTTCGCACGTGATCCGCGCCGCACGCATCGAACCGGTGGTGGCACCCGGCGCCATTTTCGTCAGCGCAGAATTGGCATTCATCCTCAGTGCCACGGGCTCACGCCAGTTCGCCACCGATTATCTGGGCACCGTGCCGCTGGCCAAGGGCTATGCGAGTGGACCGCTGTACCGATTGCGCAGCAGCGCCGAAGCCGAGTGACGTTGCCGAGCGCGTAGCCTTTGGCAAACGAATGCCAATCACCTAGCGTTTTGACGCAGCGCTCGCCGAGAGTGCATCGTCGACCAGCACCTGCGCCGCTTTGCCGACCAGCATCTGCGGCGGAATTCCGGCACCCTTGACGATCGCCAACTGCCTGCAGGTCGCACAGTATTTCATTGATAGCGGGGCGTCGACGCCGGTGTTGGCGCGCGCCTGCAGCGCCGGTAACGGACTGATGCGCTGGATCGAGGAAATCGTGTAGCGATTGTTGAGCGTGTTGAAAGGCTTTGCGCAGCCCCTGCACGCTTCATCCCAGGACAGTCCGGCAATCAACAATCCTGCTGGAACGCCGAGCAGCGCGCCGATCATGACGATCTGCGGCATGACATGAAGTACATTGAAAAAAACATAAAGTACAGCCACGCTGACCGCCGAAAGCAGCAAGCCCGCCGCCATGCGACCGGGCAAAAATATCATGCGCACGTGCGCACGTTGCTCCACCGGCAGCGCCGCGCGCAAACCGAGGATCAGAAGAAGCAGTCCCGGAATCCCAAAAACCGCACCGATGATCTGACGAACATCTTCCTTGCCGTCTGGCATCAGCAGAACCACACCTGCGATGACCAGCGCCAGCACGCCCGCGACCAGCTTGAGACCACGCGACATCGAATGCACTCCCCAAAGCCGGGCCGATTGTTGAGTGGCGGCGTGGCGGTTGCAAGCGGTCAGACCGCCTGACGCGGCGCCTCATTGTCGGCGAATAGCGCGATCTCTGCGGCGCGGCAAGGCCATTCCGCCAGATCTGCCGGCATGACATTCTATAAATAGTCCAGAACCCGCGCCCCTGAATGACGCGGCCGTCAGGCGACCAAAGATTTGTACATCACCAGAGCATCCACGTAGCCATGGTGCGGATGACGGAATGCATCCGGCAAGCGGCCAACGATGCAAAAGCCGAGCTTCTGCCACAGTCGTACCGCCCGTTCGTTCGTCGACACGACAAAGTTGAACTGCATCGCCCGGAAGCCGAGCGCAATGGCCTGCTGCTGGGAGTGCTCGCACATCAGCGTCGCGATTCCACGCCCTTGCGCGGCGGCGGCGACCACGTAACCGCAATTGCTCACGTGGGAGCCATTGCCAGTCTGATTGGGCTTGATGAAATAGGTGCCGAGCAGGGCCCCGTCAGTGCCCTGCGCCACGAAGGTCGCGCGCGGCAGCTCGATCCACAGCCGATGAATGTCCTGTTCACTGGAATCCGGCGCAAACGTATACGTATCGCCAGCCGAAAACGTCGCCTGCAGGATCGGCCAGACATGTACCCAATCGGCGTCGGCGAATGGGCGGATGCACGCGCTCATGGCGTCCGTCCGTTGGACGCGCTTGATCGCATCATTTGGCAACGCCGGTCGCTTGATGTCGCAGGGAGCGCGGTCAGCGGCAAGGTGCGGACATTCAGTGGTCCCGGAGCGGCAAGGTGCCAGGACTGGGGCATCCGCGCGGAAGGTCCTGCACGCAAGTCTTCGTCCACAGAACACTCCCGTTGATATGAAAGACGGCACCATTGAACAGACAAACGGCGGGATCCGCATGCCCACGCGCAGCAAAACGCGACTAAGGCGATTTGTTGACGCTGCGCAAATCTGCGGCGGCATGTCGATCCGGCCAATCGCCAGTCGCGGGCAGCGCATCTTGCCGTGGAACGCGCTACAGAATGTAACGCGAAAGGTCCTCGTCCTTCACCAGCTCGCCGAGGTGCCCGTCAACGTAGGCCGCGTCGATCACGTATTTCTCGCCACTGCGATCCGGCGCCTCGTAAGAGATCACGTCGAGCAGCCGTTCCAGCACCGTGTGCAGGCGACGCGCGCCGATGTTTTCACTGCGCTCGTTGACCTGGAACGCGATCGCGGCGAGGCGCTCGACACCCGAGTCGGTGAATTCCAGGCTTACTCCCTCGGTCGCGAGCAACGCAGAGTACTGACGGGTGAGTGCATTGTGCGGTTCGCGCAAAATGCGCACGAAATCATTACTGGACAATGCGGTCAGCTCGACGCGGATCGGAAATCGTCCCTGCAGCTCGGGAATCAGGTCTGATGGTTTGGCAAGCGAGAACGCACCGGAAGCGATGAACAGGATATGGTCGGTCTTGACCACCCCGTATTTTGTCGACACCGTGCAGCCCTCGACCAGCGGCAGCAGATCGCGTTGCACGCCTTCGCGACTGACCCCCGCGCCGTGCCAGTCGCCGCGCTGCGCGACTTTGTCGATCTCGTCGATGAACACGATGCCGTTCTGTTCGCAGGCCCGCAGCGCAAGCTCCTTGAGCTCTTCTTCGTTGAGCAGCTTGCCGGCCTCTTCCTCGATCAGCAGCGGCCAGGCTGCACGGATGGTCAGCTTGCGCTTCTGGGTGCGACTGCCCGCGAGGGACTGGAACATGCCTCGCAGCTGACTGCTCATTTCTTCCATGCCCGGCGGCGTCGCGATTTCCACACCGACATTGACCGCCGTTTCCAGTTCGATCTCGCGCTCGTCCAGTTGACGTTCGCGCAGCTGCTTGCGCAGCTTCTGGCGGGTGTCCGAGTCCGTCGCATGCGCCGCGCTTTCCCAGTCGCTCGCGCGCCGCGGCAACAGCGCATCGAGAATGCGCTCCTCGGCGCGATCCTCCGCCGTGGTCTTGACGCGCGACTTCGCCTGTTCACGGGTCATCTTCCAGGCCATGTCGGCGAGATCGCGCACGATCGACTCGACATCTTTGCCGACGTAGCCCACTTCGGTGAACTTGGTCGCTTCCACTTTGATAAAAGGCGCATTCGCCAGGCTCGCCAGACGCCGCGCGATCTCGGTCTTGCCGACCCCGGTGGGACCGATCATGAGTATGTTCTTCGGTGTCACTTCATCGCGCAGCGCGGGGTCCAGCTGCATTCGGCGCCAGCGATTGCGCAACGCGATCGCGACCGCGCGCTTGGCCGCATGCTGGCCGATGATGTGGTGATCCAGTTCGTTGACGATTTCGCGCGGAGTCAGTTCTGACATTTTGAGGCCGGGAATTGGGAATTGGGAATTGGGAATTGGGAGTCGGGAGTCGGGA
>JBDTLV010000137.1:0-11390 GCA_039934615.1 Tahibacter sp.
GTCGCCTGCAGGCGTGCGTGCACCTGGACGAAGGCACGCCAGAGGTATGCGGCGAGTGCGGTGGCGACGGCGAGGACGACGATCAGCACTTCGCCGGAGGGGAGGATGCCGGAACCGAGGGCCATGACGAGGACGGCCATCATCACGAGGACGGCGAGCGGGATCATTTTGCCGAGTACGCGGCGTAGTGCGTACGTGCGTTCGCCGGCGGCGCCTTCGCGGATGCCGAGTTCGGCGAGCACCATGCCGAGGGCGTCGGCTTTGCGGTAGGCGGCAATGAGCATGGGCATCGAGACGAACAGGGCGACGGACCAGAGCAAGGTGCGGCGCAGGGCTTCGCCGGCGGCCCAGTCGGGCAGCCAGATCAGGATGCGCGGCTTGAGCCAGGCGGCGGCGAGGAACACGGCTACGACGAGGGCCATGTTGATCGCAATGTGTACGACGAGGCGTCGCAGCATTCTGGCAATTTGCGCATTGTCTTCATCGGGCTTGAGGCCGGCGATCCAGTTGCCGTAGGCGATCATCAGGCTGCGCACGCGACGCGGCATGCGTGCGTCGAAGGTGTCGGCGATGCGGTCGGAGCTGCGCACGAGATACGGTGTGATAAAGGCGGTGAGTACCGAGGCGGCGACCGCGATGGGATACAGGAATTCGCTGGTGACGCCGCGGCTGACGCCGAGCGCGGCGATGACGAACGAAAATTCGCCGATCTGTGCGAGGCCGAGGCCGGCGCGCAGCGAGGTGTGGCCGTCGTTGCCGGCGACCACGCCGCCGAAGGTGCAGGCCAGGGTCTTGCCGATGATCACGACCAGCGCGACCAGCACGATCGGTATCCAGTACTGCATCAGCAGCGCGGGTTGGATCAGCAGGCCGATGGCGACGAAGAACAGGGCGCCGAACATGTCGCGCAGGGGTTCGATCAGGTGTTCGATGCGTTTGACGGCGCGCGATTCGGCGACGATGGCGCCGCCGATGAAGGCACCGAGGGCGACGCTGAAACCGGCCGCTGCGGCCAGCAGGCTGGCGCCAAAGCAGATGCCGAGGGTGGTGACGAGGAGCATTTCGTTGCGCTCAAAGCTGGCGACGTAGTCAACCAGGCGCGGCAGCAGCAACAGACCGAGCAGCAGGCCGACGACAACGAACAGGCTCAGGCGTCCGAGCAGCGCGAGCGTCTGGCCGGGCTCGACGCTACCGCTGATCGCAATACCGGACAACACGGCAATCATCACAATGGCAAAAATGTCTTCGATGACCAGCATGCCGAACACGAGTTTGGCGAAGCGCTCTTGCTTGCGACCGGAATCGCCGATCACGCGCACCACGAGCATGGTCGATGAGATGGCCATCATCGCGCCGAGGAACAGCGCATCCATCGTGCGCCAGCCGAACCAGCGGCCGAGTTCGTAGCCGAACCAGAGCATCAGGGTGACTTCGATCGCGGCGGTGACGAGGGCGGCGATGCCGACTTCGCGCAGACGGCGCAGGCTGAATTCCAGACCGAGGGAGAACATCAGCAGCACGACGCCGAGGTCGGCGATGCTCTTGATGGTCGCTTCGTCGGTGATCAGGGTGAACGGTGGCGTGTGCGGACCGATCAGCAGGCCGGCGAGAATGTAGCCGAGCACGACCGGCTGCTTGAGGCGGTGGAAGATCAGCGTGGTGAGTCCCGCCACCACCATGATGACGGCGAGATCCTGGAGGAAGCCTATTTCGTGCATGGTTTACCAATACCTTGCGCGCCGGTTGCGCACAAGGGGCAACGTGGATTGCGTGCGTGACGCAGACGTGGCCATGCGCCCGCTATCAGACGAGATCCGTCGTTGCTCGTGCGATTGCCGCGGATAGAACGACATGTCATGTCAGCGGCGAATGCGCCGAATGCCGCGTTTCGCGCGTATCCGCTCAGGCCGTCGGCGTCGCTTCACCCAGCGTCACGGCGAGACCGGGAAACGTCAGACGCTGGAACAGGGCGTTGATCGTTTCGGGCGGCAGTGGCGTGGGTGTCTGCATCCACCACACGACGACGGACCACAATGCGGCAACGACGAATTGTGTCGCGAGATCGAGCGCATCGCCGCGCAGGCCGGCCGGACTGCTCGCGATAAGGTCCTCGCGCACCAGGCCGCGCAGCATGCGGCGGATGTGGCGCGCCACCGACACTTCGCTCTCACGTCCAATGGTCATCAGAAAGATGCGCCGATCCTCGGCCATATGGCGGAAAAATGGCAAAGTGAACTTGAGGCGTTGCTCCGACGCGAGCGTCGCATGACGCTGCAGGGTCGCACCGAGGCGGTCGACACTGGCGGCCAGCAGCTGATCCTTGCCGTCGAAGTGGGCGTAGAACGTGGCGCGACCGACACCCGCGCGGTCCAGCAGGTTCTGTATCGTCAGGCGCTCGTAGCCGCGTTCGACCATCAGCGAAAAAAGCGCGCCGAACAGCGCTTCCTGCGTCTGCTTCGTGCGGCGGCTGGGCCTCTTCTCGGTGCGGGTCAGCATGCATTTTCCGAACAAATAGCGATCGGTTATTCGGAAACGAACAACCGCGTTGTGGTTATTCGGGATTCTTCAAGCGGCAGACAGTATGTTCGAGCGCAACACCCTCGACAAGAGAATCACCGGTGAATAAGACTGCCTCGACGCCCGCGCTGATCCAGTTGCGCGGGGTATCAAAGAGCTACGCATCCGGGGCAAACCGCTTTGTCGCCTTGCGCGAGGTTGATTTGACGGTCGACGCGGGCGAGTGCGTCGCGGTGGTCGGCAAGTCCGGCAGCGGCAAGACGACGCTGATCAATCTGCTGACGGGCATCGACAGCCCCAGCGAAGGCGAGATCCACATTGCCGGGCACGCCATCGAACGCATGTCGCAGGCCGCGCTGACTGCATGGCGTGGCCGCAACATCGGTATTGTTTTCCAGTTTTTCCAGTTGTTGCCGACCCTGTCGGTGGCCGAGAACATCATGCTGCCGATGGATTTCTGTTCGACCTTCCCCACGGCCGCGCGTCGGCCGCGTGCGCTGGCCTTGCTCGATCGACTGGGCATTGTGGATCATGCCGACAAATTACCGGCCGATCTTTCGGGTGGGCAACAGCAGCGTGCGGCGATCGCGCGTGCGCTGGCCAACGATCCGCCGATCGTCGTGGCGGATGAACCGACCGGCAATCTGGATTCGTCGACATCGGATGATGTGATGTCGTTTCTGGCCTCGCTGGCACGCGATGGCAAGACCGTATTGACCGTGACGCACGAACGCGATCTGAGCCGTTTCTTCACGCGCGTGGTGACCCTCAAGGACGGCAGTCTCGCGAGCGATTCGAGGCAGCCGGCCGGGATCGCCGCATGAGCCCGCGCTGGACCAAGATCCGCCGCGACATGGCGAATGCGAGTGACCGCCTGCTGATGATCGTGGTGGCGTTGGCGGTGAGCATCGCGGCGGTGGTCACCATGATGACGGCCTCTGCGGTGCTGATGCGCGAAGTGCCGCGCAACTATTTGGGCACGAATCCCGCGTCGGCGCAGCTCGAACTCGATACGGATGTCAGCGAGGATTTGCTGCGCCAGGTTCGACAGCGCCCCGGCATTGCCGCTGCGGAAGCGGCATCGGCTGTGGTGGGGCGAATACAGGTGAGCCCTGGGGAATGGATGCCGCTGCGCGTGTTTGTTGTGCCGGATCTTGCCGCTCAGCGGATCAACCGACCGGACGCCGATACCGGTGCCTGGCCGCCAGCGACCGGTGCGATGCTGATCGAACGCAGCGCACTGCCGCTGAGCCGGACCGCGATCGGTGACAGTGCGACGATCCAGTTGCCGCACGCCGGCGTTCGCAGCGTCGTCATCGCGGGTACCGTGCACGACCCCGGCGTGGCGCCGGCGTGGCAGGAACAAACCATCTACGCGTACGCTTCTGCGGACACATTGGCGAGTTTGGGCGAAACGCCACATCTGGATTTATTGAAAATAGTCGTCAGCGAAGGCGCGACCGACGTCACGTCGATCGAGCGAACGGCGCGCGATCTGAGCGGATGGCTCACGTCAGTCGGCTACCGCGTACACGAAGCGCGCATTCCGCCGCCGGGCAAGCATCCGCATCAAGGTCAGATGAATGGTGTGATCCAGATGCTGCTGGCCTTCAGCCTGCTCGCACTGGGATTGGGCGCGATACTCGCTGCAACGATCGTCGGCGGCCTGCTGGCGCAGCACGTGCGGCAGATCGCGATCATGAAAGCGATCGGCGCGAGTTCTCGGCAAATCGCCTCGCTGTACCTCGGCATGGTGAGCGTGCTCGGCCTCGTCGCACTGGCGATCGGACTGCCGCTGGGTATCGTCGCAGGACGCGGCTTCGTTACCGTCGTTGCGGAATTGCTCAACTTGCGGATCGAGAGCATGGCGTTGCCCGCGTGGCTGTTCGGCAGCACCGTGCTGCTCGGGCTGGGCGCGCCGCTGCTGACCGCATCGATACCGATCGCCCTCGCCGCGCGACGCACGGTGCGCGCCGCCATGGATGATCACGGTATCCAGTTTCAGCCGGGACGCGGCGGCTGGCTGACGCGGTGGCATCTGCGCGACGCGTCGCTGACCCTCGCACTGCGCACGATGTTTCGTCGGCGTACGCGATTGTTGCTGACCTTGTCGCTGCTCGCCGGTGCCGGCGCCATGTTCATCACCAGTCTCAACCTGAAGTCGGCCTGGGAGAGCAACGTGACCCAGGCGATCACGGATCGCCACTTCGATATCGAACTCGGCGTGCAGGAAGACGCGCCCACCGAACAGCTCAGCGCGATGGCTGCCGCCGTTCGCGGCGTGATCCGTGTGGAATCCTGGAGTGGCGTCGCGGCATCGATCGCGAAAAGCGGTGAGATGGAGGTGGTGCAGCGCTATCCCGATGGCGGACACGGCGGATTTGCGTTGCGATCTGCGCCGCCGGATACGACGTTGATTGCGCATCACATGAGCGAGGGGCGCTGGCTGAAGGCCGACGACACGGACGGCGTCGTGATCAATAGCGGTGCGCGCGGCCTGGCGTTTCGCGGCGTAACGCTCGGCGATGCGATCACGCTGCAGATCGATCATCAGCCGGTTCGCCTCACGGTCGTGGGCTTCATGCGCGAGCTGCTGACGCCGGGCGCCGTCTATGTGACGCCCGCCATGTTTGGTCGTGCGACGGGACAGATCTCACGCAGTAACACGCTGCGCATCGCCCTGGATGCATCGGGCAGAGATCGGGCTGACGCTGTGGCGCATGAGATAGGACAGGCACTGGAACGGGATCACATCGGCGTCAAATCCATGATCACCGAGAAGCGCTTCGCCGCGGCGGAAGGCGGCCATGTGTACATCTTGGTTTTTGCACTCGGTTTCATTGCCATCATGATGGCGGTCGTCGGGCTGCTCGGCCTCGCCTCCGCGCTGGGCACCGGCATCATCGAGCGCACGCGGGAATTCGGCGTGCTGCGGGCTATCGGAGCCGATTCTGCCGCGATACTGAAAAGCGTGCTGGCCGAGGGTTTGATGATCGGCATTCTGAGCGTGTTTATCGCGCTCGTGTTTTCGCTGCTGCTGTCGGCGCAAGTCGGCCGCGTGCTCGCCTCCATTTCCAGCCAGCCGCTGAATCCGCAACTGACTGCATCGGGCGCCCTCGCCTGGCTGGCGATCGTGCTGGTCGGATCGGTGCTGGTCAGCATCATTCCCGCCCGTCGCGCTGCACGGCTGACGATCCGCGAAACCCTCTCACACACCTGAATGCGGAGTTCCTGTGAAAAGAAAGTCGGTATATTTTATTGTTTTTGCCATTCTTGCACTGGTTGTCATCGTGATTGCCCATCACGTCGACGTGCTGGGTCTCGTCAAGCGCCTGCATGGCATGTAGTCGTGAACCTGGGCCGCGACAGCAGGACGTATGGCTGACGCAGCTCAAACCCGATGGGACACGGGCGGTGGAGCGTGCCGCCCACGTGCCTGACGGATCGCTGCCCCTTGTGCTGCAGGACAACCCTGGCGTTGGTCGAATAACGGGCGCTCCGCAGCGCGAATGCAGGTCAACGTCGTTGGTTGTTGCGTGGGCGACATGCGTCGACGCCGGTTGCCAGACATGCGTGACGATGCGCTAGAATCCGCGCCCTTGTCGCGCAAACCCGCGTCGCCGGAAAATAATTCGACGACAGGGGTTGACGTAACCCACGGCGCTCCCTAATATTCCGCCTCTCTCGCGAGGGGCCATAGCTCAGCTGGGAGAGCGCTACAATGGCATTGTAGAGGTCGTCGGTTCGATCCCGACTGGCTCCACCAAAGAACACGAAAAAGTAAAAAACGTCCCCATCGTCTAGAGGCCTAGGACACGTCCCTTTCACGGACGCGACCGGGGTTCGAATCCCCGTGGGGACGCCATCTGAGAAAAAGGGGTTGCGGAGTTTGGCAACCCGCCCTGTGGATTAGGGAATCGTTGGGACACCCCGACGCAACAACTATGGAGCGGTAGTTCAGTCGGTTAGAATATCGGCCTGTCACGCCGAGGGTCGCGGGTTCGAGTCCCGTCCGCTCCGCCACTGCAAACAGAAAACCCGCCGAAAGGCGGGTTTTTTGTTGGGCGCCATCGGTCGTTTCGAATGTCGAGTTCGCGCGGATCTGTCGCTAACGCTCTGCAGAGTCCGGAGAGTCGGCGCTCCGCCTAACCCAACAATTCGGGCGCGCCCGGAATCCCGGTACCGATGTGCGATGCCACGTCGGATTTCGCCACGAGTACGTGGCGCGGCAGATTGATCGTGAACACGCAGCCCTGGCCGGGGAGATTGCGTACGCTGAGCGTTCCGCCGTTCGCCTCGATGCTACGACGTGATATCGACAGCCCCAGTCCCAGGCCAGTGCGGTTGGCATCGCCTTGGGTGAAGGGTAAAAACAGATTTTCCGCGTCGCCGGGTGGCAAGCCGCCGCAACAGTCTTCCACGTCGATCAGGATTCGATCGGCCATGGCGTGGGCGTTGAGGGTGACGTGACGTTTTACGTGAGAAAACTTGAACGCATTTTGCAGCAGATTTCCGACCGCTGCAGACAGCAGGTCGCGATCCGCATCGATTCCAAGCTGCGCGTCCACTTCGCAGACGGTGAGCTCACAGTCTCTGACCTGCGCTTCAAGCAAGGCGGAAAGTTTTACTTCTGCAATAAAATCGGCTAGCGAGAATACTTGGTGCAGAATCGGCATGCCCGCCGCGATGCGTACCTCGGCGAGGGAGCGGTCGATCAGGTTGCGCAGTCCAACGAGGCTGCGGTCCAAAATGCCGCCGGTCGCACCACTGAGTCCTACTTCGCCCTTCTTGATGATCGACAGTGCCATCGTGGCGGTGCTGAGCAGGTTGCGCAGTTCGTGCGCGAAAAATCCAAGGCGCACATTGAGCGCGTCAGCCTGCGCATCGGCGACGACGAAATCGCGCTGGTAACCGAACTCCGTCACCGCGACGGCAATGGCGTTATCCAGGCAGCGATTGAGGGTTCGGAAATCTTCGGTCTGAATCGTCGTGCCGGTTTCGACGGCCAGATCGCTGATCGACTGACACAAATCGCCGTAGTCGTGCACCACTTCTTCGACAGTGAAGCCGTGACGCATCAACTCGCGCCCGTGCAGCGCCGCCGAGTCACCGATTTCGGAACGCTGCGTCGTGCCGCCACCGGCCGGACCGGAAACCTTGCGACTGCTCATGGGCTCGGAGGTCTGTTCGATGAGCAGCGTCTTGATCAGCTGATCGATAAAAACCGTAACTCCGTAGTCGAGTTCCTGCGTGGGCAAGCTGGGTGGCGATCGCAAGGCCACCTTCACGCGGCAGCGTGCGATCAGTTCGGTACGATTCGCGGTCAAGAATTTGTGCATGATGACGACACCCTACACTTAATATATAGGGTACGTGCTGCAACCTCGGCACTAAGTGGCGCCGATTTCGGGTTTCTTCAATACAATGAACGCACGCCGTCGCATTCGATGCGGCGAGAAATTCGCGCGGGTGCCTTGCAGGACCGATTTCAGCCAGCGTGTTGCGCAACGAAATCTACCGGAAATCGCTGCAGCGTGCCGATCGAATGCCCCTGCTCGCCGAGATATTCCAGCCAGCGCGTGAGAAATGCATTCATGCGCAGCCGATGCGTGAACACACTGCGTGCGCTGGGCAAGGGTCCGAGCACGTCGGACAAGTGCTTGCCGGGGTGACAGTGCGTGGCCTCGGCCAAGTGCGCGTCCTGATACATGCGCAGCCACGCCGATGGTGACAGCTCGCCGGTGTCGGCATCGATCAGGCAATAGTTCAGACGCAGTTCGACCGTGTAGCGGTGTTGCTCGATCAGATCGAGACGCACGTCGAGGCCATCGCCGATCGATGAGAGATAAGCACCGGCCGCGAGGCGCTGCGGCGCGAACAGGCGTTCGAGGCGCCGATAGTTTTCCGCATACAGTCCCATCAGGTACGCGAAGCGGCCTGGCGCGACGATGACCGGTGGATGAGCGACGAGTGTCATGGCGCGATAATAGCAGTCGATCGTGACACGGCCAGACTGCCGGATCGCGCTGGGGTTTGCTACGATGGGGTTCCTGCGCGAGGTGGAAAAATGGCACCCGCAGCGACGTGGCGTTCTCCCTCACCGGTTGGATTCGGCGATGCGCTGGCGAGGCTGTCTCTCGCTTGCGGTTGAGGTTTTGTTTGCCGAAGCGGACCTTGCGTTTGAAGGGTGAGAGCGCGGGCTTCGGTTGGGGCGACTTGTCACTTGGCGGCTCTCCCGCATCTGCCGGGCAGGCACCTCGGCCTGCGGCCGCCCCGGCCCTCGCGCACAGCGCTCGGGCGCTCATCCGTGCGCGAGCCTGTGACTCGCAAGTGCTCTGACGAACCTCAGGGGAAGCCCTGAACGGAGGGCGATTCGCTTTCTGCGAAACGCTAGTTCAGAACATGTGCCTTTCTATACCGAGGCCGGCGAGGATCTTGCTGGCGATCTCTTCGATCGAGGTATGCGTGGTGTTCTGCACCGGGATGCTTTCGCGGCGGAACAGTTTGTCCGCCTGTTCCAGTTCCCAGCGACACTGCTGCAAGGTGGCGTAGCGGCTGCCGGGTTTGCGGTTCTCGCGCACCTGGGTGAGGCGCAGCGGATCGATGGTGAGGCCGTAGAGCCGGTCGCGGTACGGGCGCAGGCGCGACGGCAATTCGATCTTCTCCAGATCTTCGTCGGTGAGCGGATAGTTCGCGGCTTTGACGCCGTAATGCAGCGCCATGTACAGGCAGGTCGGCGTTTTGCCGGAGCGCGACACGCCGACCAGGATCATTTCCGCGTCGGCGTAGTTGGTCGAGACCCCGTCGTCGTGCGAGAGGGCGTAGTTGGTGGCGTTGATGCGCGCCTCGTACTCGGCGAAGTTCACCAGTCCGTGCGCCTTGTTGACGTGCAAGGCGCGTTTGGTGCCGAGTTCGGCTTCGAGCGGGCCGATGAACGGCGCGAACACATCGACCATCAGGCCGCCGCTGGTCGCCAGCACTTCGCTCAGGGACGGATCGATCACCGTGTTGACCACGATCGGCCGCGCGCCGGTTTGCGCAAATGAGGTCTTGATGCGCAATGCGGCGCTCTGCGCCTTGGCTTCGTCGTCGACGAAGGGGATGCGGTAGGTGTCGAATTCGATGCCGTCAAACTGGGTCAGCACCGAGTGGCCGATGGTTTCGGCCGTGATGCCGGTGCCATCGGAGATGTAAAAGATCGTCCTGCGCATGAGCGGCACCGTGCAAAACCAGCGCGCAGTGTAGCGGCAGGCGTCGCTCATGGCATTGCGCAACTTGTTTAAGCGCCGAGGAACCCGGAAAATTGGCGATCTGTTCCCGCGCACGCGCCCTCGCCCGCTGTTCGACCATTCTTCCGGATCTGCCGGAGCCTGCGGCGCTGCCAATAGTGACGCCGGCAAAGACGCCGAACAGGCGACGATGGCGAGGTTGGCAAGCGCACACCTAATTCATCTGTGATCCGGAGAGTGTCTTGAGCGAGCTGGTGCTGTGGCTGGACAAACTGCGACTGAGCGACCTGGCAAAGGTTGGCGGCAAGAACTCGTCGCTGGGCGAAATGATAGGCAACCTCGCGCAGCTCGGCGTCTCGGTGCCCGGCGGGTTCGCGACGACGGCGCATGCGTTTCAGCTGTTCATCGCGCAGAGCGGCCTCGCGCAACGCATCGCCGACCGACTCGCACCGCTGGATGTGGAAAATGTGGAGGAGTTGAACAAGGCCGGTGCGGAGATTCGCCGCTGGGTGGTCGAGACGCCTCTGATCGCGGATTTTGATCGCGCGGTGCGCGACGCCTACGCACAGTTGTGCCGTGATGCCGGCGCGGAAAACGTGGCCGTCGCGGTGCGCTCTTCGGCGACGGCGGAAGACTTGCCGGATGCCTCCTTTGCCGGCCAGCAGGAAACCTACCTCAACGTGTCGGGTGAAGACGACGTCATCCACAAGGTCAAGGAAGTGTTTGCTTCGCTGTACAACGATCGCGCCATTGCCTATCGCGTGCATCACGGCTTCAAGCACGAGGACGTTTTCCTCTCGGCCGGCGTGCAGCTGATGGTGCGCTCGGATGTCGGCGCTTCGGGCGTGTTGTTCACCCTCGACACTGAATCCGGATTTCGTGATGCGGTATTCATCACCGGCAGCTACGGACTCGGCGAAATGGTCGTGCAAGGCGCCGTCAATCCCGACGAATTCTACGTCTACAAACCCACATTGCTGGCCGGCAAGCCGGCGATCCTGCGGCGCCAGATCGGCGCCAAGCAGCAGCGCATGGTGTACTCGGCCGTTCCTGGCGAGCGCGTGCGCATTGAAGAGACGCCCGCCGCGGATCGGGCGCGTTTCTGCATGAACGATGCGGACGTGCATGAGTTGGCCAAGCAGTCGCTGGTCATCGAGAAGCACTACGGCCGACCGATGGACATCGAGTGGGCCAAAGATGGAATTACCGGCAAACTGTACATAGTTCAGGCGCGTCCGGAGACCGTGAAATCGCGTGGACGCCCGACGCAGATCGAACGCTATCACCTGCGCACGCACGGACCGGTGCTGACCGAAGGCCGTGCGATCGGGCAGAAGATCGGCGCGGGCACCGCACGCGTGATCCGCTCGCTCGCCGACATGAGTCGCGTCAGTCCCGGCGACGTGCTGATCGCCGACATGACGGATCCGGATTGGGAACCGGTGATGAAGCGTGCTGCAGCGATCGTGACGAATCGCGGCGGTCGCACCTGCCACGCGGCCATCATCGCGCGTGAGCTGGGCGTACCTGCCGTCGTGGGTTGCGGCAATGCGATGGATTCGGTGGTCGACGGCATGGAAGTGACGGTGTCCTGCGCCGAAGGCGATACGGGATTTATCTACAACGGGAAACTGGAATTCGAGC
>JBDTLV010000138.1:0-11246 GCA_039934615.1 Tahibacter sp.
GTAATCCACGCAGCAAGAGGGATGTCGACCGTGATGTTGCTTCGGGCAACTACGGCCCACGCGGGTGGAAGGCTTGGCGAACTGGGATGCGCGTTCGTGCGGTCGCCTGCGGTGGCTATACGCTAGGGCGTTAGCTCACTTGGTCGACATAGTGGGTTGATGCCAAAGCGATCTCGCGTCTCTGCGGCGACGGTTTCGGGTTTCCGATTTCTCCGTCCGTCTCGGCGGGGTCGTAACCTCATCCGTCGCTACGCGCCACTTTCTCCGGGGGGGGGGAAGGGAAAAACGAATCAGCCGAGAGAAAGTGACTCGCTGACCGCTCGTGGGTGAAAGCACTTGCTCGAGGAAACAACGGGCGATATCGGGCGATGCGATGTTAGCGACGCCTTGCATGGATGGACGGTATTGGCGTGCGCCACAAAAGTGGATTAAACGAATTGTCGCTGCGACTTTAAGTGGTAACTGAACGATGTGCGTGGTGTGTCGTAAAAATGCCGGGCCGGCGATGTATCCTTGGACTCGACTTGATGCGTCGGCCACTGCATGGCGATCGTTGCTCTCCCGCATGGCGGTTCCGTTGATCCCAAGTGGGCGGCAATGTGAATCTTTGCGCTGATCGGCGAATTGATGGAAAAGGCAACATTGGCTTCGGCTAGCCCTTCGCCAGCGTTATCGTGCGTGTCGATCAGACGCCCGGCCTTGTCACCGGCGCAAGCGATTCCATAGGATCGACGCCTTCAGCCTTTGTGCGCATGTCCCTCGACTTTCGTGGGCTGAATCGATCCTGCAACGCCGTTATCCAACCCCGCCCGAGGAGAACCGCAATGGTCAGCAAGAATACGATTTGTATCTGGTACGACGACAACGCGTTGGACGCGGCGAATTTCTACGCAGCGACATTTCCCGACAGCGCGGTGCACGCCGTACATCGTGCACCGGGCGATTACCCCGCCGGCAAGGAGGGCAACGTGCTGACCGTCGAATTCACCGTCGCGGGCATCCCCTGCGTCGGCTTGAACGGCGGCCCGCAGTTCAAGCACACCGAAGCGTTCTCGTTCCAGATCGCCACCGACGACCAGGCCGAAACCGACCGACTGTGGAATGCGATCG
This sequence comes from Tahibacter sp., assembly GCA_039934615.1. Taxonomy (GTDB): domain Bacteria; phylum Pseudomonadota; class Gammaproteobacteria; order Xanthomonadales; family Rhodanobacteraceae; genus Tahibacter. The sequence goes on from JBDTLV010000138.1 coordinate 1,111, forward strand.
TCGGCAACGGCGGCCAGGAAAGCGCATGCGGCTGGTGCAAGGACAAATGGGGCGTGTCATGGCAGATCACACCCCGCGTCCTGACCGGCGCCGTCACCAACCCCGACCCCGCAGCCGCCAAACGCGCATTTGAAGCGATGATGACGATGAGGAAGATCGATATCGCTGCGATTGAGGCGGCGTTGAAGGGCTGATGATCAGGAGCATTCTTTGACCGACGGGAAACTATCGATTCTGCACTATCTTGTCGGACATTCTCCCCGCGTCGATGCTGTGCTCGATGGTAAATCGGGCGCAGTATCGGCGCGGCGCGTTATTCGGAACACTTTTAACAGTACACCATGCCGCATTTGCGAGACGCAGCGCGGCTGAGTTCTGAATTTCTGACTCTGCGAGTTTTCTCCCCCAGAGGCCCCTTCGGCCGCCCCCGCCTTCGCTTACGGCGCACGGGCGCCCAGTTGCACGCGAGCCTGTGGCTCGCGAGTGCCCCGAGTAGCCCGGCCAGGAGAAAGAAGCTCGGCGCGCGCTTTGTCACCGCCTTCTGCGGGCACGATGCCCGCCGCTCTACCGGGGCCCCGTATGCGGCGGCGGGCGGTGGTCGGAAAAGCCCGAAGGGGAGCCCGCAGGGATGCGGACTCGTCTGATGCCAGGCCATGGATGGCCTGGCATCAGACCCCGACTGCCGCACGCGGACCCGCAAGGCAGGATGCCTGGTGGGCGTCGCTTCCGGGTGCCCTTCTCTTTGGTTACTTTCTCTTGGGCAAGCAAGAGAAAGTGACTCGCTCACCGCAGGTGAGTGAAATCTTTTCAGTGGAGAACATTGTCGAATGCGTGCATTGAAAACGGCACCGTCGGAACGCACGGCAAGGTCCTACCCTCATCCGCCCTACGGGCACCTCGGCCTTCGGCCGCCCCTGCTCCTCGCGCATAGCGCTGGGGCGCCCGGCTGAGCGCCGGAGGAAAAGGGATCGCGAGTAGCGAATCAACAGTCCCCGTGTTCGCCCCACCTTCCCACCCTCGTTAACAATAAACCACCCCACCCCGTCATCCGCCACAAAACCCATTCTCCCATTGTCGCCAGAGTCAACCCATGCGCCTCCCCGCCATCATCTTCCTGAGCCTCATTGCGTTGGCCGCAAGCGCAGCGGACCAACTCACCGCCACAGCGCGCTATCCAATCGAACCCACCGGCACGATGCATTTCGCCGAAGCGCTCACGCTATCGGTAGACCCTGCGAAGCCACTCACGCTCAAAGGCGAATTCCTGCCAATTCCCGGCCCGACGTTCCGGCTGTCGAAGGATCGCTACGTGATGCTCGGCTGGTCATCGACGGGAAGCGGGATGCAGACGCTGCATGCGTTGCTGGTGAGTGTTGCAGACGGCGCAGTAGGGGAACTGGCTGAACTCTCATTGACGACGGATCGATCGAGTGCGGGGCTGGTCGTGCGACATCAGCCGGATGGGTCGTTGCGCATCGGTATGCCGCAGGTGTCGGGCGAATTTCTCCACGATGAAGAAGATTGGGTGCTGAATCTCGGTGCCAATGCGCCGTCGTTCGGTGTGGCGGAGATGCGCAAGTTCAGCGTCGAAGCCATCACGCTGAGCGACGACGATCTGTTCTACGCACCGCCTGCGCAGATTGCGCCAAGGCCTACGCACGTGGCGTGGATCTCCATCGAACCGACGGGGTTTGCGTTTTCGGCGAGCGGCGGCGCTCGGCCGAAGCGATAGTTATTCGGTCAAAGGAAAATCGATCGCCACACCTGGGATCGACATTTCGACAACGTGGGGTCGGCAAAACCCAAACCAGACGGTGGTGGGTACTGCCGCACTGCGATGTCACTGCGCGCTCGCGCAGATATCGCACCACTGATCTCATTGGGCCGGTCGATCTGCCCGCGTTGAGTTGAAATTTGGGCAACCCCGCTACAAGACTCGCCGACCGGAGTTTCGGTCGGCGAAATCTATACCTTAAAACGTCCCTTTTTTACATTCGTATCAACGCGGCGCGGGTGGCGGCAGGCTGGACACGCCGCCGGGTGGCGGCGGCGGTGTGCGTGCCTTGCGCGCCCGTTGGCGCAGCAGCCAAACCGCACCGACGGCGACGGCGATCAGGGCGGTTGCGATCAACGGACGGTAGAAGAACCAGGCGATCGCGATGGTGAGCGCGGACAGGCACAGGGCAATCAGCGCAGCGACCAGCGCGACGCCTTTTTCGACCAGCGTGCCAAGGAACGGTAGGACGTCGAGTACGCGGGAAACCCAGCCCAAGGCCATGGTGAGGCCCAGCCACATCGCGGCAAGGCCGACGCCACGGAAGATCCAGGTCAGCGTCGATGCGCGCGACTGCGCCGCGGCGAACATCTGTGCGGCGGATACGTTCCCCGAATCGAGTAAGGCGATCGGACGTCCATTGCTGGTCGTGTAGGTTTCGATGGCGCCGTTGCGCAGCAGACCGATCGCGCTGACGACCTGCTGCGGCACGGCGGTGAAGCCGATCCGGATATCGCCGATCTCGGGCTTGCCTGCGTCTCGACTCGTCACCAGCCGTCCGTCGTCGAGCTGGAACGTCGCGGCCAGATTCGGCGGCAACTCTTCCATTTTCGGCAGCACGGCCTGCTCGCCACGGATCTTGCTCACCAGCACGGTATCGAGCGTGTAGTCGCCGACGTGCACGGGGTTGGCGTCATAGCGCGCGCTGGAAAACGGCATCTTGTCGGGATTGAGGTGGCCTTCGCGCTCCTGGAAATCGCTGGAGTCGATGCGCTCGTCATCCCAGACCATGTCATAGCGATAGGTGGTGACCTTGCGCTCGCCACCGCCGAGTTTTTTTTCGTGCTTGGTTTCTTTCTTTTCCTTCCATTGGAACATTTCCACTTCGCGCAACAAGGCGAGACCGGCGCTGCTCACGCCGAAGTCCGGATCGTTCAGGGGCTGCGTCGCGGTGGCCAACCCGCTGAGATGGACCAGCTTGCCTTCTTGCGCTGCATCGCGCGGGCTGGCAGCGACAACAACCACGCTGCCGGCGCCTTCGGACAAGGCACGCGATTCGTCGACCGCGCGTCCTTCGTTCCAGAACTCGAGGGGGAAAGCCGCCACGAACAGCAGCAGGCCGAACAGCGCGCGTCCGAATGACGCCGCGACGCGACGTCCGTAGCCGATGTTTTCGACCGTTTCAAATACGTTTGGCATTTGGCTTCCCCTGACGCAGTTGATGCCGGAAATCGTCGCGCGATGTGGCGTCGACGGCTGGATGGTGCGACATCAGTCGCTGCCGCCGGCTTTCTTCGTCGAGGCAATCCGCACCGACAGTGCATCGATGCGCAGCTCGTGTTGCGCCACGTTCTTGCCGCCTTCGCTGCGCAGATGTTCGGCCTGCTCGTTGGTCATCGTGTGCTCGGTCAGCGTGCCGTAGACCACGGCGACTCCCGTCGCCTGTTTCGGAACGCTGAAGGAATGCTCATGCATGAAGACGCGCGCGATCTGGCCTTCGTCTTCCAGCACCATCCAGCAGCCTTGCTGCTGGCAGACCTCGGTGATGCGACCACTGAACGCATGCGGAGCGCTCAGCAAGGCGGCGGGACTCGCGGCAGCCACGGCGATCGACACCGGCTTGGCATCCTGCGGCATCAGGGCACCGTAGGTCAGGCCCTGGGCATCCTGCGCAACCGCGGCCGCGTCGGGTGGCGCTTTCTCATCGTGCGCGCTGACGTTGAGCGCCGCACAGCACAGCAACGCAGCTAAGGCGATTGACTTCATGGTCCGTACTCCAGGTTCGCGCGGCTCACGCCTCGTACGCGACAAGTTGTGGAATTTCATGGGATGTACTGAATTTGCCTTTGTCATCACACGCAACCCCCGCCATGGCGCAGTCCACGTCGTGGGTGAAGAACAGGCGCACGCCGCGCCGCAGCTTGTCGCTGAGAAACTCGCGTTTTTCGTCGATCAGCAATTCGGCGTTGCGATCGTAGCCCATGGTCACAGGCAGGTGTACCCAGGGTCGTCCGGGGATCAGATCAGCGCAGAACACGACGCCGCCATCACCGCCGATTTCCGCCAGCATCAGGCCGGGCGTGTGCCCCGAGCTGTAGCTGAAACGAACCGACTTGCCCAGCGTGACCGAGTACTCGCCGTCGACAATTTCGAGTCGGCCGGACGCTTCGAGCAAGGCCGGCAACGCAGCGATGAACGACGCACGGTCGCGCGCATGCGGGTGCAAAGCGCGCTCCCAGCATTCGCGGCCAACCAGGAAGCGCGCATTCGGAAACAGCAGGCGCGCAGGCTGACCTTCTTCCCAGGCGGCGAGCAACCCGCCCGCGTGATCGAAGTGCAGGTGCGACAGCACAACGGCATCGATCTGCTCATGCGCATGACCGGTGGCGGCGAGCGAATCCAGCAAGACATGGCCGCTCTCGACGACACCGAAGCGTTCGCGCAGTTTTGGTTCGAAAAATGCGCCGATACCGGTTTCGAACAACACGGTCTTGTCGGCAAGCCCCTCGACCAGCAAGGCGCGGCACGCCAGCGGAATGCGGTTTTCCGCATCCGGAATTATCCATTTCTCCCACATGGCGCGCGGCACGTTGCCGAACATTGCGCCGCCATCGAGTTTCTGCGAATTGCCGAGAATGGACCAGAGTTTCATAGGGCTGGGAATCGGGAATGGGGAATGAAGAATCAGAAATCGGGAATCGGGAATTCGTCAGCGCACCAGCGCTTTGCCGGAGGCGCCGCGCGGATCGCTGCCACCGCGCAATTCGCCGGTCTTGCGGTTCCAGTCGACGGCATTCATGAAACCCCAGGGCTCTTCGCCATCGCTGACGATGTGCCCCATCTTTTCCAGCGCCTTGCGCTCGTCGCGGGTGAACGCGCCCTGCTCGGCGGAGATGACGTCGGGCAGGAATTGATGGTGGTAGCGTTTGTTCGCGACCAGGGTGGCCGGTGCGTCGCCATCGAACCACGCAAGGATGCCTTCCAGCACCATCGTGATGATGCGGCTGCCGCCTGGCGTCCCGATCACGAGCAGGCGGTCGGGCCCGATCACAAAGCTCGGCGTCATCGACGACAGCGGGCGGTGGCCGGGCTTGGGGGCATTCGCGTCGGCGCCGACCAAGCCATAGGCATTCGGCACGCCGGCCTTGAGGGCAAAGTCGTCCATTTCGTTGTTCAGCACAAAACCGGTGCCGGGCACGACGATGGCCGAGCCGAACGGCAGGTTGACCGTCTGCGTGGCAGCGACCAGATTCCCGTCTGAATCTACAATGGAAAAATGCGTCGTGTCGGTACCTTGCGGCGCGGCCATGTAGCCGGGCAACAGATCGCTGGGCGTCGCTTTCTGCAGATGGATCGAGGCACGCAGACCGGCGGCGTACATCGGATCGGTCAGTTCCTTGACCGGCATTTTCACGAAATCCGGATCACCCAGGTACTCGGCGCGGTCGCGATACGCACGGCGCATCGCCTCGACGACCAGATGCACGCGTTGCACGCGATCGAGCTTGGCCAGATCATAGGCACCGAGAATATTGAACATTTCGGCCAGCGCGATGCCGCCCGATGAGGGTGGCGGCGATGTCACGATGCGGTAGCCGCGATAGTCGAACGCGATCGGCTCGCGCTCCTTGACCGCATAGTTCTGCAGATCGGCCATGCTCCAGTTGCCGCCGGCCTGCTTGACGCCGTCGACGAGCTTTTGCGCGAACTCGCCGCGGTAAAAACCGTCGTTGCCTTGCTTCGCTATGCGTTCCAGGGTCACCGCGAGATCCGGATTCTTGAAGATCCAGCCGGCCTTGGGCATTTCGCCGCCCGGCAAGTACAACGCCGCCGAGGCCGGGAAACGCGCGATCACGTCCTTGCGCGAACCCAGCCGCCAGAGGAAGCGCGAATCGGGTGCGAATCCGTCGCGCGCGAGGCGAATCGCCGGCGCCAGCGTTTTCGCCAATGGCAATTTGGCATATTTTGCCGCAATCCAGACCAGCGCCGCCGGCTCACCCGGAATACCTGCGGCCAGCGGACCGTTGACCGATTTGTCACGGTCCAGTTCACCCGCTGCGTTCAGATATTGCTTGGCGTCGGTTGCGGCGGGCGCCATTTCGCGCGCATCGACCAGCACCTGTTTACCGTCGCTCGCGCGGTGCAGCAGGAAAAACGCGCCACCGCCGATGCCGGAGCTCTGCGGTTCGACCACAGCCAACGCCGCGCTGACCGCGATTGCCGCGTCGAAGGCGTTGCCGCCGGCCTCCAGCGCCTCAAATCCGGCCAGGGTCGCCAGTTCGTGCGCGCTGGAAATTGCGGCCTTTCGTGGCGCGTCGGCCGCTTGCGCTTGCGCGCCCGCGCAGGCCACTCCAACTACCATGAGAAAAGCGAACTTGTTCACTCCGGCTCCTTGCTGGTCAGCGCCAGGTATTTGCGCTGAAGTTCATCGGGCGTCTCGGTATGTCCCGGATCGACAAAGATGCACTCGACCGGGCACACCTCAATGCACTGCGGCTGCGCATGATGCCCGACGCATTCGGTGCACAAGGCGGGCGTGATTTCGTAAATCTCCACACCCATCGCGATCGCGCCGTTCGGACAAACCGGTTCGCAGACATCGCAGTTGACACACATCTCGGTAATCTTGAGGGCCATCGCATGCCGCTTGAATTCGACGGCACTGCCGCCCGACGATTCCGGTCGTCGCGCTTGCTATTCGCAAGCGCGACGCGGACCTGGTTGCCTTGCCTTTCATCGGCTGCGTCGGACATTGCCGGTGCAACCGTCTGGATGGTTCCGCAGACGCCTGGCGACTGTGGAATGGTGCGACTCGAGCCCGTCGCTGTGGCAACGGCATGACTCGCGCGCTGTTGACCTCATGCCCGCGCGTGTTGTGCGCGCCGGGTAGCTGGCCGCCCGGCGCGCAGACGTCGGCGTTTACTTCATTTCCACAAAGCGATATGTCGCGCCGGTCGGGGTGATCATGTCCGCTACGCGCTGCTGGTCAGCGGCGGCGCCCACGAACAAGATGACCACGCCCTTGAACGCACCGGCCTTGGCTTCCTTGAACGCGTCGAGAATCAGACCGCTGGTCAGGGTCGAATCCGGACCGCCGAAGGCCATCATGTTGCCCGGCAGAACGGTGCGCTCGACTACCGTCTTGACGTTTTCCAGCTGATTGATGCGCGCATCCTGCGACGCCGTATCGGTACCACCCGGCACGTAGTACATGTAGGGCGAACTGGAAGTCACGCCGGCGAGATTGCGCTTGACCACGTCAACCAGGTAACGCTTCCAGGCGGCAGTGTCGGCGGGATCGGTCGGCATTTTGACCTCGACCACGACTGGAGCGGTCGCCGCTTCCTCGGGCTTGTTGCAAGCGGAAAGCGCGAAGACGGTCATCGCACCGAACGTGGCGAGCTGCAGGAATTTGCGCATGTTGTTCACCTTTTTACTTCTGTGGTTTGGTTTGGGAGACTTGCCAGCGCTCGGTGAGCGCCGCCTGCACGGACGGATGCACGAAGCCGGAAACGTCGCCGCCGAGGCGCGCAATTTCGCGCACCAGCGAGGATGAAATGAAACTGTATTGTTCTGCGGGCGTCAGGAACAGGGTTTCGGCTTCGGGAATCAGGTGCCGGTTCATGCTCGCCAGCTGGAACTCATACTCGAAGTCCGACACGGCGCGCAATCCGCGCAGGATCACGCTGGCGCCGATCTCCCGCACGAAGGTCGCCAGCAGGATCGCGAACCCGCGCACTTCGACGTTTGGCAGGTCGGCCAAGGCCAGCCGTGCCAGCGCGATGCGCTCGTCCATCGAGAAGCTCGGCCCTTTGCCAGTGCTCTCGGCCACACCGACGATTACGCGCTCGAACAACGGCGCGGCACGCGTCACCAGGTCGACGTGTCCGTTGGTGATGGGATCAAAAGTACCGGGGTAGACCGCAATGCGCGTCATCGATGCAGACCGTGTGTCGGGGACCTGACGGAAAACCCGGCAAGCTTAACGGATGCAGGCGCGGAATTCGCCCCATCCGCCGCCGCCGCGGTGCCGCAGGTTGATCCCGAGCACCATTCGCCCTGCTGTATCGAAGTCTGCCCAAGGTATCGAAGGGCGTAAACGGCGCCGAGCGAGTCGACGCCTTCCATGGTTCGCCCCCCCGCGTACCCTGTGCTGGTGCTTCAACCTCAGCCGTTGGCGACCGACGCTTCACCACGAACGGCTGGCTTCGATATCAATCCGATCCACGCCCGCCGCCGCGTGGGCTCAGCCGCGCGCGCCGCGACGGTACAGGGCGTGCCGCACGTCGCCGCTGCGTGCCTGCTTGTGCAGCTGCCAGTGCCTAGGCAGTACGGGTTCGCGCAGTGCCGGCGATTCCACGTAGACCAGGGCCGCGTCGGCCAGACAGCCGGATTGCTCCAGCTGCGCTGTGATCGGCGTCCACAGCTCGGCGTCGAACGGCGGATCCAGAAACACCACGTCGAACAGCCCGGTTAGCTGGGGTAGCGCTCGCGCCGCGTCGTCGTTGAGCACGTGCGCCGCAGTCTGCTTGAGGCGGCCGAGCACGTCGCGCAACATCCCCGCCAGCAGCGCATCGCGCTCGACAAACACCACTTCGCGCGCGCCGCGGGACAAGGCTTCGATGCCCAGCGCACCTGTTCCCGCGTACAGATCCAGGCAGCGCGCGCCGGCCACCGACGCCATCAGCCAATTGAACAGGGTTTCGCGCACCCGGTCCGGCGTCGGACGCAATCCGGGACGATCCGCGACGGCGATGCGCGACCCGCGCAGCTGGCCCCCGATGATGCGCAGCATGCCAGCCTGGAGCCGGGCCGCAGGAGGGCGAAGGTCGGGTCGGCGTTGTCGCGGTGGTAGCATGGTGCGGTTATTTTCACCGAATCTGTCCGCCGATGTTCAAATTCTGGAAGAAATCCTCCAAGGACGAGGAACAGGTCAAACCTGCCGAGTCCACCCCGGATGCAGTACCGCCGGCAGCCGCTACGCATGCCGGGTTCGACGTGAGCCCCGCAGCATCGGTTGCAGAGGCATCTGCCGCCACGATGCTGGAGACGCACGAAGCCGAGCCTGCGCCGACAAATACGACGGACGGCGAAGCACCGGCAAAGCGCGGCTGGCGCGATCGCCTGTCCGGCAATTCGTTCGCACGCAATCTTGGCGCGCTGTTTTCGCGCAAACCCAAACTCGACGAAGCACTGCTCGACGAACTCGAAACAGCGCTGATCGGCGCGGACGTCGGGATCACCGCGAGCACCGAGCTGGTCGAGGCGCTGCGCAAGCGTCTCAACCGGCGCGAGTTCGACGATGCGACGCAGCTGCTGCAGGCGTTGCGCCAGGCGTTGCTGGATCTGCTCATACCGGTGGCCGTGCCACTTGTGGCAAAAACCACTAACAGGCCTTTTGTCATTCTGATGGTCGGCGTGAACGGCGTTGGCAAGACAACCACGATCGGAAAGCTCGCCCGACATTTCCAACGCGACGGCAATGCGGTAATGCTGGCGGCGGGCGACACATTTCGCGCCGCTGCGGTGGAGCAACTGAAAACCTGGGGCGAGCGCAACAAGGTTCCGGTCATCGCACAGGGATCCGGCGCCGACTCCGCCAGTGTGATCTTCGACGCTCTGCAGGCCGCGCGCTCGCGCAACATCGACGTACTGATCGCCGATACGGCGGGTCGACTGCATACGCAGTCCGGCCTGATGGACGAACTTGGCAAGATCCGCCGCGTGCTGGCGAAACTCGATGCCGAGGCGCCGCATGAAGTGATGCTCGTGATCGATGGCACGACCGGGCAGAACGCGATCAATCAGGTGCGCCAGTTCCGCGAGGCGATCGGCGTTACCGGGCTGGTGGTGAGCAAGCTGGATGGCACCGCCAAAGGTGGCGTGGTGTTCGCACTCGCGCGCGAATTCGGATTGCCGATCCGCTATGTGGGACTCGGCGAAACGGTCGACGACCTGCGCGTGTTCGATGCGAAATCGTTCGTCGAGGGCCTGCTGCCCGCCCATCTCGGTGCGTGAGGCGTCGCGAATGCGGAACACGCGATGCCGTTGTGATGCTCGCACCGTCAAGGTGGACACGGCGACGCAAGAGCGCCGCCGTGTCCGCTCACGCTTTCCGCCAGGGGGGCCAGCTTGAGCGTGA
>JBDTLV010000139.1:0-11036 GCA_039934615.1 Tahibacter sp.
TCGCGATTCTCGGCATGGACGAGTTGTCCGAGGAAGACAAGCAGGCCGTCTCGCGTGCGCGCAAGATCGAACGCTTCTTCTCGCAGCCGTTCCACGTCGCGGAAGTCTTCACCGGTTCACCCGGCAAGTACGTCTCGCTGAAGGAAACGATCCGCGGCTTCCGCATGATTTGCGAAGGCGAATGCGATCACCTGCCGGAGCAGGCGTTCTACATGGTCGGCGGCATTGATGAAGTATTCGAGAAAGCCAAGAAACTGGCCGAAAAAGCGTAATTCCCGGCGACGGGAATCGGTAATTGGGAATGGGGAATCGTTGAGCGCGGCAACGGCGAATCGAGCGGGTGACCGCATAGACGATTTCCGTTTCCCCACTCGCCATTCCCGCTGATCGAACAAAGCGAGAGCAGAATGAGCACCATCCGTTGCGATATCGTCAGTGCCGAGGAAGAAATCTTCCACGGTGCGGTGCAGCTGGTCGTGGCCACTGGCGAGCTCGGTGAGCTCGGCATCGCGCCGCGCCATGCACCGCTGATCACCCGTCTCAAACCGGGTCAGGTGCGCGTCATTCTGGAAAATGGCGAAGAGCAATTCTTCTACGTTTCAGGCGGTATTCTTGAAGTGCAACCGCAGGTCGTGACGGTACTCGCGGATACGGCAATTCGGGCCAAGGATCTGGACGAAGCTGCGGCACGCAGGGTCAAGGAAGCGGCCGAGCGTACGCTGGCCAATCGTGCGGATGCGATGGAGATCGCTCAGGCGCAAGCCGAACTGGCACAGGCCATGGCGCAGCTCCAGGCGCTCGAACGCCTGCGCAAGAATCTCAAGCACTGACCGATTCACGCACCCCGCAATTCGAAAACGCCGGCCACGTGCCGGCGTTTTTCTTTGTGCGCCGATGGCCTGAGCGGCTCTGTGCGAAAATCGACGATCGCAACAACAAGCGTCATTCATACCCATGCTTGAAGCAATTGCCACCGCGGCGACCCAGACCTGGGAACAATTCAAATACATCGCGCCGATCTACCTCATCGGCCTGGTACTGGAATCGCTGCGCCCCGCACAGGCACGCCAGCCGTTGGGCAATATCGCCTTCAATCTGCGCTACGTGGTGCTGTTCCTGTTCCTGACCAACCTGCTTCAACCTCCGCTGCAGCGCTGGACTCAGCCCTGGATCGCCGCGCTCGGCGGCGGCTGGCTCAAAGTCGCATTTCCGCCTGGCCTTGCGTATCAGATCCTGCAGGTGCTGCTATTCGCCTTCGTTGTCGACTTTTTATACTATTGGTTCCACCGACTGCAACATGTCTCCGGCGTGTTGTGGGCACAGCATCAGGTCCATCACTCCGAGCAATCCCTGAACGTCACGACCAACAATCGTCACCACTGGCTTGAAGAGCTGCTGCGGGTATTCCTGATACTTTTCCCGCTTGGCGTTCTGTTTGATTTCGCCCCGGTGACCAACGCCTGGATTTGGGCGGTGGTCGGTCTGTACGGATACTTCATTCATTTGAACCTGCGTATTGAACTGGGACCGCTAACGCCCGTCCTGGTTGGACCTCAGGCGCATCGCATCCATCATTCCGTCGAAACGCAACATCGCGACAGGAACTTCGCGGCGTTTTTTCCCATTTTTGACATTGTATTCGGTACTTACCATCGTCCTGCCAAAGGCGAATTTCCCGCGACCGGGCTGCACGATGGACGCACGTTCGAAACGGTGACGGCAGCGAGCCTCGCTCCGTTCCGCGACTGGTGGCGGCGATCACGGGGAGTGCGCGCCCCTGGCTCACAACCGATGGATCAGGGCCCGGAATAGCCTGTCGAACGACAAAGCCAGCGACGCTCCCAGAACCTGTATACGAGCATGGCAGTCACCCCGCTCGACGCGGCGATCACGAATGCCTGCAGTAGGCACGGCATCCAGCGGTCGCGGGGAAAATGGAACATCTCCATGATTCGCATGATCGGCAGGTGGCAGAGAAATAGCGCGTAACTGCGATTCGCCCCATAAGAAAAGAAGGCGGAAACCCACGGAAGCGGTGGCGGCAGTACGACCAGCGACAGCACCAGCGCCGCGAAACCGATCCCGTCGCAGGCAAAAAGCAAGCTACGAGAAAACAGGCTGTGGTTCTCATCGGTCAGCGCAAAACCCATGAAGGCCAGCACCAGCATGACGATTGCGACCAGCGCCCATCCCCCTGGCCGGACTCGCGTGGACCACACCATGCCGTGCCAATGACCAGCCAGCATTCCATACGCAAGCGCGTCGAAGCGCAGCACGGTGATCTTCTTGACGCCCTCATCCCACAGGGGATCGTTCGCGAGCACATGCCAGACCCGCACCAGGTTGGCCGCGACGATCACGGCCGCGATGAGGGTCAATGCGGCGCGATATCGTCCCTTCCGTACCAGCGTCGCATAGCCGACGAGCAGGATCGCGCCGCTGCTGACTGCTGTCGCAATGCCCCATAGTTCGGGCAGGAAAGAAGGGTGCGGCCGTGCGAAATTCTGCACAAATAACCAATATCGCAGAGGGATGTGCCAGACGCCGTCAGTCAGAGCGGCAAGCGCGACACCGACGAGCAGGAAAAGGCCATAGTTGGGCCCGATCCGCCAGAAACGCTCGCGCAGACGGTCAACGATCGGCAAGGCCGGGTCGTGCAGCACGCTGCGCACCAGCAGAAAGCCGGCCAGCACGAAAAAGATGTCCATGCCCCAGCAGCCGAGGAACCAGATCAGGCGCTGCTGGGGAAACACGGTGTAGAAGACTGCCACGCCGTGCGCAAGCAACAACAGGCCAATGGCCGCGATGCGCAATCCATCCAGAGCGGGAATTCTGGGCGCATCCAACGATTCCAATCTACCCGCCCTCATGTGCGCTGAACGCCTCCGTGTCGCTCAAGTTCCGCGTGATAGGCCGCCAACACCACGTCCCGCTCACCTTCGATAACGCTGCGACCATGTTCGATCCAGAGCAGGCGATCGCACAGGCGGGCGAGCTTCTCTTCGTCATGACTGACAATGACCACGGTGCTGCCTTCGCGCATGCGCTCACGCAGTGCGGCATTGGACTTGACCTGGAATTCAGAATCCCCGACCGCCAACACTTCGTCGATCAGCAGCACATCAGGCTCGACTTGAATGGCGACAGAAAACCCCAGACGCAACACCATGCCGGCCGAATAGGATGCGATCGGTTGTTCGAAAAAGTCGCCAAGTTCGGAAAATTCACAAATGGCGGGCAGCCGCCGCTCGATCTCCCGCCGGTGCAGGCCAAGCATCAGACCGGACAGGATCGCGTTGTCGCGACCGCTCAGGTGCGGCATGAAGCCCAGCGCGAGCGCCAGCAGCTGGCAGGAAACCGGCGCACGGCGCAGCGTTCCGCGATCGGGCGTCACGATTCCCGCGATCACGCGCAGCAGAGTGCTCTTGCCGGCGCCATTTCGGCCGATAACCCCGAGGCGTTGGCCGCGACGCAACTGCAACGTGACCTCCTCCAATGCCCAGAACGGCTTGCCGCGCAAACGCCGCTGCGCATGGAAAGCAACGCCAACTCGATCCAGCTCGATGAGTGGTTCGCTCATGTCAGATCGCCAGCTTCGGATAGCGATGTCGCAAACGCCATACGGCAACGACACCGCTCAAGGCGAGCGCCACACTCATCGCCGCGACGGGCAGCAGGGCAGACGGTGACGGCCAGATCGCGCGCATCAGCACGTCACGGCACGCATCAAGCAGCACCATGACAGGATTCAGCGCCACGAAACCTTCGAGTTGCGGCGGCACGGGTTTGAGCGCAAACGCAACGCCGGATAGGAACATCAGCACGGTCAGCACCTGTTCGATCACAAAGCGCAAGTCCGGCAGCAGCGGCATCACCGCGGCGACCAGCAATCCCACACCGGCCGCGCAAAGAAAAATCAGAGCGAACAGCAACGGCAATGCCAGGTAGGCGCGGTTTGGTGGATAGCCAAACATCCACAGAATCACCAGCAGCAGTGAAAATATGCACAGGAACTTCACCGTGTCTGCCAACATCTGCACGAGTGGAAATATCAACACCGGCAGGCGTACCTGGCGAATCAGTGCCAGGTTGGACCAGATGGCATGACCGCCGTGAGTCACGCAGGACTTGATCCACTGCCACAGAACGAGGCCGATGAGCAGGAACGGAACGTAGTCCGGGCCGCCGGATTTCAAGATCACACCGAACACCAGCCAGAAGGCCGCCATCATCATGGCCGGCTCCGCGAGCCACCAGATGAAGCCCAAGTAGCTGCGCGCGCGTTCGGCGCGCAACTCCGCGTAGGTGCTGAAGCGGATCAATTCGAATACGTGCAGGCGCATGCGCATCCACACCAGCCGGAGCGCGTGAGGATAGCGGATCTGGCGGCTATCCCGCAGCGGGCACGGCTTCGCTATGCTAGCCCGATGCCGAAAACCTCTTCAATTCCGTCCGTTGAGTCGACCGTCCCCCATGACGCAGGCAGTGTGACGGGCGATACCCCGGTATTTTTCACGATCGCCTCGCGTAACTATCTGGGCTACGCGCTGAGCCTCATGCAATCGGTGGCTGCCCAACATCCCGCCAGTCCACGCTACCTGTGCCTGGTCGATCAGGATGACGATCAATCCGTGCGCTCCCCATGGTTCGACGTGGTCAGCATCGCGCAGCTCGGGCTGCCGCATTTTGATGCTTTCGTGTTCCGCTACGACATCATGGAGTTGAACACCGCAGTCAAGCCCTGGATGTTTGCCTGGCTGCGCCGGCATCAGCCGAAACGCGCGCTGATCTACCTCGATCCCGACATTGTGCTGGTGGACCGGATGCGCGCACTCGAACAGGCATTCGCCGCTGGCGCGATGCTGGTGCTGACACCCCACCTGCTCGCACCCGTCGAGGACGATGACCACCCCGGTGAATTGGCCATACTGCGCAGTGGAACTTACAACTGCGGATTCGTTGCAATGGGCGCTCACGCGCAAGCCGATCACATGATCCGCTGGTGGTCAGACAAGCTCGAACACGGCTGCGTCGTCGATCTTGCCGCCGGCCTGTTTACCGATCAGAAGTGGATGGATCTCGCTCCCGGCCTGTTCGATGACGTTACCATTCTGCGTGATCCTGGTTACAATGTAGCGTACTGGAACTTATCACAACGCCGCATCAGCCTGCATGAGGGACACTGGTATGCCAACGGGTCGCCGCTGGTGTTCGTGCATTTCAGCGGTGTATCTCTGGATTTTCCGGCTCAATTCTCCCGCCACCAGAATCGCCACACAGCTGCGAGCATCGGCGAGCTGCGCGTTCTCTATGATGACTACCTGCGAACGTTGACGGCGAACCACCAGACCGAATACGCCCGGGCTCCCTACGCGTTCGGACGTTTCGCCGACTCGACGCCGATTGCCGCGGCCCATCGCCAGGTGTACCGCCGACTGTTCGATACCAACGGCAGCGCTGCCATCTTGCATCCGCAGCGAATCGACCGACGTGTGTTTGACGCACCCAGTGAAGCCGTTTCACACCGCGATGGATTGCCGATCACCCGTCTGATGTACGAAATCTGGCGGCGACGCAGCGATTTGCACCAGGCCTTTGACCTGAGCGAGCGCGATGGCCGCATCGGTTTCATCCGCTGGTATATCCGTACCGCAGAGCGCGAGCTGGGCATTGCGAGGGAACATGTGGAAATGGTGCATGCGGCTTTCGATGGGGCCGCCGTCAATGCGCGATCGATGATTTCACAGTCCACGAACAGCACAACCGGCTCGCCGCTCGCGCTTGGTATGCGGGAACCCATGCGCCGGATCGGCGCGGCGTGCATTGCGCTGATTGACTGGACTTGCCAGCATCGCTACGCGCTGGCTCTCTACCGCCAGGTCCCGGAAGGACTGCGCCGGCAAATACGCCGCGGACTGGAGGCGCTGGCCTACACGCCAACGCCGCGGGTGGCCAATTCGATAGCACCGGTGGTCGCGCCGCCGCGCACCGACCAGCCTGACGGACTCAACCTGATCGGCTACGCGCGCGGAGAATTCGGCGTTGCGGAAATCCTGCGCAGCTTTGTGCAAACCTTGCAGCGCAGCGATCTGCCTTTTTCGGTGCGAAATTTCGACGTGGGCGTATCCAGCCGCCAGGAAGACCGCAGCATCGACGCGTACCTTGCCGATGACCTCGACCACAGCACCAATGTGTTCTTTATCAATGCCGATCAGATGCCTGTCGTGCACCAGCATCTCGGCCCTGAAGCGTTCGCCGGGCGCTACAACATCGGATACTGGTTCTGGGAACTCGAGAATTTTCCTGCCGAGTGGGATCCAGCGTTCGACCTGGTCGACGAAGTGTGGGTCTCTACGGACTTCATTCGCGCCGCCGTACAGGCCAGAACGCGCAAGCCGGTCGTGGTGATTCCGAACGCGGTCGAAGTTGATGCCTCGGTGCAGCTGGACCGTGCCCACTTCGGTATCGCACAGAATGAATTTGTGTATCTATTCAGCTATGACTTCAATTCCTGGGTGTCGCGCAAGAACCCGGACGCCGTTATCCGGGCTTTCCGTAGCGCATTTCCCTCCGACCGCCACGACGTGAGGCTGCTGATCAAGTCGATCAACGGACAGCGCCATCCGCAGCGACTGCGCGCGTTGCTGGATGCCGTCGCCGACGACGGGCGCATCGAAATCCGCGATGGCTTTCTCAGTCGGGTGGAGATGTGGGCGTTGCAGGGCTGTTGCGACGCGTATGTATCGCTGCATCGTGCCGAAGGATTCGGACTTGGAATGGCCGAATCCATGTTGCTCGGCAAACCCGTCGTCGCCACCGCCTATTCCGGCAACCTCGCATTCATGCATAGTGAAAATAGCTGCCTTGTCGACTACGTCATGATTCCGGTCCGCCAGGGAGAGTATCCGGATTGGCGGGGCCAGCACTGGGCGGACCCCGATGTCGCGCACGCAGCGCACTATTTGCGCCGACTGGTCGACGAACCCCTCTACGCGCAAAGCATCGGCGCCCGAGCGCGCAACAGTCTGCGCAACGGTCGCTCGCACGCCGTGACCCTTGCGGCGATCCAGGCCCGACTCGCGCAGATCCGCGGCCTGCGCGCAACGCCTGCGATCAGCGACACCCATTCATCCGCGGCGTGATGCGACGCGTAGAATCCGCATAACGCAACTGCGAGCCTGCCCATGTCCGACCACACTCCATTGCATGTGATCGTTCTCGCCGCTGGCGAGGGCAAGCGCATGAAATCGTCGCGCCCCAAAGTGCTGCTGCCAGTGGCAGGCCGACCCATGCTGACGCACGTGCTGGACGCCGCGCGCACGCTGCGCCCCGCTGCGATTCACGTGGTCCACGGCCATCGCGGTGAGCAACTGATGGAGGCCTACGCCCACGCCCCTGACCTGCGCTGGGTCGAGCAGGCAGAGCAACAGGGCACCGGACATGCCGTCAAGCTGGCGCTGGCGCAGGTGCCCGATGCGAGCCGTGTGCTCGTGCTGTATGGCGACGTGCCGCTGATTGGCGCTGGCACCCTGCAATCCCTGTCGGCTGTGGCGGCGACTCTGGTCGTGCTCGCCGCCGAACTCCCTGATCCCACCGGCTACGGCCGCATCGTCCGCGACGGATTGGGTCAAGTGCGTGCGATCGTCGAAGAAAAAGATGCGAGTACGGAACAGCGCGCGCTGCATTTGGTCAACACCGGCATCATCGCGGCGGAAACGCAAAAACTGCGTGCCTGGCTGGCGCGCGTCGGCAATCAAAATCGCCAGGGCGAGTACTACCTTACCGATGTATTCGGACTGGCCGCGAAGGATGGCGATCCCGGTCTGGCGCTATTGTGCAATGATCCACAAGAGGCTTTCGGCGCAAACGATCCATGGCAGCTCGCCGAGCTTGAGCGCCATCTGCAGCGTCGACTTGCGCGCGCACTGTGCACCGCGGGCGTGCGCCTTGCTGATCCGGCACGTCTCGAGCAGAGGGGCAATGTCACCGTAGGCCGCGATATCGAAATCGACGTCGACGTGGTTCTCGAGGGTGACGTGCAACTGGGCGACGACGTGCGAATCGGACCGTTCTGCCGTATTCGAAATTCGAGTCTCGGCGCCGGCACTGTCGTGCACGCGCACAGCGACCTGGACGGCGTGACGACGCACGGCGCCAGCGTGATTGGACCGTATGCACGGCTGCGGCCCGGCACGGAGCTTTCCGCCGGCGCGCATGTGGGAAATTTCGTCGAAGTCAAGAATGCGACCATTGGCGCAAATTCCAAGGCCAATCATCTGAGCTACCTCGGTGATGCCACGATCGGCGCGGGAGTCAATATTGGCGCGGGCACGATCACCTGCAACTACGACGGGGTCAACAAGCACCGCACGACGATTGCCGACGGGGCTTTCATCGGCTCCAATAGCGCCCTGGTCGCTCCGGTGAGCGTGGGCGCGGATGCCACGGTCGGTGCGGGTTCTGTCATTACCCACCCGGCACCTGCCGGTGAACTGAGCATCGCGCGGGCGCGCCAGACCACCATTCCGGGCTGGCAGCGGCCACGCAAACCGGCGGTCTGAGACTCGTTCGACGCGACGAACCGCAGTTTTGCCGCCGTGCTGCGCGGATCGCGGATCGCCGCCGCCCGCGTTTTGCCACAATTCGGACCCGGCAGCGGCCTTCACTGCGCTAAAATAGGGCTTTGCGGCGACGCAATCCGAGCAAGGATTCATCATGTGTGGAATTGTGGGCGCCGCGGCTCGGCGCAATGTGGTCGACATACTCGTGGCCGGCCTCCAGGCGCTCGAGTACCGCGGCTACGATTCGGCCGGTGTCGCGCTCCTGACCCCGCAGGGGCTTGAGCGCCAGCGTACCCAAGGCAAGGTTCGCGAACTCGCGCAACTGTTGAGCGACCACCCGATCAGCGGGCATACCGGCATTGCGCACACACGCTGGGCAACGCACGGCGCACCCAATACCACCAATGCGCATCCCATCGCTTCGCGTGACACCGTGGCGGTTGTGCACAATGGGATCATTGAAAATCACGACA
This sequence comes from Tahibacter sp., assembly GCA_039934615.1. Classification (GTDB taxonomy): domain Bacteria; phylum Pseudomonadota; class Gammaproteobacteria; order Xanthomonadales; family Rhodanobacteraceae; genus Tahibacter. The sequence goes on from JBDTLV010000139.1 coordinate 9,035, forward strand.
GCCTGCGCGCCGAGCTGCGCGGACTCGGATTCGAATTTGTTACCCAGACCGATACCGAAGTCATCGCGCATCTGATCGAACACTACCATTCCAATGGAGATAGTCTGCTGGGCGCCGTGCAGCGGGTGATCCCTCGCCTGCACGGTGCGTACGCGATTGCCGTTGTATCGCAGCGCGAGCCGGGCACAGTGATCGGTGCACGCCGTGGCAGCCCGATGGTGATAGGCCTGTCACAGGGTGAGCAGTTTCTGGCCTCGGACATCCACGCGCTGTTGCCGGTCACGCGCGATTTCATCTATCTCGCCGAGGGCGACGTCGCGTCGATCAGCGTCGATGGTGTGCAAATCTACAATGAGCACGGCGAGCCGGTGGAACGACCGGTCAAGCACGCGCATTTTTCGGCAGACGCCGTCGAACGCGGCGAATACCGCCACTACATGCTGAAAGAAATCCACGAGCAGCCCCAGGCAGTGGCCGATACGCTGGAGGGCCGCATTGCCGATGGGCATATCCTGACCGAGATATTCGGCGTCAACGCGCGTGAGCTGCTCAGCCATACGCGCTGCGTGCAGATTGTCGCGTGCGGATCGAGTTACCACGCGGCGCTGGTCGCCCGCTACTGGATCGAATCCTACGCACGCATTCCCTGCAATGTGGAAATTGCCTCGGAGTATCGCTACCGCGACGCGGTAGTTCAGCCCGACAGCCTGTTGGTGAGCGTCAGTCAGTCCGGCGAGACCGCGGATACGCTTGCCGCGCTGAAGCTGGCGCGCACGCGTGGCTATCTTGCAACGCTGGCGATCTGCAACGTGCCCGAATCTTCCATCGTGCGCGAGTCGGAGCTTGCCCTGATGACGCGGGCTGGCCCGGAGATCGGCGTCGCATCGACCAAGGCATTTGTCACCCAGCTGACCGCGCTCGCGCTGCTCGCGCTGGAGCTCGGACGCCACCATGGTCTTTCGACAGCACGCTACGAAAATGGCATCAAGCAACTGGAGTCGCTGCCGGGCGCGATCCATGGCGCGCTCGCCCTGGATGCGGAAATCCAGACCCTCGCCGCACGTCTCGGCTCCAAGCAGCATGCGTTGTTCCTCGGTCGCGGCACGCAGTTTCCGATTGCGATGGAAGGCGCGCTCAAGCTCAAGGAAATTTCCTACATCCATGCCGAGGCGTACCCCGCCGGTGAACTCAAGCACGGTCCACTCGCGCTGGTCGACGAGTCCATGCCGGTCATCGCGGTCGCGCCGAACGACCACCTGCTCGAAAAACTCAAATCGAACATCGAAGAAGTGCGTGCACGCGGTGGCGAGCTGTATGTACTCGCCGACGCCGATGTGGCGGCAGGCATGCCCCACGCGAATGGTCAATTGATCACGCTACCGCCGTGCGGTGAACTGATCGCGCCGATTATTTTCACCATCCCGTTGCAACTGCTCGCCTATCACGTCGCGGTGCTGCGTGGCACGGACGTCGACCAGCCGCGTAATCTCGCAAAAAGTGTAACCGTGGAATAAGCAGTCATCCAACAGCGCCTGCGCAGGCAGACGCTGTTGGACACAAGCGGGTCAGTTGAAGCCGTTCGCGAATATCACGTCGTTGACGTCGTTGACGTCGTTGGCGCAACGCGCGAATTCGGATCTGTTGCCCAGGCTATCGGTAGCGGTTGCGGTGATTGCAGCACCAGGCTGGATAAACGACGGGACCTGCAGTACGAACGGAATGTCGAACGCGCTGCCCTCATGGCCGAATACGGGTTGATCGAAACCATCGCGCTGGCGAGCCAACGCGCGCCTTCGCCCTATTCTGATTCGTCGCAGTTCGCGCTGGAATTCAGGTCCACCGCGTAATCGCCCGTCATCGTGCCCGACGTGCCTGACACCGCGCCGTCATGGGCGGAGCCGGCAGCGGAACGCAAGATCGGGAAGTTCTGGCCGCGGTTTGCGTAGTCGGCCGGCTGCGCCGCGCTGTCGGAATCATTTCCGGTTACTCCGCCGCCGGCCAA
>JBDTLV010000140.1:0-10642 GCA_039934615.1 Tahibacter sp.
CGTGCGACCATTCGCCCCCGTGCTACATCATCGTAGGCACGCCAGAGGGGAGCGAATCGTGCGCATCTATCGATGGACGGGTGTGCTGTTGCTGTGCATCGCGAATGCGTGGTCGCCGCTTGTGGTCGGTGCCGAAACGCCACCGTCGCTCGCTGGCGTGTGGGCGGCGCAGCGTCGATTCGGTCCTGACCTGCGCGGGCAGCTGACGATTGAGCGCCGCGGCGATGCGTGGGTCGCGCACATCGGCGGGCATTCGGCGCCCGTCAATGTGGATAAATCCGCATTGACCTTCCAGATCGCAGGGGCTCGTGGCTCGTTCCGTGGCGAACGTGACGGAGAATCGTTGCGCGGATTCTGGATCCAGCCCGGTGGCGTCATGTTCGGCCCCGTCGCTTCACCGGTCGAATTGCACTTTGCGGGTCCGAATCTCTGGCGCGGCGTGGTCGATCCGCTGGAGGACAGCGCGCGTTTCTTCCTGGTGGTCACGCGTCGCGACGACGGTACGCTCGCCGCGTTCCTGCGCAACCCGGAGCGCAATCTCGGCGTCTTTCTGCAAGCGGACCGACTGGTCGTCGAGGGCAGTTCACTCGCGTTGCGCGGGCGTCGTCGCGGGCAGAGCGCAGACGTCGTCCTGGGATCGGGACGCTACGATGTGGACAATGACCGGATTTCGCTGTACTTTGCGTCGCGAGGTGGCAGCTACGATTTTGAGCGCATTACGGATGATCCGGAGAGCGACTACTACGCGCGATCATTGAAGCCGGTGCCGTACGTGTATCACGAGCCACTGCCGCGGGACGATGGCTGGCCCACCGCCGCCGTCGATGAGGTCGGCATCTCGCAAGAGCGCATCGGTGAGTTCGTGCAGATGCTCGCCGACCTGCCGGACAATGCCGTCGACGCATCGAACATCCACGCTGTGCTGCTCGCGCGCCACGGCAAGCTGGTATTGGAAGAATACTTCCACGGTCATTCGGGCGAGGATCCGCACGACCTGCGTTCGGCGTCGAAGAGTCTGACCTCGATCATGGTCGGCAACGCGATCATGCGGCACGAACCATTGACGCTCGCCACGCCAGTGTTCGAAACGATGAGTGACGGACCTTTGCCCGCGGATCTGGACCCGCGCAAGCGCGCGATGACCGCCGAACATCTGCTCAGCATGAGTTCGGGATTTCACTGCGATGACAGCGACTCGAATGCGCCCGGCAACGAGGACGCCATGCAGGAGCAGACGCAGCAGCCCGATTGGTACAAGTACACCCTGGCCGTGCCCATGATCGAGGCACCGGGAAAACGCGCGGTTTACTGCAGCGCCAATCCGAACCTGCTGGGCGGAATGCTGGCGCGCACCACCCACACATGGCTGCCCGACTACTTTCGCGACCGGATTGCGGCGCCGATGGGGATCCGGCGTTACCACCTCCCGATCACGCCGACGGGAGAGATGTATATGGGCGGCGGAGTACGGATGCTGCCGCGCGACTTCATGAAGTTCGGTCAGGTGATGCTCGACCAAGGTGTCTGGCGCGGCAAACGAATTGTCGACGCGGACTGGGTACAGCGCTCGGCCGAACCCCGCTTCGAACTGGCAGGTATCCACTACGGATTTCTTTGGTGGATCACCGAATATACGTATGACCACCGCAAGCTGCGCGCGTATTTCGCCGGGGGCAATGGCGGGCAAGTCGTGCTCGTGGTCCCGGAACTTGACCTGGTGTTTGCTGCCTACGGCGGCAACTACGGCTCCAGGGCAACGCTGATACCGCAAAGAGAATATGTTCCCAAGTACATTCTACCCGCGATAGAAAATACTCACTGACGAGTCAGCGAATTCCGACATCTTCGCTGGGCGTCGTGCGGCGTCTCCGACCATTTCGGGTGAGAAACATGGGGCCAGCCAAACCTGGCCCCGTCTTGCGAAGATCGGCGAGTTCGGCCAGGCAAAGCTGCCGCCACGCCGCATGGATTCAAATTTTGCACACACCGTTGTCGCAGGATTTGGACAATTCCTGCGCCCTCTTCGTGCAGGTATTCTTTTCCGCGTCGGTCTTTGCGTTGGCCATGCACGCCTGCGTCTCCAGCAACGCCGCCTTTCGGCATTCGATGCACGGGCTTTCGGCAAACACATAGGCAGAACCGAAGCCAACGACCAGCAAAACCGCCGCGACTTTCGCTTTCATATTCCGGCACTCCTCAGCAAGAGCGGCAATAGGTGGTGTGCCGCGACACCCGACCACGCCGTCAACGCGGGTGATCGTCTTGCGGTTTGACTGCCATGAGGATGTGGATCCTCTCAGCACCTCACTGCTTTGACTCAGTGAAATCACGCTCGCGAGTTCCATCGTGCCATCCGCAATCCACGCCTTTCTGCTCGAACAATTTAACTGCTCCTCACCGCACAGAAACGCGCGTCGTACACAACGCGACATGCAATGGTAGTCATCGGCCGAGGCCAGATCGATGAGGCATTGGCTCGGATCGGTCACGGCGCCATGCTGCAATGGCGACCGGCGTTGTGCTGCCGTTCGAACACGTGCATTGGGGTCCGATAAATCTGATTTGTGGATGTGCTGGTGTTTTGCAGCATCTCGAACGGATTGCCTGATTCCCGTGCGCCAAGCAGCGATTCATTCACGAAGTGCTCGATTCCGAGCTTGCATTGGCCTGCTCATAACAACGAAGCCTGCTCATCGGCGGGGCTTCGTTGTTCTCTTTCTAGCGTCATGTGATCTTGCGCGAACACACAACGCAACTTATCCACAACGATCCTGCAGCGCATTAGTATGCGCCCTAGCAGGCTACGCCCTGCTCGTGCGGTCGCTGCGCGGCCACACGCTACTCGGAACGCACGCTGCGTGGCTTGTAGGGCGGTTCGGACCACCGCTTCAATCACGCGGGCGAAAACAACACCGGCAGGATCACAAGATGGAAACTTTGTCGACTTACAGTAGTCTCCCCTAGGAAGGCAACTGCATGAGGTTGATCAAAGCGGCTGATCGGACGCTGGCGCGGGTCCGCGAAACATGTCCCCCGTTCCCCGCGCGAGAGGCCAGTTCGATCCACGGCATGCTGAAAAGCCATCGTGCCCGCCAGGCCGAGGCCCTGCGCTCACCCCAGTGAATACGAAGGGAGAAGTCAATGCCCAACCGCAAAACGCGCGTCGGCGTCATCGTCGGCAGTCTCAGAAAAGCGTCCTACTCGCGTCGCGTCGCCCGCGCGCTGATGGATCGCGCGCCGGAGGATTGGGAATGTACAATCATCGAGATCGCCGACCTGCCTTTGTATAACCAGGACCTCGACGACGCCCCGCCGCGCCAGTGGACGCGTTTTCGTGCGGAGATCGCAGACTGCGACGCGCTGCTGTTCGTGACGCCGGAATACAACCGCTCGATTCCCGGCGCGCTCAAGAACGCCACCGATATCGGTTCACGTCCGCAAGGCGAGAACCGATTCGACGGTCTGCCCGCCGCGATCGTCAGTGTCACGCCCTACACGGGCGGCGCGGCGGCGGCGAACCACGCGCTGCGCCAGTCTTTCGTCTACATCAATCTGGCCGTGATGCAGCAGCCTGAAGCCTATGTCAGCGAGGCGGACAAACTGGTCGATGAGCAGGGCAAAGTCACGAGCCGCAAGGGCAACACGCTGCTGCGGGCCTTTATGGCGGGCTTCTCCGACTGGGTGGCGCGTGTCGGCTCCGGCAAGGCCGGGTCCTTCGACGAGTTCATGAGCGTGCGCGAGGCGGCCTCGACCGCCTATATCGAGGGTGACGCGGCGCCCCTCGCATCGATCGCGACCGAAGCGGACCCGGCCACCTTCTTCCCCCCAAGCGGTGAGCGCATCGTCGGGGCGAAGGCCGTGACCAAGGCGCATCGTGACGGCGCAAAAATGTTCGCACCGGGCAGCAAGGGGCATTTCGAGGTGCTGGCGTCAGGATCAAGCGGCGATCTCGCCTGGTGGAGCGGCATCCAGCATGCGACCGCGCAGATGAAGGGCAAGGACAAACCGGTGCCGATGAAACTGCGGACCACCGAGGTCTTCCGGCGCGAGCATGCCGGCTGGAAGCTCATTCATCGGCACGCCGACTTCATCGACGATCACCTGAAAAAAGGGAAATGACCTCATGCAGCGCAAGCACTTCAGCAACGGCGACGTGACCTTGTCGTATCTCGATGTCGGCGGCGACGGCAAGCCGGTCATCGCCCTGCACGCCTACTGGATGGAGGCTGGCACCTGGACCGCGCTCGCCGGAGCACTCGCGCCGAAGTGGCGGCTCATCGCGCTCGACCTGCGCGGCCATGGGCATAGCGACAAACCCGACGACCTGTCTTGGGACGCGTTCATCGGCGATCTCGAGGCCTTGCTCGATCATCTCGGCATCGTTCAGCCGGTCGCCCTGATCGGCAATTCCTTGGGCGGCACCGTCGCCTTCCGCTTCGCCGCACGTCGACCCGATAGCGTCGCTGCCATGGTGATCGAGGAATCTCCGGCGGTCGAGAATGCCAACCTGGATTTCATGCGCGCGTGGGCTGGGGTCTTCCCCAGCCGCGAGGCCCTGGCGGAGGCGATCGGCACGCGGCTGCTATGGTCGGTCGAGCCGTCGTTCCGCCACGTGGATGGCGGCTGGACGCTCGTTTTCTCAGCGACCCAGCTGGCCGACGCGCTGCCCGGTTTGAACGGCGACTTCTGGGACGACTGGCTCGCCACAAAACATCCTGTGATGCTGGTGCGCGGCACCGACAGCCGCGCGGTCAATGGTGAATTGCTGAGCGAGATGGCGCGGCGTCGCCCGGCAACGCGGCTGGAGACTCTGGATGCCGGCCATGTGACCCATCACGACGCACCCGCCGCCTTCGCCAATCTGACGCGCGCGTTTCTGGCCGACGCTGCAAACCGGGTCGCGCCATAAGAAAACAGGGCGTACCCAGCGCCTGATTTCGCCGTTTCGATCGCAAACCTGACCGACAGCAAGGACCGGACATCGATGGATGTTGACCTGCGCATAACAACGAAGCCCCGCTCATCGGCGGGGCTTCGTTGTTCTCCTTCTAGCGTCTCGTGATCTTGCGCGAACACACGACGCAACTTATCCAGAAAGATCATTCGGCAGATTAGTGTTGCGCCCTAGCAGGGTGCGCGACCCTCGTGCGGTCGCTGCGCGGCCACACGCTACCAGGAACGCACGCTACTTGGCTGATGTCGCACGGTTCGCATCCTCAATCCGTGATTGTTTTCTTCTTCCGACTCGGTGTGGATATTCGAAATGACTAGGACGGCGTATTCGATGGCATGAGACCCCAATGCTTACTAAAAATATTTAGAAGTCTCATTTGTCGAATGGCGAGCACACCTGGTGTCCATTCAGTCTCCATGCGAACTTCCTGCGTCAAGACGAAAGGCGATGCAGTGCCCTTACCCTTGAAGTACACGTTCTTCTTAGTGACGAAGTCAAAATTCTTAGCTGCGGGGTTCTTTCGCATGTGCAGGGGGACCAGATTCGCCAGTCGGTGCGTCCATGACTCTCGCTCGGTCTCATCAGAGAACAATTTTACCCAATCGGAATTTTCGGGAGGCGTTTGAGGGAGCACATGTTCCAAAGACAGGTGATCAAACACCTGTTTCTTGCTGCCATCACTAGCCAACGCCTCGAGGCGCAACATCAGGGCCATTCGGCCTTTGGGCAATCGATGGTAAATATCACCGTCGAGGGCAGCAACGAACTCACGCTTTTGGTTGTCGGTGAGCGCGAGAGTACTAAGGGCCGCCAGTTCCCCATCGAACGCATCCGGCTCTATTTCTTTGGTGAGATCGGCGTAGATCTCGATTCGATCATTGATGCCTACCCTTGTGACAACCAAGAAGTAGGTCAGGCGCTCCAATGCCTTGAAGAACTCAGCCAACAACTTGGGATGCTGACGGAACCGCTTGAAGTAGACCAGGGCAGGAGGCACCCAGTCCTTGAAGTCGACGCGATTCAACCACGACAGGAGGTCATTGATCGGCTCGGCCAATTCTATGGCTTCGAAATCGGCGTCACGTACAAAGCCCCAAACTTCGGAATACGGCTTGATTACCTTGTCGACCAATTCAATCGGCGTCCTGTATTCCGTCACATGATCTTGGAACTCCTTGATCAGAGTCGCCCGCTGCTTTTGCTTGGCGTAGATCGTGCGAATGTGCACAAATAGATCGCTGAATCCATCGCGCCCCAGAGTCCTCTCGATTTGACTCCATGCCTTGGCATAGACACGACTCTTGGAGTCGCCCGCAATTGCGCGAATCGACCCGAGCACCGCTGCTTTAAGGATGTCGATCGGGGCCAGATCCAGCCCTCGGTTGTTCAGTACAGAAAAGATTCGGTAAGCTGCCTCAAGGTCTGGCGTTGAGATAACCACCAACGAACAGTCATTAGCCAAAAATTTCCACAGCGCAACACGGTCACTGGCTGACAATGCATTTATTTTCTCCAGCAGCAGCTTGCTGTTCTCGCGGAAGCGCAGCTTGCTGTCTCTAAGCTTGTCGGTGCTGGCGACCAGGCTGTCAATGCCGCCTGGCTCTTGGATAAAAGTGCGGAAAAAATCAGCGTCTTCCTCGCGGGCCACGAGGCGGTATTCGTTCGTTTCGTCGAAGCTTGCTTTGCCCTTCTTATAGAGAAAGTCAGTGATGTCGTCGGCAGCTTCTGGCATCGTCGCGCGCAGCGCGGCAAACAACATCGTCAATGTGCTCAGGCGCTGTTGTCCGTCGACGACTGAGGACTTTGGATCCCTGTCGGTTTTGATGAGAACAATGCTGCCCAAGAAGTACTGGCTGGTCGCGCCTGCGGTGCGCGCGTCTTGCATAGCAGAAACGAGATCGCTAAATAGTTCCTCGGTCTGCTCGGTAGTCCAGGCATACGGTCGTTGGTAGTCCGGAATTTCGAACTGGTAGCTGCCTTCAAAAATTTCTCGTATCAGCTTGTCGTGCGCTTCAAGCGTCTTGGTCATGTGGTCAATACTTCCGGTCGTTTGAGTGCGCGGCTACGAGATGGGCGAGTCTGTTTCTATTTCCATTTGAACACAAAGCGCACACCCGCGTTTTTCTTAACCTCACTTCAAGATCGCCGCCTAGCTAGGCCGTTCCGGCTGTCATCCCGTCCAAGGTGGGCACGAAGAAGGCAATGGCTATCATGGCGCACCACGCTAGGGATTTGATGCGGACGGCCGCGCTGAGGTTTTCGGCGAGGGGCACGTCCGCCAACCGTTTCCCGTTGCCGCACACCCCAGGAATCGCAATCCCCCTCCCCCAGCAGCAGCCTGCGATGCGACAATTACGGCCTGACCGCCGGTGATCCGGCTTGCGACCTGTTCCGCGGAGAACTTCATGCGCGACCCCAACGCAAAACCACCGTCGCCGCGCCTACCCCTGCGGTCGCTACCAACGTGCCGGAAAGCCCGACCGACGTGTCGATCAATGGCGAGTGGCATCAGCATTCGGGGAATCTAGAGATGCCGTTGCGGTGGTATCTGCGGGATGTGCTGCAGCTGACGGGCTCGAAGTTCGGCTGAGGTCTGGGTCAGTGCGGTGCTTGCATGGTGCATGTGGACGGCAAGGCGCAGCGTTCCTGTTTGCTGCCGATGAGTGGTCTGGTTGGCAAGCAGGTTACGACGATCGAAGGGATCGCGGGTGCTGAGGATCTGCATGCGGTGCAGCAAGCGTGGATCGATGAGGATGTGCCGCAGTGCGGGTATTGTCAGGCGGGTCAGATCATGGCGGCGATCGATCTGCTCAAGCGCAAGCCTGAGCCTTCTGATGCGGACATCAGCCAGCTCAGCAATCTGTGCCGCTGCGGCACTTACCCGCGCATCCGCAAGGCAGCGAAGCGCGTGGCCGCGGCGCTCGCCGGAGTAAAACAATGAACAATGGAATTTCGCGGCGCCAGTTTATCAGCGTGATGCAGAGCGCCAGTGGCGCGCTGGTGGTGGGCGTCCGCAGTGCGTTTGCGGAAGTGCATCCGACCGTTCCGATGGATATGCTGGGTGATGCGCTGACCTGATGCCGGAAATGCCCCGCCGACCCCGAAAAACGCCAGCATCGGCCTTTGTGGAAACCGAATCGCCAACCTGACCCCGGAGGCGAACCCGACTTCATGGTTTCCCGCCTGGATAGCGCCTGACTTCACTCATGGGTTCCAGGGATCGATGCTGAGGTAAAGTGGCTGCACCGATTGCTTGCGGAAGGATTGACGCGCGATGTTGACATTGAATCTCCAGAAGCCGAACTCGGCTCCGGTGCGCAGGTTGCAGCTTTCGCTCAACAAGGGTGCGCGCTTCAGCGTGCAGGTGGAGTGGGATTGCAAGGCAGAGCATGAAGACGACGTCGACGTCCACGCGCTCGAGGCGGTCAACGTCGGCAGCGGCGCGCGCGTGTCGTCGCTCGAGAACGTCCTGTCGACGTACAACACCACGCGGATGTCCCGCACTGGCGCGCTGAAGAACCATGCCGACGGTTCTTTCGCGACGCCCTCCGGAGGTCTTTCCCACTCTGGCGATATCCGCCGACAGGGCATGCAGGCTGAGGTGCTGACCATCGACGGCTCCAAGGTCCCCACCGAAGTGAATGAAATCCCGCTGTTCGCGACGGTGCACAAGGCCGACCACGGCGAAGGGCACGACGACGGCGACGAGGACGAGGAGGAAGCCGCGTTCGCGGACATCGACGTCTGCACGGTCGCGATCTCGGACGAATCCGGCCGCGTGCTGGGCAAATACACGCTCTCCGACGAATTCGGCGAATTCAACGTCGTGCAGCTTGGCAGCATTCTGCTGGCCGCGAACGGCGGCTGGGAGTACGTGCCGGTCGGGGTCGGCTTCACCGGCGATTTCAACGACGTCCTCGGCAACTTCTGCTGAGATCCGCCGTGACCGAAAACAAGGTTTCAAAATCGTCCACCGTCGGGTCGACGCTGCGACCGACCGTCGTCAAAGCGCCGGACGCGCGCACGCGGACCGGGAAGAAGGCCTCCGTGCCCGCTCCCGGCACGGCATTGCCGGTCGCCACGCCGACCGTCGTTCCCGGCGTGAAACGCGAGCGCCTGGCGGTGACGGCGGAGTCGTTGCGTGCGCTGTCCCCCGGCGTGCCGGCGCCCGTGTGCGAGGTCGCGTTGCGGCGCGTGCGCGAGATTGTCGTCGCGAAATTGAACGATCGAAAGGTCGTGCTATGGGGCCACGATTTGCAAAAGTTATACAGCGACCGGGTTACCCAGACCTTCGCTCTCACGCAAGACCCGATTGTCGAACAGGCCCGCGCTTATGTGGCGCGGATGACAGGCATCTTGAGCACGATCGACCTGCCGACGGCGTGCGGGCGCGGCAAGCGCGGCGTACTCGAAAGCTTCACGAAGGCGATGAGCAAGCGGATCGACACGCCGCAAAAGCTTTCGGCTGCGCTCGACGAATTGCGCCTGCTGCTGGATCGTACTGCGGCCTCGTTCGATCGCCTGCTGGCATTGAAGGAACTATTGCAGCGCCACACGGATACGATCCGCCAGATCGAAGTCGACGTCGAAGCGGCCGCACTCGCGGCGCGGTATTTGTCGGAACGCTTTTCGCGTGAAGCGCCGCCGCTGGCCCGACGTTTCGCCGAACGCAGCGCGAGTCTCGCCGCCACGCTGGCTCAGGTGCGCCAGGGCGACACGATGCACCGTCTCCAGACCGAACAGCCGCTGCGGCTCATCGCCGCCATCCAGAACGTGGCGCTGGTGACCTTGCCTGGCTGTATCGCAGGCATGGCCGCGCTGCTCAGCCTTGCGCCCGGCAGGGACGTCTCACCCACCGAATCCATTGACCTGAGCTACCAGCTTCGGGAGCTCGTGGACCAGCTCAACCACCAGGAGTCTCCATGTCGCAACGCCTCTCGCTCGATCTGAACAAGTCGACGGCCGCTTTCCGTCTTTCGCTCGACAAGGCGGGCGTCGCCCCCGACATCAAGGCCGAGCTCGTGGTCATCATGGACGTGTCCCAGTCCTTTGAGCACGAGCACAAGGAAGGCACGACGAGCGTGCTGCTCGAACGTTTCGTGCCCCTCGCCAAGGTGCTCGATCCGGACGGCAAGATCGACCTCATCACCTTCAGCGACGGTCCGGATTCCGTGCAGTACCTGGGTGAGATCGACGAGAGCAATGCGCGCAATTACATCATCGACAACGTCGTCAAGCGCGTGCGCGGCTGGAACGGCGGCACGACGTATAGTTATGCGCTCCAGGAAGCCTTGCGCGTGTTCGGCTGGCTTCCGTACGGGGCGGGTAGCGCTCCCGAGCGCAAGCCACGCTTTTGGGAACGCCTGTTCGGGCTGACGCCGGAAGAACGCGCCACGCCGCGCCCGGGATGCGAGAAGAAGCGCTCGATCGTATTGTTCGTCACCGACGGCGAGAACGATCCGACCAGCCGACACGGCGACAAACGCCACACGCGCGAAGTCCTGCGTGCCTCGCAGGAGCGTGGCGATCAGGTGTACTTCCTGTTCATTGGCGCCTGCGAGCACGAGGAATTCGACTTCGTCGAGGCCATCGCGAAAGAGTTTAAAAATACCGGCATCGTGATGGCAACGGATCCGGAAGCCTTCGTGGAGCTCCCCGACGACGAACTGATCGCCAAGCTCCTGGGCC
>JBDTLV010000141.1:0-10627 GCA_039934615.1 Tahibacter sp.
TTTCCTCGCCAAGGTCGAGTCGCAGACATGGCTGAAGCTTGGCGACGCCGAACCGGCATCGTCTGCGACGATCGTCGGGGAGATGAAGTTGCTCATTCCACTGGTCGGCCTGATCGATCTCGGCGCGGAAAAAGTGCGTTTGGCCAAGGAGATTGCGCGCGTCGAAGGTGAAATCGCCAAGTGCCAAGGCAAACTCGGTAACGCGAATTTCGTGGCGAATGCGCCGGCGGCAGTGCTTGACCAGGAAAAGAGTCGCCTTGTGGATTTCAACACAAAGCTGGCGGCCTTGAAAGACCAAGCGGAGCGCCTAGGCGGGATTTGAGGCGGCCGTCTATGCTCATTGAACCATTGGTGGAAGGGATGTAGGCGAAGTGGGCTCCAGGCCCCATTTGCAACCAAAAAGAGGGCCGCATCGCGGCCCTCTTTCGTTGCTGCATCAAGCTTCGATCACTCGAAGCCGTGCTTGAAGATCACGTCGGTGCACGGTGTCGGGCAGTTGGTGTTGTTGAACACGCAGTCCACCCATTCCGGATGGTCGATGAACGGATTGCGATTCTGCTGGAAGGAGTACACGGCGTCGTTGCGCAGGCGCTCGTAGTTGTCCGGCGCATCGCCGTTGCTCCAGGCAATCAGGTCGGATTTCTTGCCCATGTAGCCGTTGCTCTGCACCACGCCACTGGGCGTCGTGACAATGAGTGCGAGGTTATCGGTCACCTGCAGGTCGGGTTCCTGCTGGCCGTAGTTGTTGGTGCCACCCTTGTAGCGCACGTCCATGTACAGCACAGCGCGCGCGGTGTCGCCCTTGCGGTGGTCCCACACTTCGTACACGTTGCTGTCGAATTTGTTGTCGTGGCCGGAGCCACCAAAGCCAAAGTAAATCTCGGTCGCATCGACGCTGCAGCCGGAGGTGCAGTTGCCATAAGGCAGGTTGCCGCGGTGACTGTTGTAGTTCACGTCCGAGGCGTACAGCATGTGCGTGTCGCTATAGGGCGAATAGGGATTCATGTTCACCGTGACGACATCGTTGAAGCCGTGCGAGTTGGGCCAGGTGTGCTCCTTGTTGTAGCAGGTGGCGCCGCTCAACTGCTTCGGGCAGGAGTGGTTCTTGTACACATCGAGAATATTGGATGGGTTGAGCGGATCCTCGTCACCGAGGTTCATCACGGTCAGCACGTTGGGCGCCGTGCCGGAATACGACACCGCCGTGTGGTTCTTGATGAGGTCGTGCAGCGCCGCCTTGAGTTCAGATCCCGTCGCGGTGTGTGTGCAGATGCCGGCGTAGTAGTCGCCAGCGGTCGCGCCGGCCGTGAAATGCAGCAAAAAGTTGCTCACCATCTGCTGGATGGTGCCGTCCTGATCATGGATGTGGTCGGCCAGCAGAGTGAGATCGCAGGTTTCCAGGGCCGTGAAATCGACGTCGGGGTTCAAGGTAAAGCTCGCGCCGCTGCCACCCTGCACGGCGGTGTGCACACCGCTCGTAGCGCAACTGAGCCCGTACCAGCCAGCATCCAGCGTCACCGGTTCGCTGAAGGTGATCGTGAAGTTCGCGGCGAGTCCCACGTTCGTTGCATTGTTCGCGGGCGAGGTCGTCTGCACGGCGGGAGGATTGTCTACCGGTGCGCTCGCGACGGTGAAATTCACAACAGTATTCGCGCCCGGATGGTCGGGCGGAGCGTCCTGATCGGTCACGGCGGCGGCGAGCACGGTCAGCGTGCACACGTCGTCGTAGACGAAGTCGACGTCGGGGTTCAGCGTGTAGCTGGTCGGGCCGCCGCTCACCGTGGCGCTGTGCGAACCACTGGTGCAGGAAAGCGTGTACCAACTCGGATCAAGCGTCACGGCTTCGTTGAAATTCACGGTGATGTTGGCCGTGGTGGCGACATTGGTGGCATTGTTCGCCGGCGTGGTGCTGGCGACGGCCGGCGGCGTGTCGACCGGCGTGCCGAATAGCACGTCGTCGATGGCCAGACCGTTGTCGACGCCACCGACGTTGGCATCACTCCAGCGCACCCACAGGACGCTGCCGTCAGCCACCGTGATCCCGCTGAGGTTGAAAGAGACCGCCGCTCGGTTCGCGGCCAGGTTGCCGTCCTTCTTGCCGGTGCCGACCACCGTGCCTGGCACGTTGAAGTCGAGGCCAGTCACGGACGTCCATGTTCCGGTGGTCAGCGATGTGGCATCGGTGCTGTACTCGAACGTCAGCTTGTCGGCATTGGTGGCCTGGTACTGCCACACCTCGCCGGTGTAGCTCACTTGCAACTGACTCAGCGTCGATCCGCTCTGGTTGAGGATTTTGGCGCCGATGCGCGCCGAGCCCACCGTGTTGGTGAGCAGGCTGCCGAAGGCACGCTCGGCGTTCCCGGTCGATCCGTAACTGTAAACGTTGCCGACAATGTTCATCGAGCCGTCGTCGGCGGCGTAACTCGTGGCGTTGTTGCCGGTCACGAAATACCAGCCCGTCGGCATATTCGCGGCCGCGCCGGTGCCGCTGCTGACCAAGGTGTTGAAGTCCTGGGTGGCACCTCCGTTGAAGGAGACGGTTCCACCACCCACATCAGCATGGGCGATATTCGCAACAAGAATGCAGCACAGCGCAGCCAAGGCGCCGGAAGTACGGACGAACATAGATACAACACCCCTGAAATTTAGCGTGGCGTTGCCGTGTCCCCAGGCCCTGCCACTGGATCGCGCGATTTCGCGCTCGTCTGCGGTGCGCCGACGCGTGCATCGGACGAACCTGCGCCACCGCCGGCGGCGCTGTGCGGGAAAGGTCCGGTCCCCGCGCATCCGGGCACCCGTGGCCCGAAAGTGGGCGAGCTTACCCGCGATTTGTGACAGTTGCACGCCGCGCTGCGGAGTCGGTGTCGCGCATGACGACACCGCGGCGCCCCCCTCAACCCTCAACAGCGGAAATGGCCCAGGCCCACGCGAGGTACGACCGCGAGCTCGAGCAAGATCCGGATGGTTCCTCGATCGCCGCCGCGCAAGAGTGCAACGCCGCACAACAGGCATCCGCCGCGATGCCATTCGATGCCGCTTCCGAAAGTCTCGCTACGCCCGGCACCGACGCGCTCGATCAAGCGCGTGAGCTGCTCGAAGCGCGCGACGGCCGGGGCGCGCTTGGCGGCTATTGCTGGGGCCTTGCGCAAGCGCAGCCTGCTGACGCCCGAGGTGCGAATGGTATCGTCGTAAGCGTGACGAGTGGCGCTGCGCGGCGTGGACATTGCGGTCTACGATGAACCACTGCTGGCGTCGCGATTGCCCTCTCCCACTGCGGGAGAGGCCGTGGGTGAGGATGTGTCCGTTTAACCCGCGCCGCTCGCCGCTTGCGCCCGTCGGGCACCGGGCACTTGCCATCCCGCTGGCTCGCGCTACGGGCGGCGCCGCCCAGCAAATAGGCTGTCCTGCCGACGTGTCCCCCCAGCGAAGGAACGATGAGAAACGTATTCGGATGAACGACCCCATGCTCGTCACCACCGCACCCGCAACGCGCGCGCCCCTGTTCACACCGCGCGTGCTGGTTGCGCTCGCCCTGATCTCGCTGTACCTGATTTGGGGATCGACCTACCTTGCCATCCGGGTTGCGCTGGAAAGCTTCCCACCCTTCGGCATGGCCGCCATTCGTTTCCTCACGACCGGCGCGGTGATGTATGCGTTTCTGCGCTGGCGCGGCACCGCGGCGCCCACCGCACGACAGTGGCGCAATTGCGCGATCACCGGCACCTTGCTCCTCGGCTTCGGCAATGGGCTGGTGTGCTATGCGGAGCAAAGTGTCTCGTCGGGAGTGGCTGCCGTCGCGGTCGCCTGCATGCCCTTGTTCGCGGCGGTGTTCGGCGCCTACTTCGGTCACTGGCCGCGGCGCCTCGAAGCGGTCGGTCTGCTGATCGGTTTCGCAGGCGTGGTCGTGCTGAACTTCGGCGGCGATTTGCGCAGTTCACCCATCGGGGCGATCGCGCTGATCGCTGCAGCCTCGGCATGGGCATTCGGATCGCTATGGAGCAAGCGGCAGGACATGCCCGCACCGATGATGAACACGGCAGCGCAAATGCTGACTGGCGGCGTTGCCCTCAGCATACTTGCGGCATTGGGCGGCGAGCACCTTCCCGGCGCCGTTTCCGTGCGCAGCCTGCTCGCGCTGATCTATCTCGCGGTATTTGGCTCGCTGATCGCGTTCGCCGCTTATTTATACTTGTTGAAAACCGTGCGTCCGGCCCTCGCGACCAGTTACGCTTACGTCAATCCGCCGGTCGCGGTGCTGTTCGGCGTCGTGATCGGCGGCGAAACGGTGCACGCGCTGGACCTTGCCGGGATGGCGGTGATCCTCGCCGGCGTCGCCATCATCGCACTGGCGCGCGAAGCGAAGACCGGCTGACGCGCCGCGGCGTGCCGCGGCGCGTCGGTCCGCTTACTGTTCGCGCAGGGCCGTCGTTACCGGCAGGCGCGCAGCGCGCAGTGCCGGGAAAAAGCCGCCAAACATGCCGATGATCACCGCGATCACCAGTCCGGTGATCACCAGCTTCGGTGTCACCTTGAAGGCAAACACCACCTGGGTGAAGTTCTGCCCCAGAGTCGATACCGAGAAGTTGTTGAACAGGGTGTAGGCGATCAGCGCGCCGAGAATGCCGCCGACCAAGGCCAGCACCAGGGCTTCGATCATCACCGAAATCAGCACCGATGCTCCGCCGAAACCGATGGCTCGCAACGTCGCGATTTCCTTGCCGCGCGCGGCAACCGCCGCATACATCGAGTTCAGCGCGGCAAAAATCGCACCCAATGCCATGATCAACGTCACGATGCCGGCGAGGAAACCGATCTGCTGGCGGAATTGCTTGGTCTGGCTGCTGAAGTACTCTTGCTCGCGCTGCACGTCGACCGTCACGCGCGGGTCGGCTTTCAGGTTTTCCTGCATCTTCTGCAGACCATTGTCGCCGTCGAGTGCAACCAGTATCGAGCTGTAGCTGCGGCGATTGAACGTGGATTGCGCCACTTCTGCATCTGTCCACAATTCACTGTCGTGGGCATCGCCGGACTCGAACACGCCGACCACGGTCCATTCCGATCCGCGCATGCGCAAAACGGTGCCCAGCCCGGCGCCCTGGAACTGACGCGTGACGCCGCGCCCCACGATGAGCTCGCGCAGGCCGGTCTTGAACTGGCGCCCTTCGACAATCTTCAACTGCGGTCGCAACGCGAACCCCGCGGGCTCCACGCCACGAACGGTGATGTTCGCGCCGTTCTTGCTGTCGCCCTTGCGGATCAGCTCGGCGATGACAATCAGCTCACCCGATACCAGCGGTTTCCCTTCGGCATCGAGGCGTATCCCCGGCGCTTGCTTGATCACGGTGGCCGCGTCCCGAGTCAGCCCGGAGTTGAGCTCCGTATCCGAACCGCCGCGCAGGACAATCGCGTTGTCGTTGCTGCCCGTGGCTTCCAGCGTCTTCTGGAATCCGGTCGCCATGGCGAGCAATGCGGTGAATACGGCGACCACGCCCGCGAGGCCGATCACGATGACCAGCGACGAGGCCCAACGCTCGGGTACGCTCTTCAAATTGAGACCGGTAATGGCAGCGACTTGACTCAGCATGGTGTTCTCCTTAGCGCCCGGCCAGCGCGTCGACAATGTTCAAACGGCGTGCACGCAGCGCGGGCAACAAACCGACCGCAAGGCTCATCAACACGATCGCAATCAACCCCATCAACCACACCGAGGCGCTCAGGCTGATGGCGAATTGTCCGCCTGAGCCCTTTTCCGCCATCGCGCCAAGCAGGGTCGCCAGCGACATGCCGATCAGACCGCCGATCATGCACATCGCTCCCGCTTCGGCGAGCACGAAACCGAGCACCGTGGTGTCGGAAAAACCCAGCGTCTTCAGGACCGCCAGTTCCGGGACGCGCTCGCGCACGCTCTGCGCCATCGTGTTCCCGACGACCAGCAACAAAGTGAAAAACACCGCAAACAGGATCCAGCGCACAATCATGCCGATATCACCGATCTGCTTGATGAAACCGATGTTGAAATCCTTCTCGGTCTGGGTCTTGGTTTCGTCCGGTGAGTTCTCGAACATCGCGTCGATGGTCTTGCTGACCGCTTCGGCGGCACCGCTGTCGCTGAGCTGGAGCACGAAGAAATTGGTGCGTCCGCTGCCGAACTGATTGGCCTCGTCGAAGTAGCCGTGATTGATGAAGACGTTCTGCGCCTGCTTTTTCCAGTTGTCGTCCTTGCCATCGTAGATGCCGACCAGGTCAAACGCCCAGGACTTGCTGCCGTTCTTTTGTGGATAAATATTCGATGAGATCGGCACCTTCTGCCCGACCTTCCAGCCGTACTTGTCGGCCAGCAGCTTGCCCGCGATCATCGCCGTGCGCGTATTGGCGAACTCCTGCCATTGCGCTTCCGGCATCACCCACTCCGGATACACGTCATGCTGGCGCTGCGGATCGACCGCGAACGCAAACAGCGGCGTGTTGTCCTGCCAGACGCCCCCGAACCACTGCATGTAGGCCACGCGTCCCACACCGGGGACCGCCTCGAGTTTCGGCAACATCGACAGCGGCAGCGGTTGGGTGAACGACACGCGCGCCTGTGTCATCAGGCGGGTTGCTCCGATGAAGTCCGCGCCGGCGCTGAAGATGTGATTCAACGACTGCAACAGACCGAACAGCAGGAATGCCGCGATGATCGACAACAGCGTCAGCGTGGTGCGGGTTTTCTTGCGAAACAGGTTCGCGATCACGAATCCGGTCTTGGTCATGAAGATGTCCTCGCTCTAGGCCGGCCGCTCACGACGCGGCCTGTTCGGCCAGCTGACCCTTGTCCAGATGCAGGGTGCGCTTGGCGTACTCGGCGGCGCGCGGATCGTGCGTCACCATGACGATGGTCTTGCCGTGATCGCGATTCAGCGCCTGCAGCAATTTGAGAATCTCGTCTGCGGTCTTGCGATCCAGGTCACCGGTCGGCTCGTCGCAGACCAGCAGGGTCGGATCGGACACGATCGCCCGCGCTATCGCGACGCGCTGCTCCTGTCCACCGGAGAGTTCACGCGGCTTGTGCTTGGCGCGATCCGCCAGGCCGACCACCTGCAAGGCAACGCTGACGTTCTTCTTGCGCTGCGCCGCCGAAAGCTTGGTCAGCAGCAGCGGCAATTCCACATTGCCTTCCGCGGTCAGCACCGGCATCAAGTTGTAGAACTGGAAAACGAAACCGACATTGGCGGCGCGCCATTTCGCCAGATCGCCACTGCTGAGCTGGTCGATGCGCTTGCCATCGATACTCAGTTCGCCGGAGCTGGGCTGATCCAGCCCGCCGATCAGGTTGAGCAGGGTGGTCTTGCCCGAGCCGGAGGGCCCCATCAACGCGACAAAGTCGCCTTTGGGAATATCCAGGCTCAATCCGTGCAGTACTTCCACTTTCTGCTTGCCGCGCACGTAGCTCTTGGTCAAGTCACGGATGCTGATCAGGTTGCTCATCGAAATCTCCGCTGCAATTGAATTACGTCGTCGCGCATTGGCGACAATCACTCCGCTCGCTTACTGCCTGCGCGCAAGGTGCTGATTGGGAACATGCACAAGCCAATCCCGGAAACAGTTGGCTTCCGGCAGTGGCCCGCCGCTCTGCTGCCAGCGCCGGCGTCCGCATACCTCACTCCGTCGTCACGCGATCGCCATCCTTCATCTCTGCCGGCGGCGCCAGCACCACCCGCTCACCGATGGCCAAACCGGTGGTCAACTGCCGTTGCGCACCCATCACCTTGCCGGCCGTCACCTTGCGTTGTTGCGCTTTGCCATTTGCCACAACGTAGACAACCGTCGTATCACCGGCTGCGACAAGCGCTTCGCCCGGCACCAACACGCCCGGCACGACGACCGGCGTCGCGGTGACTGGCTTGGTGTCCTCCAGAAACGCGACACGCGCACCCATATCGGGAACGATGCGCGCATCCTTGGTATCGATGCCGATGCGTACTTTTACCGTCGCCTTGCTGCGATCGGCCGTCGGGATGATCGCGATAACCTTGCCCGGCAGCTTCCAGTCCGGATAGGCATTCAAGGTGCTTTCGACCGGCTGGTTCGCCTGCACGCGACCGATATAGGCCTCGTTGACGTCAACTTCGATCTCCAGCGAATTCATGTCGACGACCGTGCCGATGCCGGTCCGGGTGAAACCGCCGCCGGCCGACATGGGCGAGACGATTTCTCCGGGTTGTGCTGCCTTGACGGTAATCACGCCAGCAAATGGTGCAGTCACCACCGTGTTGTCGAGCTGCACACGTGACATGCCCACACCGCGTTGCGCAACGTTCACCTGGCGCTCCTGCGCGGTGAGTCGCGCGCTGATCGCCTTCGCCTGGCTGCGCGCGTCGTCGGCGGCCTGCTGGCTGGTCAGCTTGCGCTGCACCAAGTCAGCCTGACGTTTTTCGTCGCGCTGCGCCTGGACCAATTGCACATTGAGCTCGGCTAGCATCGCTCGCGCGGCTTCGAGCTGCGCGGTGGACATGTCCATTTGTGCCTGCGCGTCGACGGGATCCAGGCGCGCGAGCACCTGGCCGGCTTCCACACGCTGACCTTCCTCGATCAGCACTTCGGACACGCGCCCGGTTATCTTCGACGATACCGTTGCCTGACGACGCGCGGTCACATAACCGCTCGCATCAAGCACGGACGTGCTGCCGGCCTGCGCCGTGCCGGCCGCTTGTGCCGTCGCAGTCTTGACCGACCACAGGTTGCCGCGGCCGAACGCAAACCAACCAGCGCCTGCCGCTGCGAGCACCACGACTGCACCGATGGCGAGCCATTTTCCACGCCCCGTGGGCGCTTCTTCCTGGCTGCGATCGATGCGCAGCTCCTTGAGCATGTCTGAATTTTGCACAGGTTCCACCTAGCCACTACTTGTCGTCGAAATACGCGGGCCGAGTCGGCCGCAGGCGTGCGAGTCTGCCATAGAGTGGGGCATGCCCTGTATCCGTCCTAGGGCTACCGGTCAGCAAATCGAGGTGACAGGTGTCAGCCGCAGGTGTCCATCTTGCTATTCTTGCCCTTTCAACGTCCAGCGCAGGCCCGCCATGTCATACGCCTTCGAACCCGCCCCGACCCCCTCGATTCCGATTGTCGAGAGTGAGCAGCGCTACGCGGTGCACCGGATCTACTGCGTGGGCCGCAACTACGCGGACCACGCCAAGGAAATGGGTGCTGCGGTCGAACGCGGCACACCGATGTTTTTCATGAAGCCCGCCGACGCGATTGTGACCGACGGGGCCGACGTGCCTTACCCCAGCGTCACGAATGACCTGCACCACGAGGTGGAGATGGTCGTGGCGCTGCACAGTGGTGGCCGGAACATTGACGCATCCTCCGCTTTGCAACATGTTTACGCCTACGCAGTCGGACTGGACCTGACTCGCCGCGACCTGCAGTCCGCCGCGAAAACCAAAGGCCATCCCTGGGACATCGCGAAAGGTTTCGATGCCTCCGCGCCCGTTTCCGCACTGCGCCCGATCGGTACCAACGCACATCCCGAACACGCGCTGCTTTCGCTCAGCGTCAATGGCACGCAGCGCCAGCGCAGCGACATCGGCGAAATGATTTTCAGCGTGTCCGAGATCATCGCCGAGCTGTCCAAGCTGTTCGAACTCCGCGCCGGCGATCTGATCTACACGGGCACGCCGGCCGGCGTGGCCGCGTTGAATCGCGGCGACAGCTTTCTGGCCACACTCGAAGGCGTCGGCGAGCTGCGTGGGCATATCTCGTAAGGCGCTCCACGCGTGCGAATAAGGCGCTCCACGCGTGCGAAGCGCCGACGCACGCCTATCGAAGTGCATGGCGTCGAGTATCTTGCCGAGGACTCAGCAGCACGCCGTACAACGCGACTACCGTCGCGGCACAAGCCCGCGCAGACGTGCTAAATAGGCGTCAGCCGCGAGCGACTCGTGCCGCGGCGCAGATATCTTCGGACGGGAGGAAACAGCATGAGCTTCTTCGGCGAGTTCAAAGCATTCGCGATGCGCGGCAATGTGATCGACCTCGCGGTCGGTGTGGTGATCGGCGCGTCTTTCGGCAAAATTGTCGCGTCTCTGGTCGAGCAGATCATCATGCCGCCAATCGGAGTACTGATTGGTGGCGTGGACTTCTCATCGTATAAATGGATACTTCAAGCTGCAGGCGCCGATGGCAAGGGCGAAGTCGCAGTCCAGTACGGCGCCTTTCTCAATACCCTGATCCAGTTCGCGATCGTCGCCCTGGCCATCTTCATGGTGGTCAAGCTGATGAACCGCCTGATCAAGAAGGAAGAGGCCGCACCGGCGCCGCCGTCTGCTGAGGTGGTGCTGCTGACGGAGATCCGGGATTTGTTGAAAAAGCCGTAGTCATGCCACACCCGGCTCACGCGGAATGGCTCTATCCCCAAACGACGGATTGCGCCGCGCGGTTGAACATCGACGGCGGATGAAACCCGGCCCATCCGGTTTCGTCTGCCTGCCGGACATCCGTTGCCGGCGTCGGCGCACAGAAAAACAGTGCCGAGGAATTTTTCGTGCCGATCGTCATGAGAATTTCCAACGAGGCGTTTGACGCGGACGATAAGTGAAAAAGATTCAAGTGCAAAGAAGCCGACGTGCCGCCGAGCCGGTGCCCC
>JBDTLV010000142.1:0-10602 GCA_039934615.1 Tahibacter sp.
CTGTCGACCGTATTGACTTGGATGTGGGCGACGGCTTGCGTCTAGCAAGGTTCTGCCGGTCGTGTTCGAGGCAGCAATTTTTCTACCGCGATCCAGGCAAGCAATGCACCGGCCAACTGCGCGGCCATGAAGCCCGGCACATCCGTCGGTCGGATGCCGGCAAACGTCTGCGTCAACGAGCGTGCGAGCGTGACCGCGGGATTGGCGAACGATGTGCTCGCGGTGAACCAGTACGCGGCGAATATGTAGCAGGACACGAGGGCAGGCAGTGCCGCTGTTTGCGCCCGAGCTCCGAGCAGGATGGTGAGCAGAAGTCCGAACGTGGCCACCGCTTCGCTGAGCCACTGCGGAAATCCGGTTCTCACCTGGGTTCCGGACTGGAGCAAAGATACGTCGAACATCGCGTGGGCGAGCAGTACGCCCGCAACCGCGGCAGCGACTTGAATGGCGATGTAGGCCATCGCGTCGCCGCTGCGCAAGTCACCACGAAGACGCATGACCAACGTAACGACGGGATTGAAATGCGCGCCCGAAATCGGACCCAGAATGCTGATCAGTACGTAGAGGGCGCACGCCGTGGCACCGGCGTTCGCGAGTAGTGCGATGGCCGCATTTCCTTGCCCCAGGGCAACGCCCATGATGCCGGAGCCGACGACGCACGCAAGCAAGATTGCGGTGCCAATGAACTCGGCAATCAGTCGATGCGGCAATGACATCACAACGTTGCCAACAGGCGTTGAACCCGCGTCGCGATTTCGTCGCGGACTTTTCTGTACTGATCGTCATCCATCTGCCTGGGATCGGGTAGCGCCCAGTCTTCGCGATAGCGCGTTGGAATCCAGGGGCAGCTATCACCGCAGCCCATCGTAATCACCGCATCAAAATCACCATTGATCTGATCCAGCGATTTGGAATCATGCGATGTCAGGTCGTAGCCCAGCTCAGCCATGAAACGAATGGCTTTCGGATTGATGTGCCCGGAAGGCCGGGAGCCCGCGCTCCGCGCATCAACGCTCGCGCCTCCATGGATGCGGGCAAACGCTTCCGCCATCTGACTGCGGTTGGCGTTCTCAACACATACGAACAAGACGCGCTTGGTGGAGGTCATTTCGCCGTGCTCAGGGATTTCAGCATGCAAATTGCGGAGGCCGGGCATACCAATGTGAATTCAGTACTTTGTCGCACATCGTCAGGCGCTGTGGTCCGCTCAATTTTCAAGTAGCCGCGCTTTGAGAAAAATCCTGGCGCCGTTTGAGTCAGCAATACCAGCCGGGTCACGCCGCGCCCGCGCGCATAGGCTTCGATTTCTTCGACCAGGCGCACACCGAGACCTGTGCTACGTGCTTCGGTGCGCACGGCCACAGAGCGCAGCAGAGCGGCATCGCCGAATTGCTCAAGCCCGGCGACGCCAGCGAGCGTCGTTTCGTCATGGGCGACAAGAAACGTGATCGCGCCGCGCGCAATGTCCTGAATCGACAATCCGCTATCGGAGAGCAAAGTGCGTATGGCGAGCATGTCGTCGCGGTTTGCAAGGCGAATAGAGCTCATGCCGCGGACCTCAGCAGCAACCCGATTGCGGCGCGCAGCAGGATGAGCCAGTTGCCTTCCCAGGTTTCATTTCCGACCGATTCGGTGTGCAGGCCATCCCATCGGTGACGCACGCCGAGTCGGCGGCGTAGTAAGTCACCGCGTCGCCGTGCGAGTGAAATGTCTCCCAGCGTGTGCCTTGCGGGTCTTCCGTCCACAATTTGTCCGCGCGCGCGTAACAACACACAGTGGCCTCCTCCGGCAACACCGCGCCGCCGGCTGCATCCAGGCGACGACCCAACTCCGCCAGTTCTTCGCCGCTGTCGACCTGGATGCCCAGATGATCGACACCTGGAATGCGGCCAACGGTAGAAATAGCAAAGTTCACGCGCGGATCTTCTATCATCCATTTCGCGTAGTCGGGTTTGACGACAGCGGGTTCGGACGCGAAAAGTTCGGAGTAGAAACGAATGCTTGCGGCGAGATCGGCAACGTTGAGATGCACATGAAAACGGTTCATAACCTGGCTCCACGCTTGCGCGGCGAACAATTGGGGACGGGGCTGCAGGCGGAGACTCCGGCGCAGCAATTTTCAGTCAGGTACGCGATCAAGGCATCGATTTCCTGATAGTTGGCGCGAACACGGATCACACGACCTTCGCGCTGATCGGAAACCAGGCCGGCAATCCGCAGTACATTGAGGTGCGCGGTCAGGGTGGCCGCCGGCAGATCCAGCAGTTCGCGCAACTCGCCAACGGGCAGGCCATCGGGGCCGGTCTGCACCAACTGGCGAAAAGCCGCCAAACGGGTTTCGTGACTGAGCGCGTTGAGTGCTGAAACGGCAGTTCGGCTGTCCATGCTTCTATATTTCCGGAAATTACGAAATGAGTCAATAGGGCGAGCCGCAATTGCGCATTCAGCGCTTGGCGAGCGTCCGGCGGTTCGGTTGAGCGAGGCTACCGACCTGGCGATTGTTCAGTCCCGTAGATGCCGAAAAGTGTCTTTATACATTCACGGTTGCGAGCGATAGCAGGCAGGCGCCACGGCGAGCACAAAATTTGCACATACTTGCCGATCCCGGCACGTGATGTGAAAAAGGCCCCGGCCGGATCGGCCTGCGCGCTGATCGAAGCCAGCAGCAACACGGACGCGACAGCAAGCCATCGGATCGAATGGCGACAGTTCATCGGACGCTTCCCCTGTAGCGCGCCCGCTGGCGTGCCGACGCGGCGTAGCGCACCAGTCGGCCGGCGTGCACATCGGTCACCTTGATCATTCGTATCGAATTGAAAAAAAAAACTGCATGACGATCAATTGGCGACCAACTGCGTTGGCGCACAGCATGGCTAGTCAGGCGCTGGTGGCGGGCCATAGACCTCACCTCACCCAGGGCGTCGCAATCCGGCGTATCGGTTCTGCGGTCGTCGCAGCCACGTCACCGTCCAGCAGGCCGCGACGCTTGAGATGACGTATCGCCGTCTGTACGGTCGACTTCGCGAGGCCGGTCCGCACGGAAATCTCCTGCAGGCTGAGCGCGACCGACGCCGAGTTGCGCCGCTCGGATGCGGCGAGCAGACACAAAAAGACCACGAACGCGGCCGGTTTGTGATCGTGTCCGACCAGGTCGGGCATGAGGGTGTCCAGCACGTAGGCGTCGATCGAGTAGCGCTTCATGGGATGTAATGCTATAGCAGCAATCGGTACGCGCGAAGCCCCGGATCGGCCAGAATCCGAGCCTCTGCACACTGCGCATGACGAGAGGATGGACCGATGATTACGCAATTGAAGTTTGTCGGAGTGCCGGTCAAGGACCAGGATCGCGCCTTGGCGTTCTACACGGAAAAACTCGGCTTCACGATTGCCACCGATCAGCCGATGGGTCCCGGCATGCGCTGGATCGAATTGCGCATCGCGATGTCGGCGACGCGGCTGGTGCTGTTCACCCCGCCCGGACACGAAGATCGCATCGGGTCCTTCTTCAACGGCTCGCTGGCTTGTGACGACGTGGAGGCGACCGTGCGTCAGCTGCAGCAGCGCGGCGTAGAAATCGTGGAACCTCCGACCAAGCAGCCCTGGGGAACGTTCGCGAAGTTCAAGGATTCGGAAGGCAATACGTTCGTGCTTTCGTCGTCCTGAATCGCGGCTCCGACCGGATCGCGACGTAGCTCACCTAGGGGGGGCATTGCCCTCATGACTTTCGGCCCACTTGCGTCTCTGCCCAAGTCGTACTACAACTGTAGTACGACAACTGTAGAGATCACCCGATGGGCAAGGTCAAAGACGTGGCGTTGAGTGACCTGCAGATCGCCGTCATGCGTGTTTTGTGGGAGCGTGGCGAGGTCAGCACGGCCGATGTCGCCGAGGTGCTTGCGGCCGAACGCGGCCTGAAACACACCACCGTGGCGACGTTGCTGACCCGACTTGAGCGGCGTGGTGTGGTCGCATTGCGGCGCGATGCACGGCAGCTGTACTACTGCGCAAAAGTCAGCGAATCCGAAGTGCGCCGTTCGATGGTCGCGGACTTGCTCGCCAGTCTGTTCCAGGGTGATGCGCGCGCATTGGTCTCGCATTTGGTCGACGAATCGGAAATAGCCCCCGGCGACCTGGCGCGCCTGCGTCGTCGCCTCGCGGCAGGAGGTCGCGATGACTAGTGCATCGATGACCGGCTTTCTGCTGACCGTGATCCTGCACGGTGGCAGCTTGATGTTGCTCGTATGGCTGCTCGAGCGGACTGGACTGTTGCGCCTCGTCGCGGCGCGGGAGTGGGCTTGGCGAACCGCGCTGCTGGGTGGATTGCTGAGCGCCGGGCTGCAGATTCTGCTGGTCCCCATTCCAGTACTCGGGAACATATCCATACTGTCGGTTAGTGAACCGGCTGGGGCGTCGTCCCTTGCGACGGAATCGCCCGCAGTCTCAACCGCTGTTGCCGCGCCGGCGAAAGCCGAGAGTGAAAGGCGCGCAGAAGCGCCGCCGAGTTCGCCGCGATCCGGAAAGGCTGCGAAGGCCGACCGCACCTCGCCTGTGAATACGCCGGTTCACTCGACCTGGCTCCAGCGCATCCTGCATCTGGCGTGGTCGCAATGGCTGCTCGCGGCCTGGTTCGCGGCAAGTCTGCTGTTGCTCGCGGGATGGTTGCGTGGGGCATTCTCGCTGCGCGATCTGTTGCGCCGCGCTGTTCCGTTGACCGACGTGGACATTTTGCAAGAATGGAATGCGCTATGCATCGGCATGCAAGTCGAACAGGCGCAGATCGCGCAACTCGACGAGATCGCGAGCCCGATCGCTTTGCCGGGGTGCAAGGTGCTGGTTCCCGGCTGGCTGTTGCGGCTGCCGGCGCGACAACGCAGGGCGGCGCTGGCGCATGAATTGGCCCACCTGCGTCGTGGCGATCCGTATTGGCGGGCCGCCTTGCTGCTTTGGCGCAGCGTTTTCTGCATCGTTCCGCTGAGCGGATTCGCGCTGCGCCGGCTTGACAGTCTGGCCGAACTGCAATGCGACGCACACGCCGCGCAGTTCACCGGCGACGGAAGAGCGCTCGCGGAATGCCTCGCGTTGTGTATCGAACGGCGCAGCGATTTCTGCCGCAGCGATCTCGCGGTCGCCATGGCCACTCCTAATTCTCCACTCGTACAACGTGCCGAGCTACTGCTCGAAGGAACTCCCATGTCGCTTTCCCAGCCGTCATTCCTGTCGCGTTGCGCGCCGGTGTTCGCACTTGCCGTCAGCGTTGTTTTGCTGCCCAGCCTTTCGCCACGCGTCGTGGCTGCGGTGAACGAGCCCACGGCAAAAACCGAACAAATCGTGGTAATTGACGAGACCGCAAAAACGGAAAAAATCCGAAAGTCGAAATCGACCGGCGAAGTTTCGATCCATATCGACAGTGATGCATTCGACGACCATATGCGCGTGCGATTGCGCGACGACGTGCGCTCGCTGGACGTCGATTCCAAGGGCAAGTTGGGTTTCAACGCCGATGAGAGCGACATCGCTTCGCTGAGTGAGCGCGGCACGGCGAGCGTCGAAGAAACGCGGGGCGGCGTGACTCGGCGCATCGAATATTCCGTGGCCGCGGGCAAGCTGCAACGCCGTTATCTGAAGAACGGCAACGAGCAGACATTGGATGCCGAAGCGCAGCAGTGGATCGCCGCGATCATCCCGGCCTTGCTGCGGGAAACCGGCATTGACGCCGAAGCGCGCGTCGAACGCTTCTTCGCGCGCGGCGGCAGCGCCGCGGTGTTTGCCGAAATCGCACAGATCACCAGTGATCACACCCGTGCCGCCTACATCGGCTTCCTGGTTGGCAAGCATGAGCTCAACCAGGAAGATCTGGGGCGCTTGCTGACGCTCGTCGACGGCATCGATTCGGATTATGAATTGCGCAATGTGCTGGCGAACATGTTCACGACGCAAAAATTGGATACGCAACGGCTGCTGACCTTGCTGCAGGTCGCGGCCCACATCGATTCGGACTACGAGAGCGCCGAGTTGCTGGTCGCGACCGCGCACCGTTCGGCAGCCGATCCCGCGTTGCGCGCCGCATGGCTGGCGAACGCGAAAGCCGTCGACTCGGACTACGAACGCCGCCGCGCGCTGCAGAGCATGGTCGAGGAAACCGCGGATCCGCAGATGCTGTCCGACATCCTCGATGCCACCGACAGCATTGAATCGGACTACGAGAAGCGCGAAGTGCTCAGCGCCATTGCGGTTCAGTCCAAAGACGCCGATGCGATTGCACCGAGCTACGCCAAGGCGACCCAGCGCATCGGGTCCGACTATGAGCGCCGCATCGCGTTGATGTCGCTGCTGAACGCCGGAAAGCTCGGCCACGCCGGCGCCATGGCGGTGCTCGATGCCGCAGCGGGTATCGAATCGGACTACGAGTGTCGCGAGCTGCTGGTCGCGATCGCCCGCCGCATGCCGAATGACGCGCAAGTGCGCGCTCGCTATCTGGAAGTGGCCGCGAAACTGTCCGACTACGAGCGCGAGCAGGCGCAGTCGGCGATCGGTGCTGTGAACGGCTGAGGACGTCGCTTTCCACAACGCCGGCTGAATCTGCGGCCGGCGTTGTGCGACCATCGCGGCAAGCGGTTCGTCTACGGCCATAGGTCGCGACATCCGCTGCCGCGCTTGGAGAGTTCTATGAAATGGTCTGCCGTGTTTGCCTGCCTGCTGCCAATGGCGGTGCTTCTGCCGTTCGGCGCGATTGCATCCGCCGAGCGCGAAAAAGAGCAACTCGCCACCTACGAACGGCTCGCTGGTCCGGAGGTCAAGGAAATGCCGTTCTGGCGCATGGAGAGCTTCGAAACCCTGGACGACGACGCCGTGCTGGTTCTCACCAGCCTCAATGACGCGTGGTTGATCAAGGTATTGCCGCCCTGCACCGGACTGCGTTTTGCGAACTCGATCGGCCTGACCTCGAATCTGCATCGGGTCAGTCAGAAGTTCGATCACGTAGTGGCCGGTCGCGACCGCTGCGACATTCGCTCGATACAGCGCGTCGACTACAAGGCCTACCGCGCGGAACGCAAGCAGCAGCGCGCCGAGGAAAAAGGCGCGCCCGGCAAGTAGGCGTACCGACTGCGTGACGCAATGTCGCAGCGACGACGGCAGCATTCGCTCTGTGCGATCCTGTCGGCATGGAGCGCGCGCTGGACATTTGTATAGTCGGATACGGGACCGCCGGCCAGGCGGCGGCATTGTTCCTGCGTCGTCAGGGACATCGGGTCGAGATTTTCGAGCGCGCGCCGCAACTGGGGCCGGTCGGCGCCGGCCTGCTGCTGCAGCCAACCGGTCTTGCGGCACTGGCTGATCTCGGTCTGTTCGACGCGGCGCTGGCCTGTGGCGAACCGGTCGACCAACTGCTCGGCTCCAACACGCGCGGACGCGTGGTGATGGACATGCACTACCAACGGCTCGATCCGCACTGGTTCGGCCTCGGCATCCAGCGCGGTGCATTGTTTACTTTGCTGCAGGATTCGCACACGGCGGCCGTGCGCTGCGGTGTCACCATCGCCGCCGTGGATAGCGACACGGGCAGCATTCGCGATTCCGACGGCAACACCTATGGTACGTACGATCTGGTCCTGGTGACTACGGGCGCGGCCTCGAACCTGCGCCCACCCGAACTGGTGCGCCGCGACCGCGCCTATCCCTGGGGAGCGATCTGGTGCTTGTGCGACGACCCGTCGCGGGAGTTTTCACGGCAATTGTTGCAGCGCTACGACAAGGCGCGCCGCATGGCCGGCATCTTGCCCGTCGGACGATTGCCAGGAGACTCGGCGCAGACGCGCAAGCTGAGCTTTTTCTGGAGTTTGCCACGTTGTGAACTCTCCGGCATATTGGAGCGCGGGCTTGACGCGTGGCGCGCCGAAGTCGTCGCCTATTGGCCGCAGACCGAAACCCTGTTGTCGACCCTCACGCACGTCGGTCAGCTCGCCGCTGCCAATTACCGCGACGCGGTGCTGCGTCGCTTCTATCAGGGCCGCGTGGCCTATCTGGGCGACGCCGCACACGCGATGAGCCCGCAACTGGGGCAGGGTGCCAACATGGCGCTGCTCGACGCGCAGGCGATCGCCGAAGCGCTGGCGCGCGAGGCGGATGTGCCGCAGGCGTTGCGTGCCTTTGATCGCGAGCGGCGTCGGCACGTGCGCATCTATCAGTTGCTGAGCCGTTGGCTGACTCCGATCTTCCAGTCCGAACTCGATTGGGCGGCGTCCCTGCGTGACGCACTGATGGGGCCGGTCGGACGTGCACCGATCGCCCGTGGCGAAATGCTCAAGGTGCTCGCCGGCATCAAGCGCGGCTTCTTCGGCAGCCTGCCGCGCAGGCCGTTGCCGAAACGCACCAACACACCGACGTAGCGATGCGCCTCAGGCGTCGGGTGAATCCGGCGCCACATAACCCTGCGGTGCCGCCGACCCTTCGCCAAAAAAGTACTTGTCCATTTCTGCCTCGAGAAACGCCCGATGCTTGGGGTCCAGTGGCGACAGACGGTTCTCGTTGATCAGCATGGTCTGATGCGCCAGCCAGGTCGCCCAGGCTTCGCGCGAAACGGATTCGTAGACGCGCTTGCCCAGCGCGCCCGGCCACGGCGCGAACCCCAGGCCTTCCGCTTCGCGCTGTAATTTGACGCAAAAAACAGTACGTGACATGTGGATAATCCTTGTATGACAGAAAGCGCGCCGCGCTGGCGTGCCACTATGGAAACGTTGCGAACAAATCGTTCTCGGGTGCAGGTGCCAATCCGGACAGCAGCTTGCGCACCGGGGCCGGCAAGCCGAGCGCGGCAATGGCTCGCTCATCGCACCAGCGCTGATCGGGCGAATCCGCGACGGCATCCTGCTGGCGTACTGCGGCGAGCAAGGGCTGCACCTGAAGATGAAAATGGCTGAAAGTGTGGGTGAATGCAGGCATCGCCTGCAGCGTGGCGCCGGCGCCGCCCAGGCCCACCAGTATGCGGCTGGTCAGGTCGCGATCGATCGCTTCGGGCAGGCTCCACAGGCTCGCCCAGACGCCGCTTGGTGGACGACGCTGTAGCAGCACACGGCCATGCTCATCGCGAACGATCAGCATGCAGGTGCTCCGCGTCGGGATCGCCTTGCCTGGTTTGCGCGCAGGCAACTGTGTGGTTAATCCATCCCGCGAGGCCACACATTCGCTCTGCAGGGGACATCGCGCGCAATGCGGGCGGGAGCGCACGCAGACCGTCGCACCGAGATCCATGATCGCCTGGGTGTAGTCGGCAACCTGTGTGTCTGGCGTCTGCGCTTCTGCATGATTCCACAATGTCCGCGATGTGGCGGTCGATCCCGGCCAGCCGTCGACGCCGAAATAGCGACTCAGCACGCGTTTGACGTTACCGTCGAGGATCGCGATCGGCAGGCCGTGTGCCTGTGCGAGGATCGCTCCCGCCGTGGAACGACCAATGCCAGGCAGCGCGGACAAGGCCTCGAAATCGCGCGGCAATTCGCCGTCGTGCTGCGCGATGCAAATCTGCGCAGCGCGGTGCAGATTGCGTGCGCGACTGTAGTAGCCGAGTCCCGACCAGAGCGCGAGCACCTGATCCTGTTCGGCCGCGGCCAGATCATCGAGGCTCGGCAGCGCCGCGACGAATCGTTCGAAGTACGGTTTCGCGGTCGCGACCTGTGTTTGCTGCAGCATGATTTCGGACAACCACACGCGATACGCAGAGCGCGGATGCTGCCACGGCAGATCGTGACGACCGTGTTCGGCAAACCATGCCAGCAGGGCGGGCGCGATCTGGCTCACGGCGATTCGCTGTCCACGTGCAGACCTTTCATGCGCAACGCGCCGAGCGTGACTTCCGCCGCAGTGGCGACGCCATGCACCGGTGGCAGCAAATGTCTGGCGTCGTCGCCTTGCCCCAGCGACCGCCACCAGGCATCCAGCTCGCGCAACCCGATGTCGCCATCCAGCGTGACGCCGTTCGCCAATGTGGTTGCACCGCGTCGCAGCACACCCGCGCCGACGCGCAGTCGTGCGTGCACATCGGGCAGCGTGGCGTCGCTGGGCGAGATGGCCAGCCAGTCCTTCGTCAGATCCAGATCCAGGTTGGGTCGATCCAGTTCGACGGCATCCACTTGCAGACGCGAATTGCGCAGGCTGCTCCAGGGTAATTCGATGCGCAGGCGATGCGCCGAGAGCATCGCTTGCGGCTGACCGTGCAGATGCATGCTGGGCTCGTCGAGGTTCAAACTCAGTTGCGGCCAGAACGTGTAACGCGGTTCGCCGGCGAAGCGCAATTCCAGGTGCAGCCGATCGGCGCTGAATTCAACCAGAAGACGTGCAATTTGCTGCGGTTGCGCATAGTGGAAAACCACCACGGCGGCAATGATGCCAAATAGAATAAGCACCGCCAGCGTGAAGAACAGTCCGCGTTTGAGTGCTTTCACCATTCGTGTCCGTACCCTGCCGTGAAAGTGGATTGATGTACTTTGCCGCTTGGTGCATACTCCACTGGTCGGCGCTGAGTTCCAGGACGGGACCGGCACCGACGATCCTCACGCTCAAGCTGGCCCCCCTGGCGGAAAGCGTGAGCGGACACGGCGGCGCTCT
>JBDTLV010000143.1:0-10598 GCA_039934615.1 Tahibacter sp.
CCGATGATGAACATCATCAACGGCGGCGCGCATGCCGACAACAATGTGGACATGCAGGAATTCATGGTGCTGCCGGTCGGCTGCGACAGTTTCTCCGAAGCGCTGCGCTGCGGCACGGAGATCTTTCATGCGCTGAAGTCGGTGCTCAAAAGCCGCGGTCTGTCGACGTCGGTCGGTGACGAGGGGGGCTTCGCGCCGGATCTGAAGTCCAACGAGGAAGCGATCGAGACGATCCTCGAAGCGATCGGCAAAGCCGGATATCGGGCCGGTGAAGATGTATACCTGGGGCTGGATGTCGCCAGTTCGGAATTCTTCGAAAATGGAAAATACAATCTGTCCGGCGAAGGCAAACGCCTGACTTCCGAGCAGTTCGCCGATTTCATGGTGGATTGGTGCGCGCGCTATCCGATCATCACGATCGAAGATGGTATGGCCGAGGGCGACTGGGACGGCTGGAAAATCCTCACCGACAAGCTCGGCCGCAAGATCCAGCTGGTCGGCGACGATCTGTTCGTCACCAACACGTCGATCTTCAAGGAAGGCATCGCCAAGGGCATCGCCAACTCGATCCTGATCAAGGTCAATCAGATCGGCACCCTGACCGAAACGCTGGACGCGATCGCGATGGCGGAAGCGGCCAAGTACTCGTCGATCATTTCGCATCGCTCCGGCGAGACCGAGGACACCACGATCGCGGACATCTCGGTCGCGACGACGGCGACCCAGATCAAGACGGGTTCGCTGTGCCGCAGTGATCGCGTAGCGAAGTACAACCAGCTGCTGCGTATCGAAGAAGCGCTCGGAACGCAGGCTCGCTATGCTGGCAAGCAGGCGTTTCCGAATTTGCCCGATCTGCTTGGCTGAATGAGCGCGTGTTGCGCTACGCCGCCCTGATC
Source organism: Tahibacter sp. (assembly GCA_039934615.1). Taxonomy (GTDB): domain Bacteria; phylum Pseudomonadota; class Gammaproteobacteria; order Xanthomonadales; family Rhodanobacteraceae; genus Tahibacter. The sequence goes on from JBDTLV010000143.1 coordinate 897, forward strand.
TTGCTGATCCTGTTGATCGCCCTGCAGCTGAAACTGTGGACCGGCGAGGGCGGCATGCGCGAAGTGCAGAGCCTGCGCGCGACGGTCGAGCAGCAAAAGATGGAAAACGAACGACTCAAGGCGCGCAACGAAGCCTTGTCCGCCGAGGTGCAGGATCTCAAGGAAGGGCGCGACGCAATCGAAGGACGGGCGCGTTCGGAACTCGGCTTGATCAAGCCGGGCGAGGAGTTCTACCAGGTGGTGGAGCCGGGCAAGGACGCGGCGCCGCCGACCGACAGCAAATAGGCGCTGCATCCGGCTTGTAAATTTGCACAACTGCGACCCGGCGCATTTCCACAGACAGGAAAGGATTCGATGAGCACTGGCGAAGCCGGCTATTGGTGCATCGTCCCGGCGGCGGGTCGCGGTCGGCGTTTCGCCACCGACGCGCTGAAGCAATACGTGCCGATCGGCGGCAAGCCCCTGTTGCTGCACACGCTGGAAGTTCTCGCGGCGCATCGCGACGTCGCCGGTATTGTCGTGGTGCTGGCGGCGGATGATCACCTCTGGCCGGCGGGGACCACGGAGATCGGCGGAAAGCCGCTGCGGCTGGCAACCGGCGGTGCCGAGCGCGCCGATTCTGTGCGTGCAGGTCTTGCCGCATTGCCTGCCGACGTGATGCCGGCGAATTTTGTACTTGTGCATGATGCCGCACGGCCATGCCTGCGGATTGCCGATATCACGCGCTTGATCGAGCAGGCGTCCGCCGCGGGTGGGGGACTGCTCGCGGCGCCGCTGCGCGATACGCTCAAGCGCGCGGATGCCGGAGGGCGGGTGCTGACCACGGAGCCGCGCGAGTCTCTGTGGCGCGCGCTGACGCCGCAGATGTTCCGACGCGCCGAGCTGGAAGCGGCGCTCGATCTCGCCAGCGCATCGGGTGTCGCGATTACCGACGAAGCGATGGCGATGGAACTGGCTGGGCATCGGCCCTTGCTGGTCGAAGGGGCCGAAGACAATATCAAGGTCACGACGCCGGCCGATCTGGCGCTGGCGGAATTTCTGCTCGCGCGGAACTAGCGATTCCGCGGAACGCCGGGCGAGGCGCGATGATGGGACGACAACAACCAAGGGAAAGCAGCATGCGGATTGGGCAAGGCTATGACGTACACGCATTCGGTGAGGGTGATCACCTTATGCTGGGTGGCGTGCGCGTGCCCTTTGAACGCGGCATCGTGGCGCATTCGGACGGAGATGTGCTGATCCACGCCTTGTGCGATGCGCTGCTCGGTGCACTCGCGCTGGGCGACATCGGGCGGCATTTTCCGCCCAGCGATGCGCGTTGGCGCGGTGCGGACAGCCGGTTGTTTTTGCAGCATTGTGCGCAATTAATGCACGATCATGGCTATCGGCTCGGCAACGCGGATGTCACGGTCGTCTGCGAGCGACCGAAAATCGGTCCGCACGCGCAGGCGATTCGGGCGGTGCTCGCGGCAGATCTGGCCACCTCGATCGACAACGTCAGCGTGAAGGCGACCACCACCGAGCAACTTGGCTTCTGCGGCCGCGGCGAAGGCATTGCGGCGATGGCCGTCGTGCTGCTGGAGCGCGCATGAGCCACGATGAATCAGCGAGTGCGTTGCCTGCCGCTGGCGGTGTCCTGCCGTTTGCCCAAGGCGGCCCTGCCTTGCGCGGACAGATGCGCAGCGAGCCGGAAGATTTTTTTGTCGACGAAGATCTGGGTTTCGAACCGGATGGCGCCGGCGAGCACGTCTTCGTACGCGTCGAAAAACGTGGCGCGAACACCGACTGGGTCGCACGGGAATTGGCACGGTTGCTCGCCGTGTCGCCCGAGGCGGTCAGCTATGCAGGGCTCAAGGACCGCCATGCGGTCACCCGGCAGACATTTTCGATCCAGGTTCCGATCAAACGGGAGGTGGACTGGAGTGCAATCACGCACGCCGAGTTCAACCTGCTGTCCGCCCTGCGCCACAGTCGCAAGCTCAAGCGCGGTGCCTTGCGCGGAAATCGTTTCCGGATCGTGCTGCGTCATTGCCAGGGCGATCGAGCCTCCGCGGAACGCCAGCTCGCCCGGATCGCGGCCGCGGGCGTGCCGAATTATTTTGGCGAGCAGCGCTTCGGGCGCGATGCGTCCAACGTGCAGCGCGCGCGCTTGATGCTGGCGGGCAAGCGGGTGGCCCGTCACGAACGCAGCCTGCTGTTGTCGGCGGCGCGTTCGGAATTGTTCAATCGGATACTCGCGCGCCGTGTGGAAATGGCAACCTGGGACCAACCGATGCCCGGCGAGGTCTGGATGCTCGCCGGCAGCCACAGCATTTTTGGACCGGAAGCCGAGACGCCGGCCTTGCTCGCGCGGATCGCCGCGATGGATATCCACCCAACCGGCGCCTTGTGGGGCAGGGGTTCGCTGCGCAGTGCGGAATCCGTGGCGTTACTGGAAGCGGCAGTGGCTGCCGAAGACGCCGAGCTGGCGCACGGATTGGAACAGGCAGGCCTGGAGCAAGAGCGGCGCGCGTTGCGCCTGAACGCCGAAAACCTGGTCTGGCACTGGAACGATGACAGTCTGACCGTCGAATTCAGCCTCCCATCGGGCTGCTATGCGACCACGTTATTGCGCGAGCTGGTTCAGGTCGAGCAGCCCGAAGGTGCAGATTGCATGCCGGAATGAGCGCGAGATCGCGCGCCTGTCGCGAAAATCGCGCGTTAGCGGTTCACATCTACCGGTTTTGTGGGTGATTCCTATACTGGTTCTGCGGGCCGACTGCTCCGGGTCCGTCTATCGAATCGGAGAAACACCATGAAACTCCTCTTTCCGGGACTCGTCGCGATCGCCATGCTGGCGTTGGGTGGATGCGCGACCGGCGGCGCTTCGCATGTGGCGAAAACGGATCCCTTGCCAATCGACGAGGTCGATCAGTCCAAGATCGTGACCGTCAATGAGTGGGCGCATCGTCGCGGCTACGGCGTGCAATGGATCAATCTGCCGTACAAGTCGCGCTCACTGGTCGCCAAGGATCATTGATCCTGTCGGCCACGGATCGCAGCCCCGCTCGATCAGCGATCCGTCCGCAGCAAAACCACGGTTGCGCCCGTGCCACCTGATGTGGCCCGGGCCGATGCGAACGCGATGACGTCGTCGCGTTGGCGTAGCATTCGGTCCACCAATCGCTTGATGACCGGTCCGCCCGGTTTGGAACGCAGCCCCTTGCCGTGAATCAGCTTCACACACGCGAGGCCGCGCTGTTTCGCCTCTGCAATAAATTCCACAATGGCAGTTCTTGCGACGGCGCCGGTCATCTGGTGCAGGTCGATGTCATCCTGCACGCTGAACGCACCGCGCTTGAGGCGTTTGAGCAGATCAGGACGATAGCCATCGCGCAGGTAGCTCAACTCCTCGCCCACTTCCATCTCGGCCGGATCGATCGGCACGTCGAGCAATTCGTCGCGCACGCGCGCCTCGTCGCGGAGGAACTGGGTCGCTTCCGGCAAGGGTTTCGGCGACGTCAGCGCGCTGGGTGTCGCGACGATGCGCCGCACCGGACCGATCGAGGCATGGAACAGCGCAATGTCCTCGTCGCTGCTCGGTGGCGCGGCGGGTGGAGGGCGACGTGGTATGCGCATCGGGTCTCCTGTGCGGCTGGCGGTGGCTAGCGTAGCCCGCTTGTCGCGCAAGTGCGTGGCCCAGCGCGTGAAATCCGTTAAACTTTTGCACTGAACCATTCGCGGCAGTGTCGCGCGGGCCGCATCGCGGCGCGTGACCGCCGCCGTCAAGCAGGGAAAGTGGGCATGCGAGTTCTGGTTTCCAATGACGATGGCGTCGACGCGCCGGGCATACGCGTGCTTGCGGCGCGCCTCGCGGATTTCGGTGAGGTCACCGTGGTCGCGCCGGACCGGGATCGCTCCGGTGCCAGCAATTCGCTGACCCTCGATCAACCGATTCGCGTCACTCGGCTTGAGGACGGGCGCTACCGCGTGGCCGGCACACCCACCGACTGCGTGCATCTGGCCTTGGCAGGGCTGCTGGATTTTCAGCCGGATATCGTCGTGTCGGGGATCAACAACGCCGCCAACCTCGGTGACGACGTGATCTATTCGGGTACCGTCTCGGCGGCGATGGAAGGTCGTTTTCTCGGTTTGCCGGCGATCGCGGTTTCGCTGGTGACCCGCGATCACAAAGGCGAGCACTTCGAGACGGCAGCACAGGCGGCGCTGATCCTGATGCGGCGCCTGCTGGTCGACCCGCTGCCGGCCGATACGATCCTCAACGTCAACGTTCCGGACCTGCCATGGGCGCAGATCCGCGGATTTTCCGTCACGCGTCTCGGCCGCCGTCACCGCTCCGCGCCGTGCATCCAGCAACTGGACCCGCGCGGTCGTCCGATCTACTGGATCGGGCCGGCCGGCGCGGCCGAAGATGCCGGACCAGGGACCGATTTCCACGCGGTCGAGGAGGGATGCATTTCGATCACTCCTATACATGTGGATTTGACCCGTTACCAGGCGCTGGAAAAAGTCGCTGGCTGGGTCAGCAGCCTGCAAACCGGGATTGGCCAGCCCGCATGACAGCGTATTCGCGCATCACGCCCGAAACACGCGGTCTGGGCATGACCTCGCAGCGTGCTCGCGATCGACTCGTGGATCGTCTGCAGGCTGATGGCATCCGCGATCGTCGCGTGCTGGATGTGATGCGCCAGCTGCCGCGCCATCTGTTTGTCGAGGAAGCGCTGGCCACGCGGGCTTATGAAGACACCGCCTTGCCAATCGGGCAGGGTCAGACCATCTCGCAACCGTGGGTCGTCGCGCGCATGAGCGAGGCGCTGCTCGAATTCGGTACGCCGGCACGCGTTCTTGAAATCGGCACCGGGTCGGGTTATCAGGCTGCCGTGCTGGCGGCGTTGTTCGAACAGGTCTACACCGTCGAGCGGATTGAAGAACTGCTGCGCAACGCGCGGCGGCGTTTCCGCAAGCTGGGCTTGGCCAACGTGCGTTCCAAACACGACGACGGGCGCATGGGCTGGAGCGACGAGGGCCCGTTCGACGCAATTGTGCTGACGGCCGCCGGTGCGGATTTGCAGGAAGCATTGCTGACGCAGCTCAAACCCGATGGCGTGCTGGTGGCGCCGGTCGGCCCGCCCGGTCGTCAGCAATTGTTGCGTGTGCGCGGGGGCGCGGATGGGCTCATCCGCGAGAATCTGGGCGCCGTCAGTTTTGTCCCGTTGCTCGGGGGCACGCTTTGATCTTCCCTGGTCGGCGTGTCTGCCCGCTGGCGAATCCGGCCCGCAGGCCAAAGGTGAATTCGTGAAATTGTTTAAACCACTGTACGAAAAAGCCCTGGTGTGGGCGGCGCATCCGCGCGCCGAATGGCTGCTCGGAGGCCTCAGCTTCATCGAGGCCATCATTTTCCCGGTCATGCCCGAGGTCATGCTCGCGCCGATGACGCTCGCCCAGCCGCGACTCTGGCTGCGTTACGCGAGCATCAGCCTGCTTTTTTCGATGCTCGGCGCGCTGGTCGGTTACGCACTCGGACACTATGCCTTCGACGTGCTCCGGCCGGTGCTGGCGGCGCTGGGCTGGCTTCCACGCATCGACGAGTTGGTACAACAATTGCGTGCCGATGTTGCGCAGAGCGCCTGGACGGCGTTCGGTCTGCTGGTTCTGGCGGGGTTCATCCCCGTGCCGCTGAAAATATTCACCTGGGCGTCCGGCATCGTCGGCGTGCCCATGATCGCCTTCATTCCGGGCATGATCATCGGGCGTGGCAAGCGGGTGTTCCTGTTGTGTGGCCTGATACGCCTGGGCGGTGCGAAAGCCGAAGCGGCGTTGCATCGCTACATCGAATGGGTAGGCTGGTTCGCGATCGCCCTGGTCGTCGCGCTCATTGTCTGGTTGAAGTTCTTGCACTGAGGAGTGGTCGTGGATTGCGTGGACAGGCACTGGAATGCGCGATGCCGGCAGCGGCAGCTGAGCATCGCGGCAACGCTCGCGCTGCTGGCGGGCTGCGCTTCCAATCCACCCGCACCCGTCGAAGACCGCGTCATCGACGAATCTGGCAACGCCAGTCATCATTCGCGCATTGTGAATAATGATGATTTGGATAATTCGGGCGACTATCGTGTCGTGTCCGGCGACACCTTGTATTCGATCGCCTTTCGCAACGGTGTGGACTTTCGCGACATCGCGCGCTGGAACCACATTGAAGCACCGTACCGCATCTATGCCGGTCAGCGCCTGCATCTTGCGGTGCAGGAGCAGACTGGGGGCGTGACGGTCGCGCCAGTCGCTAGCACCGATCGCGCGGCCGTGATCACGCCGCTGCCGGCCGAAACGCCGCACCGGCCGGCGTCCGCTGTGCCGACGTCGGCGGCAAGCGCTTCAAAGACGGCCACGCCACCGAGCAATGAGCTGGTCAAACCCGTCTCCACAACGAAGCCGCCGCTGCCGAATTCCGCCGCCGCGGCCACCCTGTCGCCCGTGATCGCGAACACTACCGTGGTGCCCCCGCCGATACCGGAAGCCAGCAAGGACCCGGGTGCACCGACAGCGACGACTGCCGCAGTGGTCATGCCGACCAAGCCCGGCGTGCTGGCGCCAGGCGTCAATACGATGGCCGTCGCAGCGCCTGGGCCCAGCGCAGCGACTTTGAGCAGCGGCGGAATCAACTGGCGCTGGCCTGCGTCAGGCAAAGTCATCGGCACGTTTGTCGGCGGCGATCAAACGCGGCAGGGTGTCGATATTGCCGGTGCGGCCGGCACTACTGTGCTCGCTGCCGCTGAAGGCAGCGTGGTCTACAGCGGCAATGGCTTGCTCGGTTACGGGGAGCTGGTGATTGTCAAGCATTCGGCCAGCTTTCTGTCGGCATACGGACACAATCGCAAGCGCCTGGTGAAGGAGGGCGACACGGTCAAGGCCGGTCAGCCGATCGCTGAAATGGGGGCCAGTGCTGCCAATCGCGACATGTTGCACTTTGAGATTCGGCGCAACGGCAAGCCGGTCAACCCGCTCGAATATCTGCCCGCGCACTGATGCGCGCAACGGCCGTACATGCGCGGTGTGCGCGACGCCGCATCCGCGCTACGGTACGGCATGCGCAGATTGGCGGAGTATGCTGTGCACATGCCTGATCCCGTCCGCGAAGAACCGGCTCTCGAGGCCGATGAAATGCTCGCGCTGCTCGATGTGATCGAGCCGCCTCGCGGCGAGGAAATCCGCAATTCAACCAGCGCGTATCTCAACGAAATCGGCCTGATCCCGCTGCTCGACGCGAGCAGCGAACGCATCCTTGCCGAGCGCGTGCTGCTCGGCGACATCGAAGCGCGTCGCCAGATGATCGAAGCGAATCTGCGCCTGGTCGTTTCGGTGGCGCGTACTTACGTGGGGCGCGGCGTCGCGCTGCTGGACTTGATTGAAGAAGGCAATATCGGACTGATCCGCGCGGTGGAGAAATTCGATCCGGGGCGTGGTCTGCGCTTTTCCACTTATGCAAGCTGGTGGATTCGCGAATCCGTGCAGCGCGCCTTGATGCAGGGACGCACGGTGCGACTGCCCGCGCACGTATTGCGCGAACTGGCGCAGGTGCTGAAAGCCCGTCGCGAACTCGTTTCCAGTCTGGGACGCTATCCCACGCAGGATGAAATCGCGCATGCGGCGCAGAAACCGGTCCAGGAAGTCGCCGCACTGTTCTGCCTGACTGAGCAGATCCGCTCCCTCGATGCGCCGATGTCCGATGACGACGATCGCGCCATGGTGGAACAGCTTGCGACCGAGGTCGAACCGCTGGGCACCGACACCGGGCTCGCGGAAATCGTCGGCGGCCGTTTGCCCGATTGGCTCGCCAAACTCACGCCGCGCCAGCGCATGGTGGTGGAGCGTCGCTACGGCCTCGCCGGACATGCGGTGCAGACGCTCGCGGAAATCGCCGGTGAACTCGGTCTGACCCGCGAACGCGTACGCCAGATTCAGGTGGAGGCCCTGGTGCGCTTGCGCCGCATCGGCGAGGCCGAAGGACTGGATTCCGCGTCGTTGTAGCGGATGCCGCTTTTTGAACTATGCGTGCGGGTGCACGCAGGTGCCGGGTATTCGCCGCCGTCTATGCCGTGATCCCAGCGGACAGGCCAGGGTTCATTCTTTCGGTCCGGGCAGGATAAACGCCGCCACGACGCGCCGGCCTTCGCTGACCAGCACGTTGAAGGTGCGTGCCGCTGCCGCGTTGTCCATGACCTCGATCCCCACTCCCCGCGCGAGGAACTGGGCCAATATCGACTGCGCTGGAAACTGGAGGCGAGCACCGCTGCCGAGAACAACCACCTCGGGCACGAGCGCGAGTATCGTCGCCACTGCGGCCGGATCGATCGCGTCGACGGTGGTGACCGGCCAATCCTCGATGGCCCGATCGGGCGCGAGCACGAAACTGCGCGTCAGGGCGCGATCGATCACCGTGATCGCCTCAGGCGCGACGGTGCGAACGAATAGATATTCCCCAGGACGATTCAGCGCCAGTTGCATGGAGTGCCTTGAACCTATGCCTAGCGGGGCAGTGCCAGCTTCGGCTGTTCAGCGTTGCGCCGGAAGTACACAGCCGTGCGGCCGATGGTCTGCACGGTCTCGGACTTGGTCGCCGCGGCAAGCGCCTTGGCCTGGGCGGCGAACTCGGTGCGATCTTCGGCGCCGACGCGGACCTTGACCAGTTCGTGGTGCTCAAGCGCCAAGTCAAGTTCGGCGATCAGGGCATCGGATACGCCCTTGGCGCCGGCGAGAATGACCGGTTTGAGGTCGTGGGCAAGGCCGCGCAGGTAGCGGCGCTGGCTGGAAGTGAGTGACATGGCAGGATACTTTTGAGCGACATGCAGTCGCGAAGGGGGCGAGAGGGTATCATGGCGCCCATGTCTCCCACGAATCCGGCCCCCAGCGCCGAGCGGCGCTGATCATGGCCACCCGCAGCAAAAGCAGCACGCGTTGGCTGCACGAGCACTTCAACGATCCGTTCGTCAAGCGTGCCCAGGCCGAGGGCTATCGCTCGCGCGCGGTGTTCAAGCTTGATGAACTGGTCGACCGCGACCAATTACTCAAGCCGGGCATGTCCGTCGTCGACCTCGGCGCTTCGCCCGGTGGCTGGTCGCAGCTGATCAACGAGCGCTTGCGCGGCAACGGGCGGATCATTGCGCTGGATATCCTGCAGATGCAGGGCATATCCGGCGTCGACTTCATCCTTGGCGATTTCCGCGAAGATGAGGTACTGAAAGCGCTGGAGGCAAAACTCTCCGGCACTCTGGTCGATCTTGTGTTGTCAGACATGGCCCCCAACATGAGCGGTGTGGACGTGGTGGATCAGGCACGCCACATGCATCTGGCCGAACTGGCCCTGGATTTTTCCCGTGTCTGGTTGAAGCCCGGTGGATCGTTCCTGATAAAGCTGTTCCATGGTGTGGGATTTGATGATTACGTGCGGAACTTGCGGACGGCCTTCACGCGCGTCAGCATCCGTAAACCCAAGGCTTCGCGGGCGAGGTCCAACGAAGTCTATGCGCTGGCCCAAGGCAAGCGCGCGTAAGGAGCGTTGTTGATGAATGATATGGCCAAGAACCTGCTGCTCTGGTTGATTATCGCGGTCGTGCTGCTGACCGTGTTCCAGAGCTTCAATCCACGCGGGTCCGGGCCGACGGAAGTCGCGTACTCGGAATTCATGGACAAGGTGCACGCCAAGAGCGT
>JBDTLV010000144.1:0-10467 GCA_039934615.1 Tahibacter sp.
CCGTCGATGCAACTACTTTACCTATTAATCCACTATTGACGGGAAGTCTCTTAGGATTAGTTGGGCACCCCTCTCCGGCGGCTCCCCGTAGACTTCCTCGTACAGACCCGGGTGTTTCAGGTCAAGCTCGCGAATCCGCTCGCGTTCGATCGCCTCACCCTCCACCGAAGTCACTGATATGCAACGTTCAATATTGAGCGGAAAGACTGGCCACGCCGCATAGTCTCGCTTCATTGCGATCACGAACGCTTCTGGCGGAGCAAGGAAATGCTCGGTGATGTAGTGCGGAAGCAAGAAGTTAGTTAGAAAGAAAGCATTGGGGTCATCTGTCGGGACCAATATGCACGAGTTAGATCCGCTGCTTTCATCGCGACAGATGTTGCAGCGATGGATACCGCGCGTATGCAACACTGCGAGCCGCCGCTCAAGCGTGAACGCAACCAGACGTTCCGCAGTGTCTATGTGCTCGGCGCAGGCAGAAGGACCCGCCGAAAACGCACGACGTTGATCTAGAAGTCCGATTGCGAGCACGGCGTAGCGCTGATCTTCCGAGAGGTTAGTAAGATCCGGGACGTACATTCGTATTCCAATCAGCTCCCGTGGGGTGCATAACTTTGAATTCGACACCGGAATTGGGAGCCGTTCTGGGCCGAGTCCAGGATCTTTCCGACGTATCCACAAGTGAAAAGCTTGCGGTATATCAATGGGTTTTCCGATTTCCTCGCTGTCTAATCCCGCTGTGTTTGTATTCTCATTACGGGGCGGCTATGCCGGGTCGGACGATGATGTTTGATGCGATATGCGCGCCGAAAGCGTGAGAATGGCCCTGCTCATTGTGCGGGCGCCAATCATCACTTCACGAGATAGCGATTCGGCACGTTTCCGAGCGGCGGCACGACACGGCCGGAGGCGCGCAGCAGGTCCGCCACGTTCGCATAGCAGTCATGCTCGGCTCGGTGCATCTGTGGCAACAGGCCGAGCTGCGCATAGGAGATGGGTGTCACATCGAAGCAGGTGGTTTCCCACGCAAACCCCCTGCCCCAGGTGATTCCGTGGAGTTGGATGTCCGTTTTTGCGCCAGCTGTCAGAAGCATTCGCATCAATGGCGCGGAACGGTTTTCGTTGGAGTTCACGGTGTGAAACAGGGGTGTGTGGCCATTCAATCCCGACTCATCGAAGGCTGAGCGTGCGTTGACGTCCGCGCCAAGTTCCAGGAGTTTCCTGGCGACGTTCACGTGTCCGTACTCCGCCGCCACGTGCAGCAAAGTTGCCCCCATCAGTGGAGTGAAGGCACACGCGATCGATGTCCTGTGCTCCAGGAGTGTGCGGTCGCTACCGACGGCTATTTCAAGTGCGCGCGGATCATCCAGAAGAATCGGCGCGATTCTCGAATCGTCCAGTGTCGCACCGCGCTCAAGAAGAAAGCGCAGACATGCTGGAAAGCGGTCCGACCTGAAGTACATCTCGACCAGGTAGGTGACCGGCGTCTTCCCGTCTATCGGCTTGGCGACATCGAAACCTGCGTCCAGGATCGCCCGGATGCGCTCGACGGAATGAATCTCGAATGCGACCAGCAGATCATCGAAGGCAGTGTTCATGTTGTCCAACCTTGAATTCAACCCAGGAATCAGGTGCTTTTCGCGTCGAGGCTAGAGTTTCCCAGACTCATCCACAAGTAAATATTTTTCGCCGCTCCGATGCCCCTGCAATTCTTGCGCTGTGCAGTTCGACCGCCTGATCCCCTGTGCCGGCATTCCTATTTTGGGGCGGCAACGCCGACGGTGTTTTCGAATGCGATACGCGCTGGGATTCGACGGCCTCGGATGGCGGGGGCGCCTTTAGGTTGAGACTGTTAACAGGATGCGGGAGTTTATCCGTTGTCTGAAGCAACCGCGCTCAAGGGCCGTTCACCTTTGGACATAGTCGCGTCGAACTGCGCGATTGGCATGTCGCAGTCGAAGGTCGGCGCTTCGAGTTGCAGCATTGGCATTCCACGCTCGGGCATCCGACCTTCGATCTGAGGCGTCGACACTTCACAGTCCCGTGTCGACATCCCATCCAGCGAGAGTGGCACTCCGCGTTCCGCCTTCGGCACTGCGATCGAGGATAGCGACGTTCCGCGGTCTGGCGTTACTGATTCGACGCGCGGCACGCGCAACCTGATTTCCCGCGCCCGTGCATTGAGGCGCCAGAGACATTGCACTTCCACGCGTCGCGGCACGCCTCGCCGAACCCTGCATCGTCAGATCTGCCTGTGTCGCTCCTCTGACGCGCGCTGTCGGAGCACACGCGGGCGGCGCCAGTCCTCACGATGACGGCCGCACAGGCGATTCCCGCAGCGCCACCGACAGGCCAAGGCCACCACAGTGTCCGTCGCCGAGATGCGCGGATCGTTCGCTCCTCGCAGCCGCGCGAGACGCCGTTTTTGACGTCGCCATGCACGATGTCGTCGTGGACTTGCGGCACTGATCGGTACCGTCATCACGCCATGAGTCCCGGGCGCTGCGCTTCGACATCGTCGAGCCAGCTGAGCCGGACATCGCGCTTGGCTGAAACCGACACCGGTGCACGTGAATAAGCCTATCGCATGATGCGAAATAGTCCTCAAGGCCTATAAACGTTCAACCGCAGTGCTGATATCGGTAAGATCCGGCGGTGGCGGCGTCGCGCCGTCGTATTCCCTTCCGCGATCGGAGACTACCAATGAAGCTCAAGCTGATCTGGGTGGCGGCGCTGCTGCCGCTGACGCTGTATGCGCTGCCAAGTCTGGCCGACGACGAGGAGGCAGACGGTCCCGCGGTGATGCACGAGGGCCCGCGTGACTTGCGCGGAATTGCCGAATGGGAACGCCATCGCAATCCGAGCGATGAGCGATTCAACGCGCCACTGGCCCGCCTCGCCGCGGTAGAGCAAACCGAGGCCGCGATGCGCCGACCGCGCCCGCTGCCGTCGGCGTTCCAGCATGGCGAAGCGTGGCAGGCGATTGGACCGGCTCCACTGCTGAACGGCCAGACTCCCACCAGCCCGATCATTCCCAGTCCGGTCAGCGGGCGCATCGCGGCACTTGCGATCGATGCGATCGACAACGCCACGTACGCCGGTGCTGCACAGGGCGGCGTGTGGCGCACGCTCAACGGCGGCGCCACCTGGACTGCATTGACCGACAAGCTGGGTTCGCTCGCGATCGGCAGCGTCGTGATTGCGCCGGGCGCGCATCCGCTCAACCAAGCGACCGTCTACATCGGCACCGGTGAAGGCAACTACTCGGCCGATTCCTACGCGGGTGTCGGTATCTACAAATCCACCGATTCCGGACAGACCTGGCAAGGTCCGTACGGCACGGCGTTGTTCAACGGCCGCAGCGTGAATTCGTTGGGCGTCGATCGCACCAACCCGAATCACCTCGTCGCAGCGACAGGCAGCGGTGTGTTTGGAACCGGTGCCGTGACGCTGCCGGTTGGCGTGTTGCCGAACCGCGGCATTTTCAATTCGACGGATGGCGGCCTGACCTGGACGAAGCAGACGACACAGATCGTCAACGATCCCGCGTCGACCCTGATCCAGGATCCGGTCACGCCCACGACGTGGTGGGTCGCGATGCTCGGCAGCTCGGGTATCCCCGGCTCCGGCGGCGTGCAGAAGTCGATCGACAACGGCATCACCTGGACACAGGTGTTTGGCGTCGCTGCGGGCCTGCCTGCGTTGAACGGTGGCACGCTCGGTCGCGCATGGATTGCGGGTGCCGATCCCGGCGGCGGCAATCCCTCGGTGCTGTATATCGGCACGGCGGAAAACGTCGCTGCCGCGGGCACAGGCGGAAAAGTCTACAAATCGACGAATGGCGGAACCAGCTGGACCCAGGTCACCGCAGCCAACCAGTACTGCAAAGGTCAGTGCTTCTACGACATGCCGATCTACGTGGAACCCGGCAATCCGAACGTCGTGTTTACCGGCGGTGCGGGCAATTCAACAAACCCCGAGACCGTACCGAGCATGTTCATGCGCTCGCTGGACGGTGGCACCACGTTCGCCAGCAAGGTGCGCAGCCCGAGCACGAATACTGCGTTGCACGCCGATATCCATGTGATCACCAGCAAGCCGGGCAGCCCGAACGAGGTTTGGGTCGGCAACGATGGCGGCGTGTGGAAGTCGACTGACAAAGGCGACACCTGGATCAACCTCAATACATCGCTGCAAATTACCCAATTCGAAGGTTGCGATCTGCATCCCAGCGACGCCAGCATGGCCTACGGCGGCACCCAGGACAACGGCACCAATGGCTGGACGGGCGGCATTGGCTGGCCGCATCTGGATTTTGGCGACGGCGGATTCGGCCTGATCGATCAAGGGACGCCAACCAATCTGGTGCATACGTATTACAACCAGACCAACAACCTGATCGGCGTCGGCTACACCACGAATGGGTTCGTGGCCCAGCAGGGCGATTACCTCACCTCGACGGCGCCCGGCAACGGCATTGCCATCGCCGATCGCGTGCTGTTTTATGCACCGATCCACCTGGATCGCGGCGTGTCGGACACGCTGTATTTCGGTACGCAACATCTGTACCGCGCGAATGCCTTTTTCACATTTCCCGATGAGACGCCCAACATCTTCACGGCCCTGGGCACCGGGGTCGGCGGACAGGATCTCGCGATTGGCGGTACGGCAATCAGCGCCATTGCCACGTTGGCGAATCCGGCGGTAGGCCTGAATGCAGCAACCCTCTTCACCGGCTCCAACAACGGTCGCGTGTTCCGTTCGATCGACAGCGGCGTCAGCTTTACCGAGGTCGATGCGTTGCCGAGTCTGATTCCGCTGTACGTTTCCGACATCGTGATCGATCCGCGCAATTCCAACCTCGTCTACCAGTCCCGCTCCGGCTTTACCGGATCGGTTCCGGCACACAATGTACGAAAGTCCACAGATGGAGGATTGACCTGGACTGACGCATCGAACGGCCTGCCGGATATTCCGGTCAATGCGCTGGCCTTTGATCCCGTGCTGTCCAACACGATCTGGGCCGGTACCGATGTGGGCACCTATCTGTCGACCAACGGCGGCACGAGCTGGATTCCCTATACCGACGGGCTGCCCAACGTGGCGATCTTCGATCTGAAATCGAGCCGCACGACCGGCCAGATTCTCGCCTGCACGCATGGCCGAGGCGCGTTCCGACTGAAGCTCGACGCGATCTTCATCAACGGATTCGAAGCGCCCTGAGTCACGCCTGAGCGTATCAGCCCACGCAAAACCCCCGGCCGCCAACGGCGGGGGTTTTGCGCCAGTGCGGCGCGCCTTTTTCCAGGCCGGCACCGATTGCGGCACGTCAGTTCACCGCCCAGCCGCTACAATCGCGTCAACTTTTACGCGAACGCCGACCTCATGCTGTATGCCCAGGTTCACCTCACCCTGCCCGCCTGGATCCACCAGGAGGTCGATGCCGACCTGATCTACGCCGACGATGAAGCCCGCGTCGGGCTGGCAAACCGGCTGGCGCGGCGCAATGTGGAAATGAATACCGGCGGTCCGTTCGGCGCGGCGATCTTCAACGGCGATGGTCGGCTGGTGTCGGTCGGCGTGAATCGGGTGGAACCGCACACCTGTTCGGTAGCGCATGCGGAAATGATGGCGTTCATGACCGCGCAGGGGCGCACGCAGCGCTTCCGGCTCAACGAAGGCGGTGTGCGGCATATCCTGGCGACCTCAGCGCAGCCGTGCTGCCAGTGCTACGGGGCAAGCGTCTGGGCGGGAATCGACGAAATGCTTATTGGAGCGCGCTCCGAGGATGTCGAGGAACTCACGGCGTTTGACGAGGGCCCGCTGCCAGCCGATTGGATCGGTGAACTGAACCAGCGTGGTATCGCGGTGCGTCGGGATATCCTGCGCGATGAGGCGCGCGCGGTGCTGGCGATGTACAGCGAGGGCGGCGGACGCATGTACTGAGCGATTCCGCTGGAACCGATTCGGCATCACGATCATCGCGTGGCGCGCACATCGCGCTGCCGGCCTCCTGAAGTTTCCTGGGCATCGACATGAATCCACATTTGCAATACCCCGCCGACGCGATGCTGATCTACTGCCGCGCCGGCTTTGAAGGCGAATGCGCGCAGGATCTCGACGTGCTGGCTGCGGAGGGCGGTCTGGTCGGTTACTCGCGCGCCGAGCGTGGCGCCGGCTATATCGAATTCGTGCTCGGCGAGCCCGCAACACTGGACGTGCTGTTCGACGCCTGCGGGTTGCAGAGGCAGGTCTTCGCGCGCCAAGCGCTGGCGCGCATTGCAACGCTCGATCCGTTGCCACGCGAGGATCGGCTGTCGCCGTTGCTCGCCAGCCTTCCGAAGGGTCTCAGTGTCTGCGATGCCTGGGTTGAGGCACCGGATAGCGATGCCGGCGGCGAACTGACCGCGCTGTGCCGGAGTTTCGGCAACGCGCTGGTGCAGGGACTGAAACGCGAGAAGCGCATCGATGCGCGCAGCCCGCTGCGCCTGCATGTATTGTTCACATCCGGACAACGCTGCATCGTTGCCTTGGCGGATGTTGCACAATGCGCACCGTGGCCGCAAGGTATCGCGCGGCTGAAGTTTCCCCGCGAAGCGCCGAGCCGCTCGACTCTCAAGCTCGACGAAGCGCTATTGGTGCTGCTCGACGAGGATCAGCGTACGCGCTGGCTGCAACCCGGCATGAGCGCCGTCGATCTGGGGGCATCGCCCGGCGGCTGGACCTGGCAGCTCGTGCGCCGCTCGTTGCGCGTTACCGCGGTCGACAACGGACCGATGGATGCGGCACTCATGGAGTCGGGACTGGTCACACATTTGCGCGAGGATGGCTTCACCTACCGCCCGACCAAGTTCGTCGACTGGTTGATCTGCGACATGGTTGAGCAGCCGCGCCGCGTCGCCGATCTGATCGGCCAATGGCTGGCCCAACGCTGGTGCCAGCGCACGATCTTCAATCTCAAGTTGCCGATGAAAAAGCGCTATCTCGAGGTGCAGGAGTGTTTCGCCCGGATGCGACAGATCGTCGCGCAGGACGGTGGCGAACTGGATATCCGCGCGCGCCAGCTTTATCACGACCGCGAAGAAATCACCGTGTTCGCGCAACGCGTGACACGCAAGGGCCGGTAGCTCGAGGCGAGCCCATCTGGTGTCATCGCGCTGCGCGAATCGATGCCTGAAACGACAACTGCCATCGCGTCGCGACTCAGGGAACCGGCACGCAAGCGATCTGGCCCGGGCTCCTGCGCGCAGCGTAAAGCGCCCGTTCCGCACGCCGGAGTGACACGGGATGCCGGGCTCCCAGCGATCCATCAGCGACCTGGCAAATTGTCGGGCGTCGATCCCTGCGGACGCTCTCCGTCACCGCTATGGACGTATCGACGTCCATCGCACGACGGCTCCTTTGTAAACAATGGCGCCTGGACAGGCCAAATGCTGCCCACAGCAAGCAAAGGCTGGTACATGTGCGTGCCATGGAATTCGAAGTCACCTGCATCAGCTTTGCCGAGCCGCGCGACCGGACGTCGGCGTTCGCGCATTTCGGCGGTGAATCGCCTTCCGGCCAGTGGCTGATGAGTCGCCTGGGCATGGCGCATCGGATCAGCGTGGGGCAACGGTTTTTCGTCCTCGTCGATCAGGCGCGCCGCTATTTGCAAGCGGTCTTCGACCAGGATGACTGGACGATCCGCCTGGAGGATGACCCCAGCACGGATCATCTGCTGCGCCGATTGCCCACATGCAGCGATTTGAAATTGTTCAGTCCGCAGCTTACGGACTGGCCACGCTGACGCCGCACGAATCCGTGCGTATCGACGCCGACCCATACGTTTTCCGGCGCGGCGATGTTTTCTTTTTCAATGGTTGACGGGCAGCAGGGGTTTTCATTCTTGTCCGGCCGTTTCAAGCGTGGCACGGTGAGTTCGGCAAGCTATGGGACGCCCACATGACCACCATGACCGTGTACGAACAGGCACCGGGTGCGTGGCGCTGGCGCCTCGCGATCGGCGATCACTCGGTGATCAACGATGCCACTATCCACACCAGCGAGCACGCGGCCAGTCTCGCGGCGCTGCGCGTCATCGCCCCCTTCGTGCCCGCCATGCGGGTACACAACGAGCGCGGCGACGTGATTGCCTCGGCACAGCCTGCGTTTTTCCCGGTTGATCCGTCGACCCTTGCGGTCGACGAATTCCTCGACCAAGTGGCACAAAAGTACTGACCACGCGGCGTCGCGATGCCGCGGTGCCGCGATCGTGCCGCCGGCGAACCCTCATTCAGCACGCGCTCGGAGCGCCACGCGATTTCGCTCGATGGAACGCACGACTGTGCGTTCGACCACTGCCACCACGGGGCGGTTACCTGACATTGGGATTTCGGTACCGATGCACAAATCCACAACAACAGGTGATTCTGCATTGCTCCGGGACGCAGCAAGCGCGTCACTGGCCGACCGCGTAACCGGGAAGCATTTGACTTCGCTCAAGTGACGAACAGGGAAAACGTGACTGCGAGCAAGACCTCGTCGCGCCGATGGCCGGTTGCGAAATCAGGCGGTCTGCGTTCGTGTCGAGCTGGCCGGAGGACGGCGCGCCAACAGGAGTTCACCCGCGACCGGCTCGTCGGATTCGAATCGCAGCACAACGGCATCGCGCACGATATCGATGAAGCCGGCTTCCTCAAGCTCGCTGGTTAGCCGCTGCGGCGCCTGGCGGTAACGGCCGGTCGCAGGCATCAGCTCGGTGCCATCGCCCGCGCTGCATTCCACCGAGAACGCGAAGCAGCCACCGGGGGCGAGGTGCTCGAACGCAACCGCAAACACCGGTTGCAAGTCGGCGATGTAGATGAACACATCGGTGGCGACGATCAGCTCCCACTGCGCGGATGCTTCACGCAGGAATGCAATCAGTTCAGCCTCGTGCAGCTCGCGATACACGCCTTTGGCGCGGGCGACCGCCAGCATCCGTGGCGACAGATCAACGCCATCGATCACGCGACCGGCCCGCATCAGTTCCTGCGCCATCAGGCCGGTGCCGCAACCCAGATCCAGCACGCTGGTGGCGATGTCGGCCTGCTCCTGACGCAGAAACTGTGCGAGCTGTGCCGGCGCGGCATAAACCAGACGCTTCACCAACGTGTGATCAAAGTGATCGGCGAAACCGTCGAACAGCTGGCGGATGTAGTCGCTTTCGACCACATCGGGAAGCTCGCCGTCGATCGCCGCCAGGGAATGCGCGATCTCCGGATTCTGCGGGTCGCACGCTCGTGCGCGTTCGAACGCATCGCGCGCGGCGGGCAGGTCGCCCTGCGTGAGCCGTATGCGTCCGAGACAGGCCCAGGCCTGCGCGTCGTCAGCGTCGTCGTCTAGCAAGCCGATCAGTCGCAGCGCCGCATCGGTGGCGTCGCCGGACGACAGCAGTGCGATGGCATGCTCAAGCGCGACCTCGCGATTTTGCGGAGCCAGCTCGAGTGCGCGCTGCCGACTGCGCAAAGCGGCTTGCAGTTGCCCCTGCACGGACTGCATCTTGGCTAGGCCGCGCCAACCTTCCAGCAGCCGCGGATTGGCCTGCACCAAGCGCTCGAACAACGGCAGGGCGACGTCATAGTGCCCCAGCCGACGCAGGCAATGGCCACGGTGCAACTCGAGCGCGAGATGTCCTGGCGCCAGACGAAGACCCGCCTCGAACGCAGCCAGCGCCTCGCCTACCCGGTCCAGTTCGAGCGCGGCCAAGCCGCATGCGTTCCACGCCGACACTTGGCCTGGAGCCAGTGCGCAGGCGCGCTGCGCGCACTGCATCGCTTCCTCGTTTCGACCGACATGACGCAGGGCAACCGACAGATTCACGGCCAGCTCGGCGTTGTCCGGCGCCGCCTCGGCGAGTGGTTCGAGCATGTCGGCCGCTTCGGCGTAACGCGTCTGCTGCAGGAGCAACACGGCGAGCGGAATGCCCGCATTTGCCTCACCCTCGCGCAGACACTCGCGATAGCCCGCTTCGGCCTCGTCCAGACGGCCGGCGCGATGCAGCGTGAGGAGCATTTCGAGTCGAGCGTGGGTCATGCGGTCAGCGTGCAGGAAGCAAAATGGCGATGTTATCAGCCCGACTCAGCGGCATGGAACGACGGGGCGTTGGCGCGCGCGGCACCCCTCCACGGCCGAAGAACCGTTTGTGCCCGTCGCTCCGGATTGCTGTGTGCGATGACGCACCGGGAAAAGAAATACTAATCCACTTTTTCGTCGATTACACCTTGCAGAATCGGGACACAGTTCTGCGCAGGTTCGCGGGAGAAGACCTGCGTCCCGCTGCGCTCAGCGACGAAACGGTGTGCAGGCGTTTGCCCGTTGCAGCGATAGCGCTCCATCACAGATCTGCCTCAGTGGAGCTAGGGCAGAATACCGAGGGAATTGCCGCGCAAGCAATTCAAATCATGGTGGGTCGTGATGGATTCGAACCATCGACCAACGGATTAAAAG
>JBDTLV010000145.1:0-10256 GCA_039934615.1 Tahibacter sp.
TATACCGCGCCGTCGGTCAAGTCACCAAATGCCTCAGGCTGTCGCTCTGATGCGCATCACGCCGAGAATACGGCTTTTTCTCTCGTTCAACCCCGCGCCCTACCAAACTCGTTCGCGCTGACGTATCGAAGCATGAACGACGCCACGCCACGTCATGTCACGGCACGGCTTGCGCCTTCGGTCGTAATTTCTGTCGATCTTGTCCAATCCCTCGCCCGCTCAAACCCATTCGTGCTGATGCTTCGCCAGGTTCAGCACGGGGCACGCTACGCATATCGAAACTCTTCGTACACATTCGTGATCGGATAACTGAAGAGGTCTTGTCGCCGATGCAAGCGCCGACATGCCGGAATCCGTTGCGAGCGGCCCTTCGCACTGGTGTGGATAGGCCAACCAACCGGAGCGTAGTGCAGAGATGCAAAACGATACCATTTTGCAGGCTGCTGCGCCCCATTCGCCGACCACGCTCGACAGCCGCGACAGCGCGCTTGCAACGCTGCAGATGCGTCAGCCGCCGCGTGTCGGCGCTTCGGCAAAGCCGTGCAGTGACGCCATGCTGTCGACCCAATCCAGCTTGCTGCTGCAGAAAATATTCATCCCGGGACGCAATTCGCTCGCGTTCGCCAGTGTGCCTAGGTAGAGCATGCGCAAGCCGGGATAGGTCGTCGGATTGGCGTTGCAGATCGGCGTGCCGCATTTGCCGCAAAAGAACTTGGTGGTCCGATCGGTCACGGTATGGCTGCACAGCGCATCCGACCCTGCAACGACGAAGCTGTCTTCGCGCACCACCACGTAGCTGGAAAAGGCGCTGCCGTTCAGGCCTCGGCACAGCGTGCAGTGGCAGTTGACGAACTGCAGCGCATCGCCGGCGCGAAAGGTCACGGATCCGCAGGCACAAGAACCGTTCATGGCGACCCTCGGTGATGGCTTGAATGGTCGATCCAGCGACGCAGATGGCGCGGCGGAACCACGGGAAGACCCACTGCAGGAGACGACCGCAGGGTATCAGCACGAACGACAGTGCGAATCCGAGCATTTCCGTCGGCGAGCCAATCGCCAATATAGCGATATCTGCTGCCAGTTCTCAAATGCCCTGGAGGGTCGAAAAGACACTGTCGTCCCCGGGCACAAGCAGGCGCGGGCTCCAGGCCGACGCCCAGGCTCGTATGCATGGACCGCGAGTCTCACGCCGGCACATCACGTCCGACTCGTCACTCTGCCGGGAATCACCTCGGCAAGCCGGCATCAAGTCGATAGACTGCCGCGATGCCTCGCTACGACCTCGCCCTGTTCGACTTTGACGGAACCCTTGCCGACTCCTTTCCGTGGTTCTGGAAAATGCTGCCGGAAATCATTGTGGAATTCCGGCTGAAACCCCTGGATGCGACGCGGCGCGACGAATACCGCCAGCTCAGTGCGCGCGCGATCATGGCGGAAGTCGGAATCCGCTGGTGGCGGGTGCCCGCTATCGCGCGCTACTTCAGAAGACGCATGACCCAGGAGATCCACACGATCGCCCTGTTCGACGGTATTCGCGACATGCTGCATCGCCTGCATGCCGCAGGTGTCCGCATCGCGATCGTCAGCTCCAACACCGAAGCGAACGTGCGCCACGTACTCGGCACCGAAACCAGTGCCTGCATCGACCACTTCGGTTGCGGCGCACCGGTGCTCGGGAAACGGCGCAAGACATTGCGGGCAATCCGCCATGCCGGCACATCTCCACAAAGAACCTTGTGCATCGGCGATGAAATTCGCGACGTGGACGTCGCGCGCGCCATCGGCGCGGATTTCGCGGGAGTCAGTTGGGGCTATACGTTGCCTGCGGCGCTGGCTGCTGCGACGGAGGCGCCGCTATTGGATTCACCCGCGAATATCGAAGCGCGTGTCCTGGCGGGTCCGGACATTCGCGCGTAGACGAATATCTGACCATCAAGGGGCAACGGTGGGATCAACGGTTGCTGGAATCGCCAACACCATGACTTTGACTACGAACTACGATCGCACATCAGCTGCACCGGGAGCGGCGCAGACGGGCCGCGCACGAAGGGCCGCAGGCTGATACGTTACACAACTGGCCATTCCTGAGGGCAACCGATGCACGGCTGGTTCACAATACCAAATATTTGGGTACAACTGCTGCTGGGATTCAGCATCGGAGGCGCCGCCGCCTGGCTCTTCGACGCCGGATGCCCGCCGGCCCGAAGCACCATCCCGTTGGTTCTCACCGCTTCGATGATATTCGACGTCATCTTTCTCA
Source organism: Tahibacter sp. (assembly GCA_039934615.1). Taxonomy (GTDB): domain Bacteria; phylum Pseudomonadota; class Gammaproteobacteria; order Xanthomonadales; family Rhodanobacteraceae; genus Tahibacter. The sequence continues at coordinate 2,261 of JBDTLV010000145.1, forward strand.
TGAGCGTGGCATCGGTCAACGCAGGAACCTTCGTGCCGCCCGATTCCCTCGGCTTCCTGATGGCCGTTCTGCCAGTATGGCCGGCGGCCATCGTGATCGTCGGAGGTTCGTTCTGGATCGTTCGACGGATGCGCAAGCTCCTCGACAACTATCTCAATAGTTAGATCCGTCGCGTGTTTCTTGTCGTCAAGCCTTGCTCCGGGCCGACGGTCGTTGCGACGCCCAGACGCAGTTCCCACAGCATCTCAGCGCAGAATCCTGCGCCGCGCATCAACCATGCGTGAACGGCCATTGCAGCGCGCTCAGACAAGCCTTGCCGGCTGTCGCTCCCTACTCCGACTGGCCGCTGTCTCGGTCGCGTGCACAATGGCAAGCAGAATCACTGCGAGAACTGCTGGAGCAAACACACGCCCGAACAGCTTGCCTTCTTCGAAAGGAGTCAGCGCGCTTCCGTGCTGCGAGCGCGCGGATATCGCATCTGCCGCGACCACATGTTTACGGATTCGCGACCGAGACGAAAGTGCCAGCGCCATCGTCTTGTGCCTCATATTTGCTGTCCGACGCGTCGGCAATCAGCTCCATCAGCGATATAAACGGGATGGCATCAAATTGCATGGTGACGCGAGCGTCGCGGGTCAGCTCCGCACCCTGAATCTTGCGATGGTTAAGTGCGATCGCGTCCGCCACGACGCGAAACGCGGGCAAATTCGTCGCGTTGACGGTCAACAGGCGTGAGCCATCCACGTGCGATACCGCGATATGTGCAACGAAGGCAGTCGCTCCTGTTCCTGCGGAAAGACTGACCTTTCGGTTATCGGTAGCTACCTCGCCGACCAGCCGAACGGAATCGCGAAAATCCCGAAGCTCCACGCGAACACGGTCACGCGACAGGTGGGAGACCACGAGCGATGCCGTCTTCTGCGTCATTTCCGCATTGTATATATCAACAGCAATTCCAGAGCTGCAACTTTCCGTTTCCCATTCCGAACTGCCTTCGAAGATTTTTCGATTGGCGTCGATGCGGATGGAAACCGAATGCTTGCACAGCGCGACAGTGCTGGCCGACGACGGCGAGGCGTCCTTTGACATCAGCGGGCCTGAACACGTGGCAAGCAATACGGCCGTACAAAATCTCGATGCAATCATCACAGCTCCTGTCATTCGTCCGAAGCAGTGCCAGCGTTACCGACGCAACGCAATTCGCCAAACATACGTCGGAATCGCATTGAAGAGCTACACGCGCCGGCCCTCGGAGTTTCCGCGTAGTGAAGGTCGAGCGAGTTCGTGGCCGACTATCCCAGACTGCCTCACCTGCAGAGCACCAGGTTGAGCCGCGCCCAACGCACTGTGCACTATTCACGACGAACGTCAGAGCGCGCCCGGCCCTTCCCAGTGAAACTGCAAGGGACTGTCCGGTCCGGAGTAAGAAATGTCCTTCGGCGGAGCGGGACAATGATACGAATCCGCCGCCGCGGTCTCGCCGAAACAGAAGGGCACGTGCAGCCAGGTGTCGACGGGCGCGCCACCCACGAACTCCGGTTCGAATCGCCACTCCGCCATCGCCTTCAAGGCGCTTGATACCAGCACTGGCGGCGTATCGCTCGGCACCGCGCCCAAATCCTTGCACCGGCCGCGATAGTTGATGTGGCAGCGGATCACGACCAGGCCGCGCAGGCCGGCGTCGGCTTGCCGTGGCGTAAATTCGGGCGCAGCGGTGTGCACAGGTTCTGGCGCGTGGATGACGTCGGTGATCGTCAGGCCGGCGAGGCCTATGTCAGCACGCTCTATGTCGACCGTGATATGCAGGATCGCCGTGGCGCGCACGCCGACACCATCCTTCATCACCGGATCAAACGTCCATGCCAGCACGCGTTCGCGCAACGCCGTCTCGACAATCTCGCTCATGCGATTGCGGAACCGGACCTTGTCGATGCGCCCGTCTTCCGACACCTCCACCCGCGCATAGACTTGTCGGATCGACGGGCTGATGTAGATTTCTCCGGCTGGAACGACACTTGCGAACGTCAACAACAGAGAGGCAAAGGACATTTGTGCAATCATCGATCGTCGGGGGCGCTATTTGTAGCATATGCGCGTTCTTCGGAACGATCTTCGGCCACGTCATCGATGTGCGCAACATAGGCCAGCATGTCAGCCGCGGCGTCGATCCGCGGAGTAGTCTTGACGGAGCGCAGCGGTGTTCAACCGCGAAGCCGAACCATCCACGGAATATGGGTAGGGTCGGCCTTTGACCCACCATCGCGGCGCGTCGGGCGCGGAGAGCGGTGGGCCGAAGGCCCACCCTACAATTTGCTGCCCCATTCGCCGGACAGCTGGCCCGGTTGCACGTAGCGATGAGATGACGAATGCGGCCAATCGCTCGCTCGTTCCACCAGTGAATGCTTGACCGGGTTGAAGTGGATATAGTCCACATGTGCAGCAACGTCGATGTCGTCGCGAATCAGGTGCTCCCAATAGCGTGGCTGCCGCACGCCCCGTTCACGCTTGCGCCGTCCCGAAACACGCACCCGCTCAATCGCCGGCAAATCGCGCGAAAAGTGCGCCTTGATGCTAGCCCAACGCATCGCATAGTTCGCGTCTCCCGGAGGCAACGTCCAGAGGCGATGCAGATGATCCGGAAGCACGACGACCGCCGGCATCGAAAACGCATGTCGATCGCGCACCGATTGAAACGCTAGCCGCAACGCATCGATGCGGTCCACCAATAGCGACCCGCCCCGCTCCGCCAAGGCGACGGTGAAGAAATAGCAACCGCCAGGAACCTTTGCGCGTCGATAGTCGGGCATGCCACAGCGTCGCACCGCCACGAATCCAACACATGCAACAAATACCGAAAGACACATCGGAAAGTTCCGATGGCGCGGGTGTTGCGAGCACCACACGGCGAGCATCCTACAAAAGGCGAGCTTTGGTAGGGTGAGCCTTGGCCCACCATCGTGGCGTCATTGAGGGTGGGAGCGGTGGGCCGAGGCCCACGGGCTGTCAAAGGCCGGCAATTTTCCTCATGCGCTCAATGACGATCGGCACTCGAGATTGACTAGCCGAGTCGGGACGCATGTGATAGGCGATGGAGTCGACGAACTCTTCGTGCGCCAAGATCCGTTCAAACTCCTCGTTCAAGTAAATGCGAACGCCTTCGTCCGCTGACTCAATTTCAGTAGCGAGTTCAGGTCGCCTGTCGACGATGGAAATTATGTCTTCGATGTCATGACTTGACTGGTATGCTCCGTTGCCGCGATCAAAGAACGCTTCAAGCTTGGTTGCAACAAAATATGGGCCCGATACGATCCGTATCGTCTTTGAACTTGGCAGCTTCAGCTCATTTGAACTTTGGATAAGTCCAAAGTACCATTTGTTAGTAAACCCTAGTATTTTTTCATCAGTTGGCATTACATCTATTTTCAGCGAACCATATTGCCAACGGCAGACCTGTTCCTGATCCAGCGATTGCTTGAATCCAGTCTTTGCCAATCTCTTTGCAAAGTCTATGTATTGACCAAACCCCGCCACCTGCAGCACCAAATCGACATCGGTAGTAGCGCGAATTGCCGCTCCTGCGCTGTCTGTCATCAACAAACCGGCGGCACACCCCCCCACCAATACCAGATCAGCAGCAAGTGGGCCGAGCGCATCGACTATTGTTTCAATCATTTGAATATTAGGGTCGAGCTCGGTCATGCGAAGAGTTTCGTTAGTACACTAGTTGCAATATTTCGCTCGCGAATAGCGCCAACTCTCACGGCATCAATGGCCATCAAGGATCGATAAAGCGTGGCGTCATTTGTCGCCGCAATATTTACACACGAATGGAGAGGAGCTAGTGCAACACCGCGATGAGAACCAGCGGGATCAGGCCAGACGTATCTTTCGCGATTGTCATCAAGAATACCTTCTCGGATCTCGTCCAATTCAAATGCAGTCGCCATGCCTCTCCCTATCCCTCCAGTTAATGGTGGGAGGAAAAATGGAAGTCCATAGATGAGGAGCGGCAAGAGTCGAGCGCGGTTGATGAGCACGCCGTTCTTTGTGTCGCCAACCGCCAACCGGGCTTCGAGCAACATTTTGACGCTAGCATGAACGCGTGATGGGGCTAGACCGAGGGAACTCGCGGCAGTCACGTAAGTAAATCCCCCACGTAAAGTTAGGGCTAGCTTCAACGCGACCACGATGTCTTGACCCTTCAGTGCTGGCTGACTGTTCATATCGTATTCCAAATTCTGGAATATAGAATCCTGAGATGATTCGGCGTTTTTACATGAGAAACTATCTAAATTCAACATGTTACGAGAAACAAACATGCCGAAGGTTAAGTAAACTTCTATTCTTGAAAACGGAGTTTAATAGAAGTATATTGTATTCGACAACACGGGAAGAACACCCATGGCCACGAAGAAAAGCCCAAGAGCGCCCTCGATAGCACTTGATGATGCCATTGCTAAGGTCATAAAAATATACGACAAAGAACGTAGACATGCCGCTCCTAGCGACGTTATCGCTCAAGATGTCGGCTACAAGAGCGCGAATAATGGAGCTGCGCTTTCTACTCTGGCTTCGCTCAGATATTACGGCTTACTTGAACGTCCAAAAGAGGGGCACCTAGCAGTCACGAAGGACGTAGAAACTTACATATATACGCCAGACGAGGAGGTCCGGCGCGAGCTACTGGCAAAATGGCTTCGGTGTCCGCCAATCTTTCTCGAGATTATTGAAACGTATAGCAGCGGATTACCTTCCGATGCGACGCTGAGGTTCAATCTCATAGAGCAAGGATTCGCGCCCAGCACAGCCGAAGCATTAATTCCGATATTTAAGAGGTCCGCAGACTTCGCTGGACTTTACGATCCCTCCAGGACGCGGCAGCAACCGCCACCGACTTTCCACGCCGCCAGCGAGGACTCAAGCCGAGCATCTTCATCAATGAAAGATGAATTTGCCCCGCCTCCCGTTGGTTCGATGACGGAAATTTCTCCTATACAAACATCTGAAAAATCCGAAGGATTCAACCATGACAAGATTCCAGTGCGACTTACGCAAGGTCGCAGGGCATGGCTGACCATCCCAAGCCCGTTCTTTGAGGCCGACAAAAGCCGTCTTATCGCTCAGATCAATCTTCTACTTGCTGACGACGAGACTTGAGGGTCTGAGAAATTGCATTAATTTCTGGACCGCCGTGCTGCTCAAGTTGAGAGCTGTGAGACACAGTCATCAAACCCCCACCGGATTTGCCTTCTCCCCATCAATCTTCCATTCCTTGATCGCCCTCGCGACATCCTTGGCGTGCATTTTCCCTTCTGCTGCCAATGCCGCAATTGCCGCCTGTGCAATATAGTAGCGGTCGACTTCGAAGAAGCGGCGGAGGTTGGCGCGGGTGTCAGAGCGGCCGTAGCCGTCGGTTCCGAGGACGGTGTAGCGTTTGCCTTCGGGCAGGAACGCGCGGATCTGGTCGGCGAACTGGCGGACGTAGTCAGTCGCGGCGATGACCGGGCCGGTGCTGCCCGCAAGGCATTCGGTGACGTAGGCGACACGCGGTTCGGCTTCCGGGTGCAGACGGTTCCAGCGTTCGACGGCGTGACCGTCGCGGCGCAGTTCGTTGAAGCTGGTGCAGCTCCAGATGTCGCTCGCGACACCGAATTCCTTTTCGAGGAGTTCTGCCGCGGCGATGACTTCGCGCAGGATGGTGCCGGAGCCGAGCAGTTGCACGCGCGGCCATTTGTCCTTTTTTCCACCTTTGGCGGGTGCGGACTTGCCGCTCGTGGCGGTTTTTGCCGACGCCGATTTCGCATCGACGACTTCGCCGGGCTTGGCCGTGGTTTCGCGCGGCGCGGGACCGTCAGTTTCAGGGACGCGCGTGCTGCCGGGCTTGTCGGATTGTGCGGCAGCGGTCGGTGAACCACCGGGCATTGGCGATTCGGCATCGCGGAACAAATACATGCCCTTGATGATGCCGGCTTCGGAACCGACCGGCATTTCCGGGTGGGTGTAGTTTTCGTTCATGACCGTGACGTAGTAGTACACGTCTTCCTGTTCGGTCAGCATGCGGCGTACGCCGTCCTGCAGGATCACGGCGACTTCGTAGGAGAAGGTCGGGTCGTAGGAGCGGCAGTTCGGGATTGATCCGGCGAGCAGATGGCTGTGGCCGTCTTCGTGCTGCAGACCTTCGCCGTTGAGCGTGGTCCGACCTGCGGTGCCGCCGACGAGGAAGCCACGCGCGCGCATGTCGCCCGCCGCCCAGCACAGGTCGCCGACGCGCTGCATGCCGAACATCGAGTAGAAGATGAAGAACGGCAGCATCGGCAGGTTGTTGCTGCTGTAGCTGGTTGCCGCGGCGATCCAGCTGCACGTGGCACCGGCTTCGGTGATGCCTTCCTGCAGCACCTGCCCGCCCTGATCTTCGCGGTAGTAGAGCAGCTGGTCGGAATCCTGCGGTTTGTATTTTTGTCCAAATGGCGCATAAATGCCGATCTGGCGGAACATGCCTTCCATGCCGAAGGTGCGCGCTTCGTCGGCAACGATGGGCACCACGCGGGGACCGATCGCCTTGTCGCGCAGCAGCAGATTCAAACCGCGCACGAACGCCATCGTGGTGGAGATTTCGCGCTCACCGCTGGATTTGGTGATCGCCTCGAACACCGAGAGCTCCGGCGTCGGCAGGGTTTCGCTCTTCTGGCGGCGCTGCGGCAGCGAGCCGCCGAGCTTGGCGCGCTGTTCGAGCATGTATTTGACTTCCGGCGAATCCTTGCCCGGATGGTAGAACGGCACATTGGGCAATTGTTCGTCGGTGACCGGGATGTTGAAGCGATCGCGGAACGCGCGGATCGCCTCATCGTCCATCTTCTTCTGCTGATGGGTGATGTTCATCGACTCACCCGCGCCGCCCATGCCGTAACCCTTGACGGTCTTGGCGAGGATCACGGTGGGACGGCCATTCGCCTGGGTGGTCGCTTCGGCATACGCCGCGTAGACCTTGTGCGGATCGTGGCCGCCGCGGTTGAGGCGCCAGATGTCCTCGTCGGACAGATTGGCGACCATCTCTTTCAGCTCGGGATACTTGCCGAAGAAGTGTTCGCGCGTGTAGGCGCCACCAAATGCCTTGCAGGCCTGGTATTCGCCGTCGACGGTTTCCATCATCAGCTTGCGCAGGGTGCCTTTGGTGTCACGCGCCAGAAGCGGATCCCAGTACGAGCCCCAGATCACCTTGATGACGTTCCAGCCGGCGCCTCTGAACACGCCTTCCAGTTCCTGGATGATCTTGCCGTTGCCGCGCACCGGTCCGTCCAGGCGCTGCAGATTGCAATTGATCACAAACACCAGATTGTCCAGATTTTCGCGTCCCGCCAGCGAGATCGCACCGAGCGATTCGGGCTCGTCGGTTTCACCGTCGCCCATGAAGCACCACACCTTGCGGTCGGTGGTCGGCATCAGCTCGCGGTGCTGCAGGTATTTCCAGAAGCGCGCCTGGTAGATCGCCATGATCGGACCCAGGCCCATCGAGACGGTCGGGGTCTGCCAGAAATCCGGCATCAGCCACGGATGCGGGTACGAACTCAGACCGCCGCCATCCACTTCCATGCGGTAGCGATCGAGCTGCGATTCGTTGATGCGACCTTCAAGATACGCGCGGGCGTAGATGCCCGGCGAGGAGTGGCCCTGCACGTAGAGCAGATCGCCGGGATGGCTTTCGCTCGGTGCGCGCCAGAAATGATTGAAGCCGACGTCGTACAAGGTCGCCGACGAGGCGAAGCTTGCGATGTGACCGCCGAGTTCGCCGGGCTTGCGGTTGGCGCGCACGACGGTGGCGAGCGCATTCCAGCGGATCAGCGAACGCACGCGCCATTCCAGCGAGGCGTCACCGGGATTGCGCTTTTCCGTGTGGGTCGGAATCGTGTTGACGTATTCGGTCGTCGGCTGGAACGGCAGATGTCCGCCCGCGCGGCGGGTCGCGTCGACCATGCGCTCAAGCAGGTAGTGCGCGCGC
>JBDTLV010000146.1:0-10093 GCA_039934615.1 Tahibacter sp.
GGCCACGGAAGTACTGCTCGATGTGGCGCGACGCCACGCGCAGGGACGCTTTGTATCGAGCCTGGAAGGCGGCTACAGCCTTACTGCGCTGCGCCAATGCACCGCCGCGCATGTGGGCGTTCTGCTCGACACGTTCTGAATTGCATCGCCCGCTGAGACATCCGCACGAGTCCGGCGCGCCCGTCCGATGCGCAGAACGCGCAACGCCGTCTGAGGGTTTCGCCCACCCGATTACGTCCTGAAAGACAAGTCCGGCACCGACCCTGATGGGTGCGATGCCGGTTGTTCACTTCGGGAGAACCGCATGTCCGCATCCATCCGCGCCGCCGTGTGCTTGTTCGCGCTGCTTTTGCAGGGCAATGCAACGGCACAGCTTCTCAACAATGTCGACCTCGCAGAAAGCCGTCCCGGCGGCCCTCAGCCCAATCTTTCCCTGTCCTGGTACAACGGCGTGTTCCAGAACATCGGCAGCGACATCGCGTGTCTGAGTGATCCGCCCATCGTTGAGATACGCACCCAGGCGTACAGCGGATTTACCCTGTTGCCATCCAACCGCACGCCCGCGATCGGCGAGGTGTTCTATGCCCATCTGGTGATCAGCCACCCGGGCAACCCTTGCGCAGGCAGTGCGGTCGGCGTCGAAATGCTGTTGCCCGCAGGCGTGCAGCCGGCCGCATCAGCGGGGAATCCGGCGTTCTGTTTTGCGCGCGTGCCACCCAACGCCAACCATCCCAACACGACCGTCCTGTTCAATCTCGGCAACGATGCGGGTTACGGCTGTCCACAGACGTTTGCGCAGGGCTTCGAAGGTCTGCGCATTTCGGCGCCGAACGGCGGCTTCGGCGGCGGCAGTTGGGGTATGGCGCAAGGCGTCTGGCTGGAATTCCTGATTCCGCTGAAAACCAGCCAGCCGCACAACGGCAGCCAGTCGATCCGCTTCCGCGTCAACCCGGACATCGGCGTCGTCGGCTATCCCGCCGTGCCGTTCTTCGCGACCAACGACGTGCTGTTCCGCACCTCGAACGAAGACAACCAGCTGTCGTTGGAAATCTGCACGGTTGCGCCGATTCCACAAGGCTGCTGATGGACTTTATGAACCGGGCTGCTTCTCGACGAAATCCAGCGCGGCCGAATTGATGCAATAGCGCTGCCCGGTCGGGCGGGGACCGTCCGGGAATACGTGGCCGAGGTGCGAATCGCAGCGCGCGCAGCGCACTTCAACGCGCCGCATGCCGAGCGTCGTATCTTCGTGCGTCGCTACCGCCGTGCTCGCGAGCGGTTGAAAATAGCTCGGCCAACCGCTGCCGGAATCAAACTTGGCGGTGGAATCGAACAGCTGCGCCGAACAGGCGGCACAGGTGTAGGTGCCATCGGCGTGATGATCCCAATACTTGCCGGTGAACGGTCGCTCGGTGGCCGAGCAGCGGCAGATTGCATACTGCTCCGGACTCAGTTCGCTGCGCCACTCGGCGTCGGTCTTGCAGACTTTCTCGTCCATAGTCGATCTCCTGGCGATGGTTGGCATGAATGGAGGTCAACCCGTGCACACACAAGGCTCGCGCGCAATGATTGCCGGCATGAGGCGCTTTCGGGCATCTTACGCGTCTCTCCGGCCGTAAAAGACCGTGCTCGTGCCGCGCAAATTTCAGCTTCACCCTGTCCCGCACCTGCTCGCACTGGCCACCAGCCTCGCCCTGCACGGTGCCGCAGCCGCGGCACCCGCGCCTGCGGCCTGCACGCCAGGCCTCGCCGGCTGCCCGCGCAAGACCGACGATTTCGCGCTGTGCAAGCCCAACGCGTTGCTGTCGATCTACACTCCGGGTCTGCCCACCAGCGGCACCCGGGAGTCGGCGACGACGGATTTTACCGCGCAGCGCTTCCAGTCCAAGGACACCAGCCGCTACGTGCTGCAGGGCGACGCGCGCATTCAGCGCCTCGACCAGTTGCTGCAGGCGGACCAGCTGACCTACTGGACCGAGACCACCGCATATCTCGCCGAAGGCAACGTGCGCTATCAGGATCGGGGAATGCTGCTGTCGGCCGACAAGGCGCAGGGCACGACCGATCCCAATGCCAGCACGCTGGACAATGTCCAATATCAACTGTTGCAGGGGCGTGGCAATGGCGCTGCCACACAGGCGAAGCTGATCGATGCCGATCATGCCGCGATGACGGCGGTCAGCTACAGCACCTGCGATCCCGGTGACCGTCAGTGGGAAATCACCGCGAAGGATCTGGCGCTGGATCAGGCCGAAGGCATCGGCCGCGGCCACGACGTGACCATGCGCTATCGTGGAACGCCGATTTTCTGGCTGCCGTATGCGCGCTTTCCCCTCGACGATCGGCGCCAGAGTGGATTCCTGTACCCGTCCATCGCGGTGTCGAACAACAGCGGCTTCGACTACTCGCAACCGTACTATCTGAACCTTGCACCGAACTACGACGCGACCTTGTATCCACGCATCGTCGGGCAGCGTGGTTTCATGTTCGGCGCAGAGTTTCGCTACCTGCAGGAACACAACAAGGGCGAAATCCAGTTCAACTGGCTGCCGAACGACCGCAAGTCCGACAAGGACCGCGGCTATTTCCACTTTGAAGACTATGCGACCTTGTCGCAAAACTGGAGTTTCGCGGCGAACATCAGCCACGTGTCCGACGATCGTTATTTCGAGGACTTCGGCAATTCGCTGTCCAGCGTCGCGACCAGCCTGCTGCCGTCCAGCGCGTACTTGAACGGTCACGGCACGTGGTGGACTGCCAGCTTCGGTGCCGACCGCTACCAGATCACCGACCCCACACTCGACGACCAGTTCGAACCCTATCGCCGCCTGCCTCGCGCAACCTTCGAAGCGGACCACGCTTTGGGCAGTCTGCTACGCGGAGGCGTGCGCTCCGAATTTGTCTCGTTCCACAAGCCCGGCGCCCTAGACGGCGAGCGACTCGACGCCTACCCCTATCTGTCCCTGCCGCTGGAAGGCAACGCCTGGTTCCTGCGACCGGAAGTCGGCGTCCGCTACACCAGCTACCATCTGGATCGTGAGATCGACGGATCGCCGACGCGCAACACACCGATCGTCAGCATCGACAGCGGGCTGGTTTTCGAACGCGACGTGCAATGGTTCGGCAGCAAGTTCCTGCAGACCCTGGAACCGCGCGCCTACTATCTGCGCGTACCGTACCGCGACCAGAGCGGACTGCCGGTATTCGATACGCAACCGATCAATTTCGATTTTGCGCAGTTGTTCACAACCAATCGTTTTGCGGGCGCGGACCGGCAGGTCGACGCGAACAACCTGACGCTGGCGCTGACCAGTCGCCTGCTGGAAACCGAGACGGGCAACGAACGACTGTCGGCCAGTCTGGGGCAGATCCGCTATTTCGACGACCAGCGCGTGCAATTGCCCGGCGTGGCGCCGACCGACTATGACGGCTCCGCCTACGTTGGCGAACTGGATCTGCACATCAACGAACGCTGGCGCGTGCGACTGGCCGACCAGTGGAATCCGAACGGTGACCGTACCGATCTGGCCACGGCTTCGTTGCAGCATCGTTTCGGCGATCGCGGCTTGCTCAATCTGGCTTACCGCTATCGGCGTGATTTCCTGGAACAGACCGACATTTCCGCGTTGCTGCCCCTCAACGAGGCATGGCGCCTGATCGGACGCTGGAACTGGTCGCTGCGCGATCGCAAGACGCTGGAAAGCTTCCTCGGCATCGAACACGACTCCTGTTGTGTGGCCTGGCGTCTGCTGGCCCGCCACTACGTGCGCAACGCCGAGGGTAAAGCGAACAACGCCCTGTACTTCGAACTCGAGTTCAAGGGGATGGGCGCGATCGGCCAGAAAACCGACGATTTCCTGCGCCGTGCTATTCTTGGCTACCAACAATAACGGCCGTTTCCGGGTCCGCCGCGGTTCTCCGGCAGCCCGTTCAGGTCGTAGTTCGGATCGCCGTGCGATTAGTACTGGCGCATTCGACCGCACGCACGGGCTCTGTCCTGCGTGCGGGATCCCGACACCATCCACGGAAGTCCGATGAACAAGTTCGCGCTCGCTTTCGCCCTCGTTGCCACTCTGGGTGCCTCCGCTCCGCGTGTGCAGGCTCAATTGCTACCGACCGACACCATCGACCGCATCGTTGCGGTCGTGGATGAAGACGTCATCCTGCAGAGCGAGCTGGATCGCTCGGTGAATCAGGTGCTGACCCAGTACCAGCGCAATCCGCAGCAGTTGCCGCCGCGCGACGTACTGCAGCGCCAGGTGCTCGATCGCCTGATCATGGGGCGCCTGCAAGTGGCCAAGGCTGACCAGACCGGCGTACGCGTTTCCGATGGCGAGCTGGATCAGGCCGTAACCACGGTTGCCCAGCAGAACAAAATGGACGTCGACCAGCTGCGTGGCGCCATTGCGCGTGATGGGCTTTCCTACGACGAATTCCGCCACAACCTGCGCGACGAAATGTTGCAGCAGCGTCTGCGCCAGCGCGTCACCCAGTCCTCGCAGGCAACCGATGCGGAAATCGACATCATGCTGGCGAGCAACAGTCTGAAGACCGGCGAAGTACGCCTCTCGCACATCCTCGTCGGCGTTCCCGACGGTGCCACAGCCGATCAGTTGCAGACCGCACGCGACAAAGCGGAAAAAGTCAAAAAGGAAATCGACGGTGGCCTGGATTTCAATGCTGCGGCAATCCGCTATTCGGATGCTCCCGACGCACTGGAAGGCGGTGATCTGGGCTGGCGCAGCTACGACCAGGTGCCTTCGATGTTCGGCGACCTTCTTCAGGGAATGCAGAAAGGCCAGGTCAGCCCGGCCGTGCGCGGCCCGAGCGGTTTCCACATCTTGAAGCTGGCCGATCAGCGCGAGCAGGGCAAGCAGGTCGTCACCGAATTCCACGCGCGCCACGTCATGATCAAGGTCACCGAACTGGTCAGTTCCGCCGAAGCGGAAAAGAAAGTCCGCGCGCTGCGCGAGCGCATCGTCGACGGCAAGGAAGACTTCGCCAAGATCGCCAAGGCCAGCTCGCAGGACAACACCAGCGCCAACAATGGCGGCGACATGGGCTGGTTTCCGATCGACTCGTTCGGTCCGCAGGTGGCGGAAGTCATTTCCGGCCTCAAGGACGACGAGGTGAGCGAGCCGTTCCACAGCAACGTCGGCTGGCATTTCGTGCAGCGCCTCGGCATGCGCCAGGAAGACAAGACCAACGATGCACGGCGCGCACAGGCGCGTGACGCGATCCACCAGCGCAAGGCCGAAGAAGACTACGACAACTTCCTGCGCCAGATCCGCTCCGAAGCCTTCGTCGAATATCGCCTGCCCGGCTTCAAGCCGGATGGTACGGCGCTGCAGGGCACTGCCCCCGCCAGCGCACCCTGATAGCGATGCACGCCGGACGTTTACCGCGTCTGGCACTGACGCCGGGTGAACCGGCTGGCATCGGTCCCGAATTGGTCGCGGCTCTCGCCGCGACCGATCTGCAGGCCGATCTGGTCGTCATTGGCGATGCGGATATGCTGCGCGCCGCTGCCGCAAGCCGGGGCATTCAACTCGCACTCTCGCCATTCGATGGTGTCGCGCTTCGTCATCGCGAAGCCGGCCAACTTCGCGTCGTGCCGGTGGGATTGCGCACACCGAATACGTTCGGGCAACTAGCCAGGGACAACGCCGCTTACGTGCTGGAGACCTTGGCGCGTGCTGCTGACGGTTGTGTCGCCTACGAATTCGATGCGTTGGTGACCGGCCCCGTGCACAAGGCGGTCATCAATGACGCAGGACATCCGTTCAGCGGCCACACGGAATTCTTTGCCGCGCGCACGCATTCGGACGTGGTCATGCTGCTCGCCACCTCGACCCTCAGGGTCGCGTTGGCCACCACGCACCTGCCCTTGCGCGCAGTAGCGGCGGCCATCACGCCTGCACTGCTGCAGCGCTGCCTGCGCATCCTGCATGCGGACCTTGTCGATAAATTCAGTATTCCACAACCGCGCATCGCCGTGCTGGGATTGAATCCTCATGCGGGCGAAGGCGGACACCTGGGTCATGAGGAAATCGAGACGATCATTCCGGTGATCACCGCGTTGCGTCAGGAAGGCATGCGATTGCTGGGGCCCCTGCCGGCCGACACGGCCTTCGTTCCCGAGCAACTCGCCCAGTGTGATGCGGTACTCGCGATGTACCACGACCAGGGCCTGCCCGCACTCAAGGCGCAGGGTTTCGGCGAAGCGGTGAACATCACGCTGGGTCTGCCGTTTCTGCGCACGTCGGTCGATCACGGCACGGCGCTGGATATCGCCGGGAAGGGACTCGCAGATCCCGCCAGCCTGATCACTGCGACCCGGATGGCGATTGACCTGATCGAACGGCGCCGCGCCGGCACCTGACCTCAAACTCCCGACCGCAATTCGCTCCGACTCGGAGACTGCGCGTAGGGTCAATCATTCGGGCTGTTCGACGAATCCGTCGCCAACGACGGCGCTTCCCTGCGCCGCGTTTCGGTTATACAAATAAATCAATACCACTTTCCCGTTTCAGTGCTTGCCGACTTCGGCACAACTGGCAAGCACAGCCACCGCCGGAGCAGGACGGCTCGGCCAGCGCACCTTCTCGAATACCAGGGCCACCGCGAACAGCACCAGACCCAGCCCAACGATCGCCGGCCAGGTGATCGCTTCATTGAGGAACAGCGCACCCCACACCTGGGCGAACAACGGCACCATGAACGTCACGGTCGTGCCGCGCTCCGGACCTGCCTCACGCAGCACGCGGAAATAAACCACAAAGGCAATCGCGGTGCAGACCAGACCCAGAGCAACGAGCGCCAACGCCGGCACCAGGTGAGGTACTTGAGTTGGCACGTTCGACAGCAGGAACGGGGTCAGAATCACCGCGGCACCCACCTGGCTGCCGGTCGCCACGACCACCGGATCGGTAGTGGCGAAGCGCTGGCGCAGCTGGGCCGCACCGATCGCATACAGCGTTGCCGCTCCGAGTCCGGCGACGAATGCGAGCAACGTCGCTGCGCTGATCGTCACTGTGCCAAAACGCGCAATCGTGGCGACGCCCGCCAGTCCGACGACCACACCGAGCAGCTTCGACACCGAAGGGCGTGCGCGCTGGGTGTACCAGCCGAGCAACACCGCGAACAGCGGCACTGTCGCGTTCAGCACGGCGGAATAGCCCGCCGGAAGATACTTCGCCATATGTGCAAACAGCAAGAAAGGAACCGCAGCGCTCAGCGCACCGATCCAGATGTATGCCTTCCAATGCTGACGCCAATCGATGCGCGCCCCGCGCGCTGCCGAAAATGCCAGCAGGGCGATGGCCGAGAGGGTAATGCGCCCTGCGGCAGTGAATCCGGTGCCGAATTCGGGCACCGCCAGGCGCATGAACAAGAACGAGCCGCCCCAGATCATCGCCAGGGCAAGCATACGCGTCATCAAACCGGTACTCATGTTCCTTTTCCTTGCCGGCGAACCTCACCAGCGTAAGCCACGCCAACAGGGCGGGGGTCAACGACTATGCTAGACCTCGACAGGTCGGCACAAAATCGATACTTTCTGAGAGGTACTGTCAGCGGAACTCACCGATGGCCGCCTGGAACCATCTCCCCGCGCTGCGCACGCTGCGCATCTTCGAGTGCGCTGCAAGACACCTGAACTGGACGCGCGCCGCCGCCGAACTGCACCTGACGCACGGCGCGGTCAGCCTGCAGATCAAAGCCCTGGAGGATGAACTAGAGCTCAAGCTGTTCGAACGCGACGGCAAGCGCGTCTGGCTGACCGATGCGGGCCAGCAGCTCGCGATCGGCGTGCGCGAAGCCCTGGACCAACTGGCCGCGACAGTAACCCGCGTGCGGGAACGCAGCGCCGGCCACGTACTGAGCCTGTCCGTGTTGCCGTCCTTCGCCGCGGCATGGCTGGTCGTGCGGCTGGGCGGATTTCTCGCCCGTCATCCGGATATCGAACTCAATCTGCAGAGCAGCACCAACCTCGCCGATTTCCGCAACGACGGCATCGACGTCGCGATCCGCTGGGGCAACGGCCCGTGGCCCGGCCTGCGCTGCGACAAGTTGCTCGATGACGAGCTGTTTCCCGTGCTGAGCACCCAGCTTGCGCCGCACGGATTGAAGACGCCGGAGCAATTGCTCGAACTGCCCCTGGTGCGCATCAAGCAGCAGTCGCGGCTGAACGACTGGGTGCGCTGGTTCGCGGCCGCCGGCATCCGCATCACCGAGCCACGTCGCGGCCCGATCTTCGACGACACCGAACTCGCCGTGCGCGCCGCCGCGCAAGGCCAGGGCGTGGTGCTCGCGCGCAGCTCGCTGGTCGCGGCCCGCTTGGCCAGTGGTGAACTGATTGCACCTTTCGCGATGCGCATTCCTGCGCTGTACGCGTACTATCTCGTCTGTCCCGAAACTCACGCCGAGAAACCCTCGGTGCAGCAGTTCCGCGCCTGGATCATTGAAGAGCTGGCGAATTCCTCGCCGCTCGCGCCACCGCCCGAGGCTCCCGCTTGAACGATCGTCATCGCCACTCGCCGCGCAACACGTCTGTCGACGATGGCAAACATGTGCACAAAAAGCGTTTTGGACAACACTTCCTGCATGACGCCGGAATCGTGCGGCGCATCGTGCAGGCCGTAGCACCGAAACCCGGTGACGTGCTCGTCGAGATCGGTCCCGGTGAAGGCGCGATCACGCTTCCTTTGCTGCGCGAACACGGTTCGATCACCGTGATCGAGCTCGATCGGGACCTGATTCCGCGCATCCAGGCGTCCGCCGAAGCGCTGGGCAAATTGACGGTCATCCAGGCCGATGTACTGACGGTCGACTTCAGTGCCCTCGCAGGGGCCCGCAAACTGCGCGTGGTCGGCAATCTGCCGTACAACATCTCCACGCCTATCCTGTTCCATTGCATCGAGCACTCCGACGCCATCGCCGACATGCACTTCATGCTGCAGAAGGAAGTCGTCGAGCGGATGGCTGCACCGCCGGGCAGCAAGGTCTATGGCCGCCTCAGCGTGATGCTGCAATTGAGCTGCCGAGTGGATCCCTTGTTCGGCGTACCGCCCGGTTCGTTCACGCCGCCGCCCAAGGTCGACTCGGCGGTGGTGCGGCTCACACCACTGCCCCTGCAGGAACGTCACGATGCGGACCCTGCCCTGCTCGCCAGCATCGTGCGACACGCCTTTGGCCAGCGTCGCAAAACGCTCTCGAACGCCTTGCACGACGTCGCGACCGTCGAGCAGATTCAGGCTGCCGGGATCAATCCGCGCGACCGCGCGGAGCAGCTCGCACCGATGCGATTTGTGGACTTGGCAAAAATAGTTGCCGCCCAGCCAATCGCCTGAAGGCACGCGAACCGGCTCATGAGCCGGGTACGAACGATCCAGGCAGGACGTCAAACCCATCTCGACATCGAAGCCGCCAGGACGAGCCATATCCGGCGACTATCCGGATTGCCGGTTTCAGCGATTCCGCGGGCGTCGATGGTCGATTCATTCGCCGCTGTGCCGAGTTGAGGACACCCCGGCTGGCGCGCGCGTCCGCACCGCCCTGAGCTACGTCGCCGCCATCGCCTCGATTTCGAGCTTCCAGCGGGACTCCAGCAACTGGCAGCAAACCACGGTCGATGCAGGCGCGTGAGTGCCGAGGTGCTTGACGCGCATGCGGCCATTGGCCTCGTCGTATTGCGGGTGCGCAAGATAGGTGCGCAGTGAGACCAGGTTGTGAATGTCCATTTGCGCAGAATGCAGCAATGTACGGATATGACTCCAGATCAGGTCCGCCTGCTCGTCGAAACTTTCCGGCATGGTGATGCCATCGGCGAGGTAGCCGTTGAGGCCACTGATGATCAGCAGGCGCGACTCGCCTCGCACTTCGACCGCGTGGCTGTAGTTGCGATATTGCGGGAACAGGCTGGCGGGATTGTGCGGAATGATGGGCACGTGACAGACACTCCATTAGTGACGGGAAAGAATCGTTCGCGGACCCGATCGACGCGCAGCGCAGCGGCCTTTGGTCTTCGCTGCAATCGGCGCGACGGTGCGACGGTGCGACGGTGCGACGGTGCGACGGTGCGACGGTGCGACGG
>JBDTLV010000147.1:0-10025 GCA_039934615.1 Tahibacter sp.
GGCGCCGACGGTGAGCGAACCTCCCGACTATGTTCGCGCACTCGAGGATAAGCTGGCGCCCTATCTCGCACCCACGGCGGTGCGATTGGTGCGGCGCGCCTTCGAGGTCGGTGCGCACGCGCACGCCGGACAGACGCGTAAAAGTGGCGAAGACTACATTACCCACCCGGTCGCGGTTGCCGCGATTCTGGCCGAGCTCGGTCTCGATCACGAGACCATCATCGCGGCGATTTTGCATGACACGCTGGAAGACACGCCGCTGACGCGTGCCGAGCTCGCCCGGGAATTCGGCGAGCCGGTGGCCGAACTGGTCGACGGTGTCACCAAGCTCGACAAGCTGCAATTCAAGAGCCGCCAGGAAGCGGCTGCCGAGAGCTTCCGCAAGATGCTCCTCGCGATGGCGCGCGACCTGCGCGTGATCCTGATCAAGCTTGCCGATCGATTGCACAACATGCGCACGCTTGGCTCGATGGACGTCGATTCCCGGCGCCGCATCGCGCGCGAAACGCTGGAAATCTATGCGCCGATCGCGCAACGTCTAGGCATGAACCGCTTCAAGGCGGAGTTGCAGGAGCTGGGCTTTCGTGCGATGCACCCGGACCGTTACCGGGTGATCGAGGCGCGCATCCGCAGCGCGCTCGGCAATCGCCGCGAAGCGATGGCGCGAATCGAAGTCGCGGTGATCGCGCGGCTCGGCACGGAAGGCATCAAGGCCCGCGTCGTGAGCCGGATCAAATCGCCGTACAGCATCTACAAGAAGATGCGCGGCGAGCACAAGTCGTTCAATCAGGTCATGGACGTCTACGGTTTCCGCGTCGTGACCGACAACAATGTGATGCGCTGCTATCACGCGCTCGGCGCCGTGCACGGGCTGTACAAGCCCCTGGATGCGCGTTTCCGCGACTTCATCGCGATACCCAAAGCCAACGGCTACCAATCGCTGCACACCGTGCTGTTCGGGCCATTCGGTGCACCGATCGAAATTCAGATCCGCACCGAAGAAATGGACACTGTGGCGGAGCGCGGCGTCGCGGCCCACTGGGCATACAAGTCGGGTGCGATTTCCGGCAACGCGGCGCAATCGCGTGCGCGGGAGTGGGTCGAAAGCCTGGTCGACAGTCAGTCGCGCACCTCGTCTTCGCTCGAGTTCATCGAAAATGTAAAGGTGGATCTGTTCCCGGACGAGGTCTACCTGTTCACTCCGAAGGGGCGCATTCTTGCGCTGCCGCGCAATTCCACCGCGCTGGATTTTGCCTACGCCGTACACACTGACGTGGGTCACCACGCAGTAGCCGCCCGCGTTGAAAAACGTCTCGCGCCGCTGCGCACGCGTCTGGTCAGCGGTCAGACGGTCGAGATCATTTCCGCGCCGTCTGCGCAGCCGCATCCGCAATGGCTGGAGTGGGTGGTGTCGGCGAAAGCGCGCACGGCGATCCGCCATCACCTCAAGCGCCTGCAGCATGAAGATGCGGTGGAACTCGGGCATCGCATGCTCGATCGCGCCCTGGAAGCGGTTGCCGCATCGCTCGAAAGCGTGCCGGGCGGACTGCTCGACCGCTATCTCGCCGAAAACAAGTTCAAGCGACTCGAGGAACTGCTCGCGGATATCGCACTGGGCAACCGCATGGCGGATCAGGTCGCGTTGCAACTGGTCGGCCTGCATCCGGATATTGCGATCGCGCCGGGCCGGCGCAGTTCGGAGAAGATTCTCATCACTGGCGCCGAACGCGGCGTGTTGAGCTTTGCCAATTGCTGCCATCCGTTGCCGGGCGACGACATCATGGGATATCTCACTGCCGGCAAGGGCATCGTCGTGCATCGGCTTGAGTGTCCCAATGTGCCCGAGTTTCGCAAGGCACCGGAACGCTGCATCGAAATGGAGTGGGATCGCGATGTCAGCGGCGACTACAAAGTCGAACTGCGCGTCGATATCCAGAACAAGCCCGGCGTGCTCGCCTCGGTCGCAGCCGCGATTGCCGAAAGCAATTCAAATATCGAAAATGTGGAATACCAGGATCGCGGCGTGATGTCGGCGATCATCGTATTCACCATCGAAGTGAGGAGCCGCAAGCACCTCGCCGACGTGATGCGCCGCGTCCGCCGGCTCGCCGTCGTGCACGGCGTCTATCGCCATCCTGTCTGAACCGCAGCCCGCAAGGATCTCCATGAGTCGTCAGATCATCGTCAGCAACGACGCGCCGCAAGCCATCGGTCCCTATTCGCAGGCAGTACGCGTGGGCAATGCAATCTACACGTCCGGACAGATTCCCCTCGATCCCGCCAGCGGTACACTGATCACCGGTGATATCGCGACGCAGACGCGCCGCGTCTTCGACAATCTGAAGGCCGTGTGCAACGCGGCCGGAGCCACGTTCGCCGACGTCGCGCGTGTCGGTATTTATCTCACCGATCTGGCCGATTTTGCTGCAGTCAATGCGGTGATGGCCGAGTATTTTCGGGCTCCGTATCCGGCGCGTTCCACCATCGGTGTAGCCGCGTTGCCGAAAGGTGCACAGGTGGAAATTGATTTTGTGTTGGTACTTGCCGGATAACGTGCGGCATCGCACCCGGTCGATCCGCGCGATCAACTGACGGACGCTTGCAGGCAGCACGATCCGAATTGCGACAGATTGCACCGTATCCGCATGGGAGGCTCCCCCGCACGGCAATGGGGGCACTTGGACTCTGGCGTGCGGAATACGCTAGTGTCGGAGGCCCGCACCGGCACCGAGCACTTTGCGCGGTACGCTGGACGGGATTGCAGGTCGATGCGGACCTGACCCCCAGCAGATCCTGCGTGTACCTGCGGAATGCACTCGCGGCGGATGGGACAATGGGCGATGCGACTTTGAATCCGGACCCGATCAGCGAATGCCCGTAGTGCCCAGCCCAACTTCCAACGAACAACGCGGGGATCTCGCGTCGGCTCCGGTGACGGGCTTGCCGGGTGTGGGTCCGGCGCTTGCGATGGCGCTGACACGGCTCGGTATCGAGCGGATCCAGGACCTCTGGTTCCATTTACCGCTGCGCTACGAAGATCGTACCCGGGTCGTGTCCATTGCGGATTTGCGCGTCGGCGACAGCGCGCAAATTGAAGGATGTATTGAAGCCGTGGAGCGGACGTTTCGTCGCCGGGCGCAATTGCAGGTTGCGATCGCCGACGCTTCGCAGCAGACCGTGGTTTTGCGCTTTTTCCACTTTAACGCAAATCAGGTGAAGCTGCTGTCGGTCGGCTCGCGCCTGCGCTGCTACGGAGAAATCCGTCATGGTGCGCAGGGATTGGAAATGGTGCATCCACAATACGAGCGGTTGCCGGACGGCAGCGTCAGTGAGATGGCCGAGCTGCTCACGCCCATCTATCCGACCACCGAAGGCTTGGGACAGAAGCGTCTTGCCGGATTGATCCAGCGCGCGCTGGTGCAACTGCCAGAGGACGCGACACTGGAGCTGATTCCCGCGGAGCTTCGCCATGAATGGGGTCAGGGTTCACTGCGTGAAGCCTTGTTGTACGTGCACCGGCCGCCACCCGATGCGGATCTGGATCGTCTCGCGCTCGGCGATCATCGCGCGCAGCAGCGCCTGGCGTTTGAAGAATTGCTCAGTCATCACCTCAGTGTGAAGCGCCTGCGCGCTCAGGTGCGCAGTCATCGCGCCCCGGTCTTGCGCGGCGACGGAGCTCAGCAGCAACATCTGCTCTCGGCATTGCCGTTTCGGCCGACCTCGGCGCAACGCCGTGTGTCGGCGGAGATCAGTGCCGATCTCAAGCGCTCACAGCCGATGCTCCGGCTGGTGCAGGGCGATGTGGGTTCGGGCAAGACCCTGGTCGCCGCGCTCGCCGCGCTGGCGGCTATCGAGGCGGGTTGCCAGGTCGCGCTGATGGCGCCGACCGAATTGCTCGCCGAGCAGCACTTGCGCACATTTAAACAATGGTTCAGCCCGCTCGGTGTGGACATTGTCTGGCTGGCGGGCAAGATTCAGGGCGCAGCGCGGCGCGCAGCGCTTGCCGCTACCGCTGACGGTGCGCCGATGGTCATCGGCACCCACGCGCTGATGCAGGAAGGCGTCGTGTTTCGACGCCTGGGGTTGGCCATCATCGACGAACAGCATCGCTTCGGCGTCCACCAGCGTCTGGCCTTGCGTGACAAAGGGCGCGAAGGCGTGCAGGTGCCGCACCAGCTCGTCCTGACGGCGACGCCGATTCCGCGCACGCTGGCGATGACCGCATACGCGGACCTGGACGTGTCGGTGATCGACGAATTGCCGCCCGGCCGGTCGCCGGTCGCCACCGTGGCGATTTCGAACGCGCGTCGTGCACAAGTGGTCGAACGCATACGCGGTGCCTGCGCGGAAGGGCGCCAGGCCTACTGGGTCTGCACGCTGATTGAGGAATCCGAACAGTTGCAGGCGCAAGCCGCCGAAACCGTCTTTGTGGAATTGTGCGCGGCCTTGCCAGGCCTGAGGGTCGGGTTGGTGCACGGTCGTCTCAAGGCCAAGGAAAAACAGGCCGTGATGGATGCGTTCAAGTCGGGGGAACTCGCCCTGCTGGTCGCCACCACGGTGATCGAGGTTGGCGTCGATGTACCGAACGCGAGCCTGATGGTGATTGAAAACGCCGAACGGCTGGGTCTTGCGCAACTGCACCAGCTGCGCGGTCGGGTTGGTCGCGGCAGCGTGGTTTCAAGCTGTGTGCTGCTCTATCAGCCACCGCTCTCGGGGCTGGCGCGCGATCGGCTGGGGGTGCTGCGCGAAACCAACGACGGATTTGTGGTCGCGGAAAAAGATTTGCAGCTTCGTGGCCCCGGCGAAGTGCTCGGCACACGTCAGACGGGCCGGCTGGAATTCCGTATTGCGGACCTTCAGCGCGATGCGGACCTGCTTCCTGCCGTGCACCGGGTCGGTGCCGTGATGCTCGCCGAGCATGCCGACTTGGCAGAACGCCTGGTGGCGCGGTGGATCGGCAGTTCGGCGCGCTACGCCGGCGCGTGAACCGTGCTGCCGGTCGGCAGGATCGCCCGTTCGTGCGGTGTTCGATGGTTCGCGGCGCGCAGCAGCGCTATATTTGGCCGCGCACTAAACGGAGAACGACATGCTACTGACGAGTTTGCTCCTGGCGCTGAGTCTCAGCGACGCGCTGCCGCTGCCGGCCGATCATATCCTCAATCCGGATTTTGACCCCGCTTTCAGAGCCGCAAACTGGCAATTTCATCTGGATGGTGGGACCCACGGTCACGTTGATTGGGATGCCACCGTTGGATCGCCAGGACTGGGTAGCGCCAAAGCCTCCAGCGTCTGGCACGACGCGGGTAAGGACGGATGGTCGCAGTGCATCACACTGCCGGCCGGCCCCTTTATGGTCAATGTCGCGGTCGCCTCGAATCTGCTCGCGGGCAATCGTTGCGAATTGCGCGTAGCCGTCGTCAATCAGAACAATTGCAACATTATGGCCGGCATCGTCGTCGATCTGAACGCGCAAAACGCGCTGAATGACGGCACCTTCGAAACACTCGGCGTCAGTGGTATCGTGCCTGCCGGCGCGGGTGCCGCAGCGATTTACCTCAGTCATGTGCGGAGCGCGACTGCCGCGATTGGCGACAGCACCTGCTACTTCGATCACGTGCAGCTGAACGGCGACCCGTTGTTTGTCGCAGGTTTCGACTGAATTAACTCGCGGAAGAAAAGTATCGTATGCAGCAAATCTTATTGATCGACACCGACCCGGGTGTCGACGACGCCTTGGCGTTGCTGATGGCGTACGAGCATTCGCGCGTCGCCGCCCTGACCATCGCGGCCGGCAATGTGGGGCTGGGTCACACTGTCGCAAATGCCCTGAAACTGCTTGAAGTGATCGGCGCCGCAACGCCGGTTTTTGCCGGATGTGCGACGCCGCTGGTGCTGCCTGCGGCAGATGCTGCCTTTGTGCATGGTCAGGATGGATTTGGCGACACCGGGTATCTTCCGGCGAAGCGCCAGGCGGAAATCGAGCACGCCGCGCTGGCCCTGTTGCGCCTGAGTCGCGAACGTCCGGGCGAGCTGACTTTGGTCGCGCTGGGGCCGCTCACGAACCTGGCCCTGGCCCTGCGTCTGGATCCGACCTTGCCCGAGCGTATCGCTCGCCTGGTCATCATGGGCGGCGCGGTCACCGGCCGCGGCAACACGTCGATTCCGGCGGAGTTCAATATCGCTTTCGATCCCGAATCGGCGCATGTGGTTTTTTCCACGTGGCCACAATTTTGCCTGGTCGACTGGGAAGCAACCGTTCGGCACGCGATCGACTTCGAGCGGTTTGAAGCCTGGCTTGCGGCCGACGATCCCCGCGCGCGATTCTTCGACGCGATCTCGCGCAAGGTGCGCGCGTTCACCCGGCAGCGCGGACGCGCCGGAATGATTGCCGCCGATGCACTCGCCATGGCGGTAGCGCTGGATCCGGACATCATCATCGAATCTGCAGAACGGCATGTGGCGATCGAATTGACTGGCGGGTTGACGCGTGGCGCGACTATCGTCGATTGGGAGCTCCGCAATGGACTGGCTCCAAACGCGCGTATCGTCAACCGGGTGGATGCGGCGCGGTTCGAAAAGTTGATTGCGTCGGCGCTGGGAGTGGCTTGAGCGCGCTCCGCGATATGCTCAAGGCGATGCTCCGGACGGGTCTGGATCCGCGCGGCTGACAGCCGAAGGAGTCCCTGGCAGCGCGACGGGCTCGGGCGGATTGCGCAGCCAGACATCCATTTGCGGAAAAGCCAATTCGATCCCCCTCGCACGGCATTCCCGCAGGATGGTTGTATGCAATTCATTGCGCACCGGGTTGCGTTCCAGCACGTCGCCGACAAATACGCGTAATTCGAATTCGACAGCGCTGTTGCCGAGGGCGACGCACCAGCAGTTTGGCCCCGGCTCCCGCAACACTTTTGACTGCGCGCGCGCGAGGTCGAGCAGCATGCTGCGAACCTGATCCGTATCGCTCGCGTAAGCCACGCCTAGCTTGATCACGATACGCGTGATGCTGTCGGACAATGTCCAATTGGTCAATTGTTCTGTAATGAAGGTTTTGTTCGGAATCACGACTTCCTTGTTGTCCCAGTCAACCACGGTCGTCGCGCGAGTGCGGATGCGCGTGACCGTGCCTTCGATGCCACGGACGCTGATCACGTCACCAACCCGAATCGGTCGTTCGAACAGGACAATCAATCCGGACACGAAATTGGCGAAGATTTCCTGCAGTCCGAAACCCAGTCCGACCGACAACGCAGCAGCCATCCACTGCAGTTGGCCCCAGCGCAGTCCGAGCAGGGACAGCCCAAATGCGGTGCCGAAGATCGCGATGGCATAGCGACACACCGCAGTGATCGCGTAGCGCGTCGGCGCATCCACCTGCAGGCGTCGCAACACGCCGATTTCCAGCAAGCCTGGCAGGTTGCGCGTGGCGATCCAGGTCAGCGCGAGCGCGACGCCCGCGAACAGCAGCGCGCGCAAGGTGACGATGACCGCGATTTCCTTGCCCTCGACTTGGTAACTGGAGTGCCAGGCTGCGGTTTCTCCGAGGTAGGCCAGTGCTGGAATGAAATCCGACCAGACCCACAACAGGGCGCCGACGAGAAACACGGCGGTGAGAGCGCGCAACAAGCGGCGCGTCTGTTGATTGATGCTGGCGAGACTGATCTGCTCGGCTTCGGCGGCGAAATCGGGGCGGGTTTCCAGATCTTCGTCTTCGCGCGCGGGCTCCTGGCCGCGCTTTTCCTCCATCCGTTTGAGCGCCAGGCGCCGCTCACCGAGGGTCAACCAGCGCAGCGCCATGCCGTGCAGCGTGGCCGCGATCAGCAATACGCCGGCGGATTCGACCAGGCGCGCGGTCAGGGTGGTGGCAGTCAGGAAATAGCCGCTCAGTGCGAGGCCACACACGGCGAGTGCGAAACCGCTGATTCCCAGGCGCAGCAACTGTCGGAAGCGTACCGGTTCCGTCACCGCAGTCCGCGGCGACCAGAGCGCGCCGGGTGCGAGTTCGCGCCAGGCCAGCCAGCTCAGCAGCAAGCCGGCGCCGACGAAAACGAAGCGTGCCAGTCCCGCATTGGACACCTGCTCGGCGGAATAAAAGTACAACGCAAGAAAGAATTGGGCGGGCAGCAGGGCACAGCTCATCCAGAGCTGGATGCGGCGCAGCGACGTGCGGCGTGCCTGGGTCCAGCGAAAATGCGCCGAGGCCAGACCGCGATCAACGCTGATCCAGCCAAGAAAAGACAACGCCGCTGCGGGGATGACCAGATCTCCAAAAGCCAGCGCCAGTGCGTCGCTGAAGGCTTGCCCCGTCTCCGCCGCGCGCTGACACAGGCGCGCAGCAAACCACAGGAGTGTCGGCGCCCAAAAACTGGCGACCAGGCTGAGCAGCAGCGCTCGACCGGTGAGTCGATAGCGGTCGGTGCGGATGCGGCGCATCGGAGCCGCGATCGTCTCCAGCGCCGTCTTCACACGGCGGCGCAACAGGGACAATGCAACCAGTATAGAAATCCCTGCGAGACTCGCGAACGGCCGACCGAATGCCTGCGCAGCGACGGCGCGCAACGAATCCCACCAGCGTTGCGGCGTCAGTACATCGAGCAACCCAGTGAAGATCTCGCTCGGCCACGTCCGCCCGACGGGCGCATGACTGGGAATCCATAGCAGCCGCGCATCGAGCAGATCGCGCAGCTCCGTGCTGACGTTGGTCAATGCGCGCAGGTCCTGTTCGGTCTCGGCCAGGGCTTCGGCGAGGCGAGTCTGCAGAACCGTGAGCTGTGGCAGCAGTTCGGCACGCGTAGCGATCAAGCGATACAGAACTTCGCGCTGGCGAGTGCGCGTTGCGGCATCAGTGTCTGGCAGGCGCTGCAATTCAGCGCTGACGCGCTGCGCGGGGTCATCCATTCCCGTCGAAGTTTCGCGCAGGTCGATCAGGCGAATCCGCGCCTGGACCAATTCCGATTCGATACCCGCGAGTTTGCGTTTCAGCGCCGGCACGGACTGCAGCTTGCGCCGCTCTGACAGCAGAATCAGGCCGACCGCCTCGCTGACCCCGATGTCGATGCGCGCGCGCGTGTTCTTCAGGGCTTCCGCCGTGCCCCGCTGGGCCTTGGAGTATTCGTCCTTGAGGGTGTGCAATTCCGCAAGTCGCGAGATCGTGCGTGCCTCTTCGAGGCCAAATTGCTGATTCAGTCGCGCGACTTCGGTCAGCGACGCGCCTTCGACGGCCGCTTCGTCCGCTTCGTGATCGAGGCGGGCGTTCAGCGCGGCGACGACTGCACTTGATCGATCCAGTATGAGATTTTGCAAGGCTTCCACTTTTTGCTGCCGATCGGCAGTCTCGCGCTGTCGATCGCGCAGTCGCGCCGTCAGCAGGCGCAGGCGCACATCGTAGCTGCGCAATTCTTCCTCGAGTTTTGCGACGCGCGTCTGGGCGAGTCGCGTGGTGGACTGTCGACGCAGACGCAGAATCTCTTCCAGCGCAGGAGTGCTCGCGTCATGGGCGGGAGGTGCGCGTTCGGCGTCGGCGAGCGTCAGTTGCGCGGTCTTCAATTCATCGCGAATTTGGCCGGGTCGTTCCAGCTCGCGCGAAACCTCGCTTTGCAAGGCCGTGCTGGAGGTACGCGCATCCGTCAGCGCGGCTCGCTCGCTGGCAAGTTGAGCTTCCAGCTGTTCAACGCTCGCCCGCTCGGGCAGGCTCGCGCGCCAGGCGAGCATCGTGGCTGTCCTGTCACGCGCGGTGTTTTGCTCAAGTTGCTGTGCATCGTTTTCGGCACGAGCCGCGATGCCACGCAGTGCACGCCAGTCCGTACCAATCTGATCGGCCAGCTGTTCATCGGCGGCCGCCGCGGTCAGGGTGTCGCCGGCATCCTTGAGTTGAGCGGTGTTGAGTTCGCGGGTCTGGGAAAGAGCATTGCGCGCCGCTTCGATTCCTGCCGCGTGGCTCGGCGGCAGGTTGGTTGCGCTATTCGCAGCAACGGCTGGCGGCAAATCGGCGGCAGGTAGCAGATCCTTCAGCCAGCGCTGCCGCAACG
>JBDTLV010000148.1:0-9784 GCA_039934615.1 Tahibacter sp.
AGCGGTGCTCGACGCGTCGACGGGGTGAGCTAGCCTGCGCCGCGTGTGTACCCAACGTGCTGCAAGCCTTCGCTACTGCAGACCGTTCTGGAAAATCAGATCCGCATCCGACAGGCAGAGCAGCGAATTGCCTCCGGAGCAATCGCTGGGTTCGGGATACGTTGGAGGCCAATTCGGTCCGATCCCATCGAGCCAGGCACTCCACCCAAATCCCAAGGACATCGTCCAGTGAGAACAGTGTGCGAATCCGGGTACACCGTTTTGCATGCCGGTCCAAGCATAGAAGTTCGGAAACCCCTTGAAGGCTCCGGTTTCCGTGACATTCAATGGCGCTGTGACATAGCCAGACGCGATCTGGACAAAACTGTCGGCGAACCGTATCCCATCGACCCGGTCCCAGGGGCCACCATTCTGGAAACGCGTGGCCGGGTTTGTCTCGTCAGCCAGGTACACTTTAAAGCTTTGTGAATCCCGTAAATTTGCCGACTGCGCCAGGTTTCGACAGATTGCATCGCCGGCGGCGAGACCGGTATTGCCGCTCGCTTGCACCGCGGCTCCGAGGTTGCCTGTGAACCTCAGCGAGGTCAGGAATGCTTGCTTGTGGCCGCTGGGAACCGGCACCTGCAGAGCGGCCCCGGCGCCTTTTTGCAGACACATCAGGTGCCCGCTATGGCCGCTGCAGAACGTGTATCCGGGGTACTCCGTCCATCCCGGTGACGTGGCGTAGGTGTGCCCGATGTCGACGTCGGTGTCCGCGACCCAGTTTCCGCAATTGCGCGTGTTGGCCGTACCGTACAAGCCCGTTCCGGTCCAGACAACCAGGGCATTCGCCGCGCCGTTGAATTCGTCGCGATTCAACGGCGTGTACACGGCGCCAGTCTGGTCGAGCTTGCCCATGAAGGGTGTGCCGTCCGTGCGCTGCCAGGGTCCTGCGAAGGTGGGCAACGTGGGTTGTCCACAATTGTCAGTCCTCTTTCCGGTGAGGCCATGCACGCGACAATAGGCGTCGTCGTCAGTGGTCGACAGCCAGGCAACGAAACTCTCGGGATTGGGCAGGTTTGCCGCCGTGGCGCGCGCCAAACAAATTGCGTCGCCAGCTGCGAGGCCCGTGTTGCCGCCCGCTTCCGGCCATGTGCCGAGGATGCCATCGCCTTCGGTCGAGGTCACGAAGGCCAGATTGGCGGCCGACAACGGCGCAGCCCCGATGAGCAGCACCCACCCGAGTGAGCGCCCGAGAATTACCGCACCATGCCTCACTGCATTCATCCTTTCCTCGAGAGGTCGGCAAACGCTACCCGGATCAGCTTGCGATTTCCGTTTAAGCTTATGATTCAATGGATGCATGACCTTCTCCAGGTTATTGTCGTCGCCGGCCGAGGCATGCTCGCGGCGAATCGAGGTGTTCGGCCGTCTCGGTGAGTTGAACGACGAACCACACGAATTCCTGCCATCGCGTCGAGCGGGCTTGTGAGTAGCCACGCCCAACTGCTGGGACACCCACGCGGCCCTTGCTGAAGCCTCGTTGCGCGGAGACTCGGTCCGCGCCGTTCTCAGGCGTCGTCGCCAACACATGCACAGGATTCGTCATCAACTCGTAGGCATGAACCTCGACCCCATAGTGAGCGACTGCTCCCGAATATCCTGCAGACAGCGTCGGGCGTCATCTACATGAAAAAAGCACGCGGAGCGATAGTTTCCACGTTGGACAATATGCAGAGATACACCGGCAACTTCGATACGAGGCAGGCGATGCGTGGCCAGTTCCGGCTTTCACGCACGACAGGCTGCTTCACTCTTCCGCCTTCGCGTACCTGCCCAGCTCGTCGATATGGCCAAGACAATTCCGATCGGCACGTCGGTAAATGTATCTGACCCCTTCGGTCGGAATTTCGAATGCCGGCGACCCCTCGAACACCCTCATTCTCGCGCGTTTTACCCATGCGACGGGCCCTGGGCCGGAGCAGATTTTTTGGCGGGATTCAACGGATCGGTGAGCGATATGCTTTGGCGGGCAGACGCTGGCGCTCCCGCCAACCACCGTGAGCGTGGCCCCTGACGCGTCCGGTTAACGTGGGGATAGGCACGGCACTGTGTCGTGGTTTCCATCGAGCGTCCTATGAAGCTTTCCATTTCATCATCGCGTCATTCGCTGTTGCGCGTTGCGGGTGGTTTGCTGGGCATCGCCTTCGCGGTGACGTCGAGTGCGCAGATTGCGGCACCGTTCGATCCGGATGTGAACAGCAGCGTCGTGACGGTGGCGACACAGCCCGACGGAAAGATTCTCGTCGGCGGTGCGTTTACCGACGTCGGCGGAACCGTTCGCAATCGAATCGCGCGTTTCACCGCCGACGGATTGCTCGATCCGGGCTTCGAAGCGATCGACATCGACGGCGGCGTGCAGGCGATCGCGGTGCAGCTCGATGGACGCATCGTGATCGGCGGCAATTTCGATCAGGTCGGCAGCGGTATCCGTCATCACCTCGCGCGCTTGATGCCCGATGGCAGCCTCGATACGAGCTACGCACCCGATGTGAATGGCGCGGTGTTCGCGCTGGCGTTGCGCCCCAACGGCACCGTGCTGATCGGCGGCGCTTTCAGCGCGGTCAATGGATTTGCGCGCGCGAACATCGCGCAGATGATCGGTGCGTCGCTGTCCGCCGCGTTCAATCCAGGCACGGACGGAGTCGTCGAAGACATCGCGATCCAGCCCGATGGAAAAGTGATTTTCAGTGGCGGGTTCACCCAGGCCGGCGGCCAGACGCGCAGTGGTCTCGCGCGCGTCAGCAGCAGCGGTTCCATCGACACCGGCTACGTCCCCAATCCCGACGTGTGCAGTTGCGCGCTGGCTTTGCAAAACGACGGCAAGCTGCTGGTCGGCGGCAACTTCACGACGATCGCCGGACAGGCGCGCAGCAACTACGCGCGACTGAATACCGATGGCACGCTCGATGTCGCGTACAACCCGAACGTCAACGGCGGTGTGCTCGGCATCAACCTGCAGCAAGACGGCAAGGCGCTGATCGGCGGCATCTTCAGCAGCGTCGATGGACAGACCCACACGCGCATCGCGCGGATCAACGTCGACGGCAATGTGGAAACCGGCTTCACCGCGAGCGCAACGAGCACCGTCATCGCGATCGCGCAGCAGCCCAGCGGCCAGATCGTGATCGGCGGTACGTTTACCACGGTGAACGGAAAGACCCGGCGGCGCCTGGCGCGACTGCATGCCGATGGCAGCCTCGAAGCCGCGTTCAACCAGAGTGCCCAGAGCCCCACGCAACCAACAGTGATGGCCGCACAAGGCGACGGACGAATGATCCTCGCCGGTCCGTTCACCCAGCTCGGCGGTGTTGCGGTGAATCGGCTGGCTCGCCTCAAAGCGGACGGCAGCCTCGATACCGGTTTCGCGCCAAATCCAAATGGCACCGTGATGGCATTGGTCGTGCAGCCCGATCTGTCGATCGTGTTCGGCGGATTCTTCACCCAGGTCGGTACGACGCTGCGCAACCGTCTGGCACGGCTCGACGCGGACGGTGACCTCGATACCGGTTTCAGTCCATCAGCAAACGCGGCCGTGACAGCGATCGCGATGCAGCCCGACGGGAAGTTCATCGTCGGCGGCGACTTCACGACGATCAATGGCAATCCGCGGCAACACATCGCGCGCTTGAATGCGAATGGATCGATCGACGGCAGCTTCGTGGGCACGGCGAACGATCGCGTGAACCATCTGCTGGTACAACCGGATGGCAAGATTCTCGTCGCTGGCGACTTCACGACGATCTCCGGCGCGACACGCTTCGAGATCGCACGCCTGATGCCCGACGGAAGCCTCGACAGCGGCTTCGGTCCCGGCGCGAATGCACCGGTCCGCGCGCTGACGTTGCAGGCCGACGGGCGCATCGTGATGGCCGGTACGTTCACCGTGACCGGTGGATTCGGTCGTGCGGGCCTTGCGCGCCTGAACGCGAACGGCAGCGTCGACGTCGACTACAACCCGGCGCTCACCGGCAACAAACGTGCGTTGGCCTTGCAGGCCGATGGAAAGCTGCTGGTCGGCGGCGACAATCAGGCGTTCTTCAAGCGGCTCAACGTCGACGGCAGTCTCGATCCGACCTGGACGACGCCGAGCTACACGCTGACCAGTCCGCAATACGTCGACAGCATCGGCATCGCGCCCGACGGAAAAATATACGCTGGCGGGCTCTTCCTCGATTTCGGCGGCGCCGCCGCGAACGACCATTTCGCGCGCCTCAACCAACCGGCCGCGGCATTGCAGAGTATCGACGTCATCGCGTACAGCAGCGGTCCTCCGCTGATTCGCTGGCGCCGCGATGGCGCCTCACCGGAACTCGCACGCGCACCGGATCTGGCGTTCTCGCTCGCCGGCAACACCTACTCGCTGCTCGGCAATTTCGCCCGCCGCGGCAACGACTGGGTCTACCTCGACTACGTGCCGCCGTTGTCGCAGAACTTCTACCTGCGCGTGCGCGGCGCCACGATCAATGCCGGCGGCAGCGGCAACAGCGGCGTCGAGCAACGCGTGAAGCAGGTCTATCTCGCGCAAACCGAAGGCATCTTCGCCAACGGCTTCGAGTAAGCCTGTTTCGGCAATGATGCCATGCGTGGCCGCGGTTACGTGGGTTACGACAGCGCCGCGCATGATCGCACCGGCACGCTGTTGGGCAGGTTTTTTTCCGTCCTGAAAAACCTGCATACCGCACATCCCTGTGCAAAAAAGTCGATTCAAATCCTCGCCAATCCGCCGTCGGCCGACCGTGCTGACGTGCTGCCGAACTATCGAGATGAATCCGGCCCGTGCGGCGCTTCCATCAACCCCACCCCGCGCAACATCCGCGACCAATGAACCTGTCCACTTTGACCAGACTAGTGGCCCGTGCAGTCTGCCGCAGGACACTCCGCCTCCCAGTGGCCGATCGTATGGATCAGCAAGAAGATGCCGAGCAGCGTTCCGATCGGCAGCACGAGCAACATGATCGACGCAATGACGATCGACGCTACGCGTGCACCCGGCTTGCCGGCCCGAACGCCACGGGCAATGAGAAAATGGATCAGGAACAGGCCCGCGAAGACGGGCGGCGCGATATAGATGCCAATCGCGGCATCCGGCCCACCCTGCTCGATCATCATCGCAAACAAGACCACGGTCATAGCGGCGTAGAACCAGGACAGGCCTCGATGCACCCAGGCGATCCGTCTATTTTTTTCCATGGCTAATTGTTCCCTCCAACAACAGGGGTCGGGTTCTGAGGGCAACCCGATGGCAATGTGCCCAATGCGAAATGGGCTTTCAAGGTATTCACGGATCCGAGTGTAGACGGAGTAGATAAATGCAGAGCAGCTTGTTTCAAGCTTGGCGGCGACGCCTGGCAGGCTGTGAGCAAATAGAGTCAGGTTAATAATTCCAGTTTAGCAACTACGCCACAACGCGGCTTCTTGCACCGAGCCGGTATTCCCGGGCGGGTGCGTCGAGCGAGTTGCCGCTCGATGGCCCCTTGAAATCGCCCCGAGCCCAGCGCCTTCTGCTGCTGCACGTACTGGCGAATCGAGGAAAGATCTTCCTCTACGCGTGCGAGCGCCACCCTCTGACGGTACCCGCACCGACGTGCTTCAGGGCCATGGTGAATGGCGAGATAGATCTCGTGCGGACACACAACGCGGTCATGCCATCCCAGCGCGGCGCGGCGCGGCGCGGCGCGGTATCCGATAGGAACCTCTGAACCCGATCGGGACCCTTCAAATCGCGGTCGAATCACGGTGTGGCCCGTCGAAACCGACCTGCCCTGCCGTCGCTGCGCTCACATTCAAACGGCAATCGAAAACTGACCCCGGTGGTTGGCCCGGTTTTTTGGCCTTTGACGCGTTACCGAATAGCGACGCGACAAGACGCTCCCGACACGCCCACCGGAATGATCCCATGAATGCCCGAATCCTCTCCCTCCCATCCCTCGTCGCCTGCGCGCTGCCGGTGCTCGCCGTCGCGGCACCGCCCAATGACCTGTGGGAAAACCGCACGCTGATCACGACCCTGCCTTTTTCCGAATCGGTACCTGCGATTGAAACGGCGACTGTGGACGCGACCGACCCCGCCATGTTCTGCGTGCAGCTTGCCGAAGCCCTGCCACAGAAGAACAGCGTCTGGTACCGATACAGTCCCGGCGCCAGCGACGCCTACGTCAGGATCAACAGCAACGGTTACGACACCTTGACGATGGTCCTCGAAGGAAGTCCCGAGAGTGGATTCCGCCGGGTTGCGGGCGGATGCAATGACGATGCGGCGGGCCAGGGAAGCGGTTCGATCGTGCACGGCCTGCGCCTGCGTGCGGGTGGTGACTATTCCATCCTGGTCACACGATACCGAGGCGACGACAGCGCGACGGCCACGCTCGCGTTCGCGATCAGTGCAAGCCCCGTGCGCCTGGTGACGAAGACCAGCGACAGCAACGATGGCGCCTGCGATACCGATTGTTCGTTGCGTGAAGCGACCCTCGCGAACACCGGCACAGCCGGCGGCGCCATTCTCGTTCCGGCCGGGCGCTATCGGGTACCAGGTGGGCTGAGCCTACCCGTGAGCGGTGTTTTCGATCTACGGCACCAAAAGGAACGAGACGATCATCGATGCCGATGCGAGGGCAATCCTTCGAACACCGCACGTCGTGGGTAGCGGATCGCGGACCAAAGGGGTCAGAGAAACCCGACCCCTGTTGTGGCAGATCCGAGGTGGACCGCTACCTGCAAACCGCGTTGGGTCACGGGCTTGGTCAGCAGGAGTAATTCCCGCGATCGAGTCGGCGCAATAAGCGGCGTTGTTGCGTAATTGACAAACGGGAATTATCAACGCAATCCCGTTTGCAATGCGCTCTCCGTCGGGCAACGTGTTGAGATTCGCTGTCAAACCAGAGGAGATTCAAAATGAAGGTAGCGGGGTTCGTGATTGGAGCGAGCATGATGATGCTCGCTCACGGGGGGCGACTGGAAGCACAGATGCCTGCATCAAGCAGTCAAGCCTTTATGGTGGATGCAGGGACGAAGGCCGGTGAAAGGCCAGACGTAACGGATGAGCTCGGACGCGTGCGCTACGGCATTGTTTTTCGCGTCGATGCGCTGAATGCATACTCCAGGTCAGCAATGTCATCCGACAGGGATAGATTCGGCAACGACAAGGATCAGCGGATGGTCAATCTCGTGGTGTCATTCGAGCGTCGCTATGATTTGCACGCTATCGACATGACGAGCGATGGCAATCTGACCAATCTGACCCTGACCGCCTACCTGACTCAGGATCAGGTGGAAGCCATATCCCAGGATCAGGATGTGGAGAGAATGATCCGCGATACCGGACTGGAGTTCAGTTCGGCAGTTTGGTCGGATCAGTTGGTGTCCGGGGAGACCCGCTCTTGGGGAAAGATGGCGGTAAACAACTCAAACGCACCCAGTGCGGGAAGCGTGCGCGTTTATGTGATCGATAGCGGCGTCGGAAAGCACAGTGATCTGAATGTCGTCGCACGGATCAATGCCTACGATCTCAATCCCAGCACCGACGGCTATCTGGTCGGATGCTATGCGCATGCGACGCACGTGGCCGGAATTATTGGCGCCAAGGCCGATGGTGTCGGGAGTGTCGGAGTCTGGCCCGGCACGGCGATAGTATCCGTCGCCATTTCGAATCCAGCCAGCGACTACAACAGCGCCAACCATTGCCTGAACGATCCCAGCAACTACGTCCAGGGTATAGAAAACGCAATTGATCGGGTTATAGATGATATTAGCAAAAATGGACACGTCGGCATTGTCAACCTGTCTATTAATGGACCCCAATTCAAGCTTGACTCTGTTCTTCGAACCAAGCTGGCATCGCTGATCACCCCGACGGCTTCGTATCCGGGTGCCTTTGTTGTTCAGTCTGCGGGAAACCATGAGGAGCCTTCGGAGAACGTTGCGTATGGGCCTCCTTCACCTAACGACGGCTACATGGTGATCGGTGGAATCAACAACTTTGGACAGGCCGTCGTCATGCTCAACGGTCTTCCTGCGTTTCGGAATCCAGGCATAGGCAACGAAGAGGGGACCAACTATGGTTCCTACGTCGAGGCGTGGGCGCCTTCCGTCGACATCTACGCGCCATTTGTTGCTGGCAAGCAATCCGGCCTAACGACCTATTCGACCTACGGCAAGCTGTCGGGCACTTCGATGGCAGCGCCGCATGTAGCCGGTTTGGCCGCCTATCTGGTCGAAAGTGGGGGGCTAACCACCCCAAGTTCCATCGAGAACAGTATCCGCAGCCACTTCAGCATGCTGGGTTCGACCGACAAGGGAAATATGGCAATCAATCTCCCAACGGTGAGTCCGCTGGCCGGCACCAGGAACAAGCCGTTTGGAGAGTTTGCGATCAGCGCGCGCTGCTTCGATCCGCCGTTCAGGACAACTTCGTGTCCGCCAGCTTCGATGTCAGTTGAACGCCCGAATGGCACGCTAGCGGTCTATACCGATGAAACCTATAACGTAAGTTTCGACTCGAGAGGAAGCGGAAGCTATACGTGCGACGTGTATCGCTCCTCGCCGGCCGTGGCGATTCCATTTTTCCTTGGGCAAATGCGGCAGGGCTATTGGGGCGGACAGTTTCCCGATTTTGCGGGGTTCGGTGGATTTGTTGCCGTGGGATGCGAGCCCGGCTCAGCAACATTTAATGGCATATACCCACCAGCGTCGCATTGGTACTACGGTGGAATCGAGGTGACTGGCCAAACTGTCACCTACAATCCGGCCAATAAGGGGTTATTGCATTTTGCGGCAGATCCCGTTGCCGTTAGCTGTGACGTATCCGTATCACTAGCCAGTGATCCGTGGAATCCCACTAATTACAATGGCGTCTCTCTCAATCTTCCCGTCCCTCTGTCGTCTGGCACCTATCAGTACAGCGCCCGATGCGAAGATGCCCTCGGCGCGGCTAGAAATTCCAGCATGCTCTTCATGAGGTAGTGCGAGGTATTTCTCGTCGATTCGGTCATGGAGTCGAGAGGTACACCGCCATTCGCGGGTTATTCGTACCCAGCATCGAAGGAACATCGCAATAAATCGTCATTCTCGCGAAAAGGGGGATCCATTTCGCCCCCCTTGTCGCGGGAATGACGGCGTGTGTAATTGTTTAGACCTTCGCCAAATCATTTCCACAACGGCGGTCAGGCTCTGAGGTTTCCCCACGAAACATTCCACGGGATCTACCAGGGCGGGTCGGAGACCCGCCCTACCCCTGAGATATCGCCACAATAATCCCTTTATTCTCCAAAGCGTACCTCGTTATTTATGCACATTACGCGCATGTTCGCATTTATCCTCATGGTTACCAGACCAAGAGGGACGACGGTTCGATGAATTAATCCGGCGCCTTCAGCGGCGCTCGAACGCGCTCGGCGCCCGGCCAGGGGCGAGCCAACTCTATCGTCGTCAGAGGACGTCCCGCGATCAACGCATCCACCGCCGTCATCAACACGCAGCGACGCACTGCGTGCATCGTGCCTGGTGCCGAACTCAAACACATTTGCACTACTTGACCGGCGCGCATGATGAACCGTCCTCACCAAGATTCCGAGTAGGACAGCAGTGCCGTCTCGGATACTGCGAAGCTGGTCCAGATCGTAGACCCGCCGCCCGGTCTCCGGCCGAATCACTTTGCGAGGCTGCCAACGCGCTCGTTGATCGTCCAAACGCCATTCCCCAAGGTATACCCGGTCGCCATTACAAGTGCCCGAGCTCGATGCCGGTT
>JBDTLV010000149.1:0-9779 GCA_039934615.1 Tahibacter sp.
GGCACACTGCGCTTCTTCTCGCGATCGGCATAGTTGGCGCCGAACTGCACGCTGCTGAACAGGCCACCGCCGAAGGACCGCTCGAAGTCGACCCGGAATGAGTCGAGCGTATCGCGTACCTGCGGAGTCTTGATGTAGCCATCCTGGCCCCAGCCACCCGGATCGGTCAGCACGATGCTCGACGGATCGGTGTAATCGGCGCCGAAATGCAGGTCCGGCGGCCCGTTCGGATGGAGGGTGAAGTCGACTGTGTCGAACACACCCGCGCGCGAGCCCGCATAGGTCTCCAGGATGCTTTCGTGGCGATCCGCCTTGGAATGGCTCAGGTCCAGTTTGGCCGACCAATCCTCGGAAATGTGGAATTCGTTGTTCCAGCCGATCGCGAACAGCTTGTCGTTGCCTTCGTTGAGATCGTTGCGGATTACCGGCCGCACATTGGTGAAACGGCCGCTGGTGACGACGCCGTTCTCGATCACCGGATCGACCAGGTGCGCGCCGGACCAACCGAGGCCCGCTTCGAGGAAGCGTGTGGTTTCGGCTTTGTCAAATTTGGAATAGTACATGTCTACCGTGCCCGAATAGACATCATTGGGCCGGTATTCGAGCACGCCCATCAGTCCCTGGCGCACATTCGACGTCGATGACGCCTGCGATTTGCTGCCACCGATGGTGAACGATCCCGCTGCCGGGCTGATGTCGTTCGGGTATCCGTAAGATTCCCAGCGTTCCGCCTGACCCGGCGAATCCAGGCGTGCATAGCCCAGGGCAATGCCGACGCGATTGTCGAGAAACTGGTCGAGATAGAACGCGCTGACGCGACTGCCGGTGTCGTCGGAGTCCGAATTCAGCGCGCCCAGCGAATTTTTCTCGCCGCGCACATTGAGCGACACCATCTGCTTCGGAAAGGACAGCGGACGGACCGTGCGCAGATCCACGGTGCCGGACAGTCCCTGGCCGATCAATGCCGCATCCGGTGTTTTGTATACAACAACCTGATTGATCAGTTCGGAGGGGAACTGATCGAACTCCACCGTGCGGTTGTCGCCGACACTGACTTGTTCGCGCCCGTTCAGCAGGGTCGTACCGTAGTCGCCGGACAGGCCGCGGATGCTGATGGTCGAGGCGCGCCCCGCGACGCGTTGTGCGGCCAGACCCGGCAGTCGCGCAATCGAATCGGCGATCGAGATGTCCGGCAACTTGCCAAGGTCTTCCGCGGAAACCACTTCGACGATCGAGGTCGCGTCCTGCTTCACTTCGATCGCCGTTTCGATACCGCGCCGGATTCCGACGACGCTGACTTCTTCCAGCGTTGTTTCGGCGCGCTTCTTTGCGTCGCGGTCCTTGTCAGCGGCCGTGGTCGCGTCGGCAGACGGTTGCTCCGCCGGTTCCGCCGGCGTGCTTTCCGGTTCGGCCGACTCGGCATGGACGCCAGCGGCGAACGACAGCATGGCGGTCGCCAGTGCCACACTGAGTACGTTGCGCTTGAGTTTCAACATCGGTACTACCCCCTCCCACAGGCTGTAGATGCGGACCCACGTGCCGTTCTTCGGCATCTGCTGGGTCCGACTCGTCGCTCGCAATGGCAGCGTCGACGTCGCGGAGCGATGCTAGCCCCAGTGCCGCGCGTATAGGTCTATTTGCAAACGTATTCATCGCAAGGCGCCGCCGTGCAGTCGTTCCGCACACGCTCCACAATGCGACGCTGCGGCCTGACGTGGCAGGATGGGGGTTGAGGTGGCAATGCACACATTGCAGAAATGGATCCTCCTGCTGACCGTCGCTGGCGATGTCCTGCACGCGGTGTCAGCCATCGCCGCGGAGTCTGCCGGGGTACCGGCCACCATCGTCGCGCCGCGCGACGCTTCCCTGCATGTCGCGTCGCCGGACTGGCGAGACCAGATCATCTACTTCGCCATGATCGATCGATTCGACAACGGCGACCGGCGCAATGACGACCAGGGTACCGGTGAATACGATCCCGCCGATGGCGCGAAATTCAGCGGCGGCGATCTTGCTGGACTCGCACGACGCATCGCCTACATCCACGATCTGGGCGCGACCGCCGTGTGGATTACGCCACCGGTGGCCAATCGCTGGTGGGACGCGCGCAGCCACTACGGTGGCTATCACGGCTACTGGGCGGAGAACTTCGTCGAAGTGGATCGCCACTTCGGCTCGCTCGCCGACTACCGGAATCTGTCGCGGCAGCTGCATGCGGCAGGGATGTTTCTGATTCAGGACATCGTGCTCAATCACACGGCGAACTATTTCAGCTATGGTGACAAGTGGAAAATCGATAATCCTGCACAAGACTATATTCCCAATCCAGACGGCTCGGGCCGCCGCGCGCCTACCCAGTCACCCTTCGACCGGAATGATCCGCGCGACCCGGCGCAGGGCGCAGTGCCGATCTACCACTGGACGCCGTCGATCAAGGACTTCAACAGTCGCCAACAGGAGCTGAACTGGCAGCTCGCCGATCTTGACGACCTGAATACGGAGAATTCCGCGGTGCGCAATGCGTTGCGTGCGAGCTATGCCTACTGGATGGAACAGGTCGGTGTGGACGCGTTCCGTGTTGATACCGCGTTCTACGTACCGTTGGACTTCCTGCGCGACTTTCTGTATTCCAAAGATCCACAAAGTCCTGGCATTCTGCGAGTCGCCGAGCGCCTCGGGCAGAACGGCTTCCACGTATTCGGCGAAGGTTTCGGCGTCGAGCGGGCCTACGACGACCGCATCACGAAAAAAATCGAGCTTTACCAGCGCGGCTCGGCGGCGCGCCCGCCAGCAATGCCGGGCATGCTGAATTTCCCGCTGTATGGCGCAATGACGGATGTGTTCGCGCGCGGTCATCCCACCGCTGAGCTTGCCTATCGGATTCGTCGCATGATGAGCGAACACCAGCGCCCGGCGCTGATGCCGAGCTTCGTCGACAATCACGACGTCGACCGATTCCTCGCCGGCGGATCCGAAGCGGGTCTGCGCCAGGCCCTGCTGATGATCATGACATTGCCCGGAATCCCCGCGATCTACTACGGGACCGAACAAGGCTTCCGCGACCAGCGAGCGGCAATGTTTGCCACGGGTTTTGGCGCCGGCGGGCGCGATCACTTCGATACCTCGGCGCCGCTGTACCGCTATCTGCAGCGCGTCGTTGCATTGCGCCGCGACAACCGCTTGCTGTCGCGTGGCGTGCCCAGCGTATTGCAATCCAGTGCGACCGGCCCCGGTGTGCTGGCGTATACGATGAGACAAGAAAACAATGTCGCGCTGGTCGCGATCAACAGCGCGGACCACGAGGTGCTGATGGACAATCTCGACACCGGCCTGGCCGCGGGCACACGCCTGCATGGCGTGTTCGGCATCGATACACCGCCAGCGGACATCGACATCGATCGCAGCAGACGATTCCACGTGAAACTGCCGGCGCGCGCCACCTATGTGTGGCTGTATGCCGAAGCGCGTGTCGCGCCACGCGCGGCGCCTGCGCCGCTGGTGCTCGATGCGTTGCCCGCTGAGTCGCCGCGTGAAAATCTTCCCGTGCACGGATTGGCGATCGGCGCCAAGAACGTGCAGCTCGTCATTGACGGCGATCTGGGCAGCGCACAATCCGTGCGTCCCGACGCGGACGGTCGCTGGCGTATCGATCTTGATACGCAAGGCCTCAGCGATGCCACCGTCGAACATCGCCTCGTGGCTTGGTCGCCGCAAACGTCATCCGCATCGGTCAGTCGGCGCTTCCGCGTTAATCGACACTGGACTACGTTGATCGACGTCGACGATCCCGCCAACGATGATCACGGTCCGCAAGGGCAGTACGCTTACCCCACCGATCCCGGCTGGCGCGAACATCATCAGCTCGACCTGCGCGGCGTGCGCGTGTCGGCAGCGGGTCGCTCGCTGAAAATTGAGCTGCGCTTGCGCGAGGTGCTCGCGCTTTGGAACGCGCCGAATGGATTCGACCATGTCGCTTTCACGGTGTTCGTCCAAAGGCCCGGTTCCACGAGCGGCGTCCGCACTATGCCGTTGCAGCATGCCGACGTGCCCGGTGAACTGCGTTGGGATCTGCGCATACGAGCGGGTGGCTGGGTGAACGCGTTGTTCTCCGCGGACGGTGCGAGTGCGACACAGGAGGGCTCGGTGATCGTTCCTGCTGCGGAACTCCATGTCGACGCGGCGAGCGGCACAGTGAGCTTCACGCTGCCAGCGACCGCGCTGGGCGAGAGTGCCTCGTGGTCGGGCGCGCGCATCTACGTCACGACCTGGGACTACGACGGCGGCTATCGTGGCCTTGCGCCCGACGCGCAATCAGCCACCTTCGGAGGTGGCGACGGGGCGAAAGACCCTTTGTACATGGATGACAGCGCGGTGATTGTGGTGCCCTAGCGCAGAAACCGGTGGCGCAGACGGTAGCGCGTCAGCGCAGGGCGCGACTGCAGGTGAAGAACCCGT
This sequence comes from Tahibacter sp., assembly GCA_039934615.1. Taxonomy (GTDB): domain Bacteria; phylum Pseudomonadota; class Gammaproteobacteria; order Xanthomonadales; family Rhodanobacteraceae; genus Tahibacter. Next base: position 4,456 of record JBDTLV010000149.1, read on the forward strand.
TCAGGGTAAGCCGGCCGCGACGTGGATCCGTATCGAGTTTGTCCGTTTGTGTAATATCCGCGCAATGGAACAAACTGCCATCGTAGAAAATCAGGCGATTCCAGCGTGCTTCCACGCTGGCGACCTTTTCAAACCACGCGTTCGATGCGGTCATGTAGCCGGGCTGGATTCCGTAGCGTTCAACAAACTGTGCGCCGTCCATTTGTCCCGAATCGTGCACGAGCCGGTCGATTTCCGCTGCGGCGCGGCGTGGCCGGAAGAAGCTGGTGCCGCCCAGCGATGCGTCGCGAAACAGGTACAGCACCGATGCGGCCACGCACTGATCGGCGGGCACTTCAAACCGGTCCCGGTGACAGATCCATTGGCGGGGCTGCAGGGTGGCCGCTGCTGCGCTGACCATCGCCAGACGGCTGTACATGCGCAGGGTGCGACGCGCGCCGAGCCGCTGACGAATATGCAGCCGGAAAAAATCATCGAGCTGGGAAGACAGCGCGTCCGGCATGCGCAGTTCCGGTCCCGGAAACGCGTTGTGTCCGGTCGTTTCGAATTGGTCGCGATGCGCGGCGGCACGATCCACCCAGCCGTGCGGATCGCGCAAGGCGTCGTCGACGACATAGCAGTGGTGGCCGTCGAACAGCGGCAGTGCGGTCACGCTCGGATGGGAATTGAACGGCATCGGCGGTTGACGGCGCGCGCTGACGGTCGCTCAGCCGGCGCTGATCGGCGCGGCCGCGCAGTGCTTCGCGATGAACTCGCGATGGCCGGTCACCACCTGCGCGGCGCGATCGAGCACGCCTCGCGTGCTGCTGACCAGATGCACCAGTTCGTCCTGTGACAAGAGATCGACCATCGGGTGATACGCACGCGGCATCACGTTCTGCCCGAGCAACACCTGGATCCAGCTGCTTTCGGTAAAGAGTTCTTCGTGCTCGCGGAAGATACGCCCCGTTTCCCGGAACAAATCCATTTTTGCGGCCAGTGTGTCCGGCACAGGCATTTCGCGGCAGTGCTTCCAGAACGGTGTGTCGGTCCGTTCATTGGCTTTGTAGTGCAGGCAGATGAAATCGCGACTGCGTTCAAATTCAAATTGCAGCTGGCGGTTGTACTCGTCGATCTGCACCGGCACGAAGCGCTTGTCGGGAAAGAAAGCCAGAAGTTTGGAAATGCTCGACTGGATAAAGTGAATGCTGGTGGATTCCAGCGGCTCCATGAACCCGCTCGCCAGACCGATTGCCACGCAGTTGCGGTTCCAGAATTTCTTGCGCATGCCGGTGACGAATCGCAGCGGGCGAACGGCCGACAAGGCCTTGCCGTCGATATTCGCGAGCAGCGTTGCAGCGGCTTCGTCATCGCTGGTGTATTCACTGCAGTACACGTGCCCGGTGCCGGTGCGGTGCTGTTGCGGAATACGCCATTGCCAGCCGGCGGTATGCGCTGTCGCACGCGTGTACGGAGTCAATGCCGGTACGCTTTCGCAGGTTGTGGCGAGCGCGCGATTGCACGGCAGCCAGTTCGACCAATCGTGATAACCGGTCTTGAGCGCCTGTTCGATCAGCAGGCCGCGGAATCCAGAGCAGTCGATGAACAATTCGCCCGCGATGACCTCACCGCTTTCCAAGGTGATCGACTCGATGAAACCCGATTCGCCGTTGAGGGTCGTGTCGATGACCTTGCCCTCGGTGCGCCGCACGCCGCGTTGCTCGGCATGTCCGCGAAGGTAGCGCGCGTACAGGCTGGCGTCGAAATGGAATGCGTAGAAAATGCTGCCCAGCGGCGAGTTTGGCATGTCCGCCGAGCGCATGAATTTGTTTTGCCGCGCGATGATCGCGTTGAACGTATGCGAGTCCACATCGCCAACCAGACCGGCCTGATTCAACTTGAGCCAGTACTGATAGAACTGGACCATGCCGAGATCGCGTCCGCCGACCGGACCGAAGGCGTGGATATAGGTGTGCCCGAGGCGAGTCCAGTTGACGAATTCGATGCCGAGCTTGAAGGTGCCCTGGGTTTGCCGGATGAATTCGTTTTCGTCCAGATCCAGGGTCGCATTCAACAAGCGCAATTGTGGAATGGTGGCTTCGCCGACGCCGACCGTGGCGATTTCGTCGGATTCCACGAGGCGGATCTGCAGTTGCGGACCCAGCAGTTTGGACAGGACCGCCGCGGTCATCCAGCCTGCCGTCCCGCCACCGACAATCACCACCTTGCTGATGCGCTGTGGATCCATGCGGTGCTCCCCGGCCGGCGCGTAGTGAAGGTCTATCTTGCCGCGCTGCGCAGCGCCTGTCTTGCGCCGCGGGCCAAATGAAAACGAATGCATTGCCGCGCGATGCGTCGCACAGGCTTGGCTCGGGCAGACTGGCGTGGCCCGGCGCAACGGCGCTGCCACGGAGTTCCGCGATGTCGTTGCCGGTAGCGAGTCGGCGCTTGACGTGGCTGGCCGTGGCGCTTGTTGTGCTGCTGGCCGGCGTTTCGGCGACGGCGGGTGCAGCGGCGGTCCGCGCCGATTGCGACGTCGACGCGGGTGCCGTCGTGCTGCAGCCGCAAAAGGGATCGCTCGATTTGCCAGCGCATGCAATCTGGCTCGACGATCGCCGGCTGCGCTGGCCAGGCGTCAGCGCGGACGGCCGGTTTCGACTGTACTATTCTAGGAATGCACAAATTATCGCGGCGATCGGCGCGCGCGTGCGCGGCGCGGATGGCGCGATCGACGTCGATGTGGATACGACCACGCTGCCCGAGACCTTGAGCCAGAATTTTGCCCATCTCGGCAACGGCGTTGCGTTGCGCGTGCGATCCGCCGATCAAAAGCAGACGGACCGTGCCCTGCGCATGCCACATGTGTTGGTGCGGGAGGATGTAAACGGTCGGCTGATGGACGTGACGGCGACACAGGATGGCGCCGCGCTGGACGCGCGCTACGCCGACGCTGCCGAGCACGTCCCCTTGGGTGCGCGGCTTGTTGACGGGCACAGTGAGTTCGCTCTCTGGGCACCGACGGCTCGCGCGGTATCCCTCTGTCTCTATCCGACCCCGATGGGTCCGGCCAGCAACCTGCTACCGACGCAGGTCGACACGGTCAGTGGAGTCTGGCGCACCCAACGCAAGGTGGATTTATCCAATACCTACTATCGCTGGCTGGTCGAGGTCTGGGTGCCTGGTGTCGGTATCGTACGCAATCGTGTTACGGATCCGTATTCCGTCAGTCTGAACGCCGACTCGGCGCGCAGCTGGATCGGTGCACTCGACGCGGCGGAATTGAAGCCAGCCGGATGGGACGACACGCCGGTCCCGCCGCTCGCGGCACAGACCGACATGAGCATCTACGAACTGCATGTGCGTGATTTCTCCATCAACGACGGCAGCGTCAGCGAGGCGCACCGCGGCAAATACCTGGCGTTCACCGAGCCCGGTTCGCGCGGCATGCAGCACTTGAGGGCCCTGGCGCAGGCGGGCATGACCGATGTTCACCTGTTGCCCGTGTTCGATTTTTCCACGGTCCCCGAACTCGGATGCGTGACGCCGACATCGGTCGGCACGCCCGATGGCCCCACCCAGCAAGCCGCCGTGACTGCGGTGAAATCCCGCGACTGTTTCAACTGGGGCTACGATCCGTGGCATTACGGTGCACCGGAAGGCAGTTACGCGACCGACGCGGACGATGCTGCGGTGCGCGTGCGCGAATTGCGCGCGGCGGTAATGGCACTGCATCGCGCCGGACTGCGCGTCGGCATGGACGTGGTCTACAACCACACCAGCGCGTCAGGTCAGGCGCCGACATCGGTACTGGACCGCATCGTGCCGGGCTACTACCAGCGACTCGACGCCAATGGCGTTGTGGAAAACTCCACCTGTTGCGCGAACACCGCGACCGAGCGGCGCATGATGGGCAAGCTGCTGATCGACACCATGCTGCGCTGGGCGCGCGACTACCGCATCGATTCGTTCCGCTTCGACCTGATGGGGCACCAGCCACGCGCATTGATGGAAACCTTGCAGAGGCGTCTGCGCGGCGACCTTGGTCGCGACGTCCCGCTGATCGGGGAAGGCTGGAATTTTGGTGAGGTCGCCGATGGCCGACGCTTCGTGCAGGCTTCGCAGCTGTCCCTCAATGGCAGCCACATCGGCACATTCAGTGATCGGGCGCGCGATGCGCTGCGTGGCGGCAGCGCCGGCGACGACGGCGACCGACAGGTCGCAGCGCAGGGCTATCTTAACGGGCTCGTCTATGCACCCAATCGCCTGGCGCCGCGTGATATCGATGCACAGCAGCTGATGCGCGCGGCCGATCTCGTGCGCGCGGGCCTGGCCGGTTCGTTGCGCGACTACACACTACAGACCTTCGATGACCGGAGCCTACCGCTGGAGCGGATTGCCTACGGCTCGCAGCCCGCCGGCTACGTCAGCGAACCGGACGAGGTGGTCAACTATGTGGAAAACCACGACAACCAGACTTTGTTCGATATTGGTGTTTTCAAACTGCCGCACGGTACCACGCGCGAAGACCGCGCCCGCGTGCAGATTCTCGGCGCCGCATTCGTGGCGTTCAGCCAGGGCATCGCCTATTTTCATGCCGGCATCGATCCGCTGCGCAGCAAGTCGCTGGACCGCAACAGCTACGACTCCGGCGATGCGTTCAACCGCCTGGACTGGAGCTATCAGGACAACGACTACGCCGCCGGACTTCCTCCACAAACGGATAATGCCGCAAGCTGGGATCTGATGCGTACGCTGCTCGCCGATGCCTCGATCAAGCCCACGCCTTCCGACATCGCCTGGACCCGCGACGCGTTCCGCGACGTGCTGCGCATTCGCGCAAGTTCCAGCCTGTTCCGGATGCGCAGCGCCGCCGAGATCAAGGCCCGTCTGCATTTTCTCAACACCGGCAGCCGTCAGGTACCGACCGTGATTGTCGGTCACCTTGATGGTGCAGGATACCCCGGCGCCAAGTTTCGCGAAGTTCTTTACCTGGTTAATGTGGATACCCGTTCACACACCCTGACTCTGCCCACCGAACGTGGCAAACACTACATTCTGCATCCGGTTCATAGCGCCGCCGGCGCTGCTGACCGGCGCCCTGCAAAGAACGCCGGAATCGAGACTGCGCCGGGGCGATTCCTGATTCCCTCGCGCACCGCAATGGTTTATGTCATCGAATAAGACGACGACGCGGAACACGGTAAGCCGGACGGGGTCACGCAACTTCAATCAGTTACTGCATTGATTCGCTGCGACTCTGCATCGCAGCGGAAGCTACTGGCCGCGCGGCCTGCGTCGAATCACGGGGTCAAAAACCCTGGGCGCGGCCTCACCCCCTTGAGCCG
>JBDTLV010000150.1:0-9702 GCA_039934615.1 Tahibacter sp.
GCTTTGTGGAGCAGGGAACCTATCCCTTGGATTGGGGCGACCGCTGATTTCCTCGGCAACCAACGGCAACGCGCTGAGCGCCACGTGAGCGAGGCGAGGCTCATTCCCGGTAGGGTGCTCGCGCAAGCGAGCGCACGATGAGGCAATTCGGTGAGCCGGCACGCCCTGATGGGTTTCGACCGCGTCTCGCGCTTGCTATCCTGTCTCTCGTTTTTCCGAGGCTATCCGAAGGAGTTCCATGATTCGTCGACTGATATTTGCCGTCGCTGTCCTGTGCTGGAGCGGGATGGCTTTGGCCCAAACGGTTTTTTCCAATAATGCCCCGATTACCATTCCGGCCCTGGGATCGGCGTCGCCGTATCCGTCGGTAATCACGGTGAGCGGGATGAACACGCACACGGCGTACGTCACGGTGACGCTGACGACGCTCTCGCACACCAACATCCGGGACATTTCCATCTTGCTCGAAAGTCCGAGCGGCACGCGCGTATCTCTGTTCAACCGGCGCGGGCCGGACGCGGCGTTCACTGGCACACTGACCTTCGACGACATTGCCGAGACGACGCTGCAAGCCCTCGTGCCTTTCAGTGCCGGAACCTACAAACCATCCGGCGCCGCGGCGACCGATCCATTCCCCGGCCTCACCGGCCCTTGGGCGACGACGATGGCAGCCTTCAACGGCCCCAATCCGAATGGCGACTGGCATCTCTACATCATCGATCCGCTGGCGGGCGACGCCGGATCGGTTGCCGGATGGTCGTTGGGCGTCACAGCATCCAGCACGCCGGTGGAGTTGCAGCAGTTCCGCATCGATTGATTTCACCCTCGGTTCGTGTGGGTCGATGGCCGGATTGGGTGAATTCCTGAGGACGCGTGATTGCGCAGGCGACCGCACGATCGAGCGATATGGTAAACGGAGCCGCTCGTTCGTGCGGTCGCCTGCGGCGGCCACACGCTACCGGGCTTCTGTTTGCTCGTTTGACGGTTAGCCAGGAACGGGGCCCATCTCGTAGGCGTGTGCATACGAAATCGAGCGCACCCCACTGGGTTGGCTCGGGGGCAGCGCAAGGCATCCCGTCGAATTGCGAGAACGGGATCTTGGAGCAATATCCGTCGGCCGCACAAATGAGGTGTCGAAAATGGAAAAAAATAGATTTCGGATTGAGGCCATTGTCATGCTGGCCATCGTTCCTTCGATTGTTGTTGTCGGAATAATAGTAGCATTTATAGTAATGTTCACTAATTATTTCAAATGAACATGGCGCAGCCACGCAGCGTGCGTTCCCGGTAGCGTGTGCTCGCGCAAGCGAGCGCACGATCGAGTGGTGCGGCGATCGGCGATGCTCGTTCGTGCGGTCGCCTGCGGGGGCCACACGCTATATCGGGCTTTGTCTACGGGCTGGAATGCAGGCCGAGATTGCCTGCACTCCTGGTAGCGGGCATTCGTGACAACGAGCGCCCGGTCGAGCGGTACGGCGATCGGAGTCGCTCGTTCGTGCGGTCGCCTGCGGGGACCACACGCTACGCGGATGAAGCGGGGAAAATCGGTCGCGCGAATCGAGTCATTCGTTTCCGGCCCTCAGCATCGGCCGATCAACCTTCAGATGTTGCCGAAGTCACCGTTGCGCGCGGCCGCGATGCGTGCCACGTTGCGGGACGCGCGCGATCGCCGACTTTGCATGCGAGCCGTTCGAATCGGTGTCGACATGATGCAAGGTTTAGGGTCTGCTGCAGGCGCCTTCCACAACGGATCTCGTGCCATGATTTTGCCGATCGCCAGTTTGCTGCTTGCTCTCGCCTTGCCTTCGGCGGCCACGTCGCCGCCGTCCCCGCTGCCGAAAAAGCCGCCGGTCAATTGCGCGGACGCAGCGCATCGCGCGTTTGATTTCTGGCTTGGCGGGTGGAACGTCACGGACACGAAATCGGGTGTGCCGATTGCGTCGAGCAAGGTCGAGACGATCGCCGAACAATGCGCAATTCGGGAAACGTATACACAAGCCATTGGGCCCGACGGCAAGCCGATCACCTATCTCGGGACGAGTTACAGCGCGCTGAACACCGCAGACGGAACCTGGCGGCAGTTCTACGTCGACACGGGCGGCGCCGCGTTGAGCTATAGCGGTGGATTCAAGGATGGCGCGATGGTGCTCACGGCGCTGGCCGCGAATGTCGGCACACGCATGACCGTGCGTGCGCAAGCGGATGGATCGGTGCGCCAGTCGGGCGAGATCACCCAGGACAGCGGCGCCACCTGGGCGCCGGGATACGACTTCACCTACCGTCATCCCGATTCGAAAAAGTAGTCATGTAGCCAACGCGTTTGCTGGCGTTCACCGGGACCGGTGCACGCTGGCAGCGTTCCGTCGGTTCGACGGCGCGAGGATTGCGACGGTCTGACGGTGCTGGATTCGCCATCGACGAGAAGCTGGCCACGGTCTCATTTGCCTCGCAGCACCGCATAGCGGGTCTTTGAACCCGCCCAGGCCGCCCTCACGTCAACGCGAAGAGTCGCGAAAATGGACAGATTTTCCACCTGCGCAAAACTAATTGACCATCTTTGCCGCCGTTCGACGAATTGACTATCAGTAAGACCATGCATTGCTGCCGGTCGAGGCAGGGGCCGATGGCACGCGTTGTGCGATGTCCGTGCTCCATAACAGCGGCGCGTTTCGAAAACGGCGCGTCGCGTGGGACCTAGCACCTGAAAATGAACAAGATGAGAGAATATCGAACGATGAGTACGTCCCGCGTCAAATTCTGTGCAGCCACAGCCGTGGCACGTATGCTGGCACTGTTTCTCATTGCAGCGAGCAGCGGAGCGATGGCGCAGGCCGTGAGCCTGACGATGAGCGGCCGTGTGACGTCTTCGTCGACCGGGTTGGGCATCGCAGCGATACGCGTCGAAGCCATACTGGACAACCACTTGACCGGGCAATGGGCAACCTCGGATGGCGACGGTTATTTCAGCTATACGTTTTCTGCAACGCCGGGAACGTATCGGTTCCACACGACGGTTATTGGCGCATCCTACTATTTGAATCAGGCCTATCCGAACGTCTTGTGTGTTCCGTTTTGCAACAACAATTTGCTCCTCGGGCAGCCGTTCGATGTTCAAACCGCACAAACGATCAACAATCTCGACTTCAGTCTCGATATCGGTGGACGAGTGTCCGGGACCTTGAGCGCTGACGGCTCCGGATTGCCGCTCGCCAACATCGGCGTGATTCTCGTCGATCCCATTGGGGGCCGACAGATCTCTGCCGGCTCAACCAACGCTGCCGGCGCATACGTCTCGGCTGTGGTGCCATCGGTGAACTACAAGATTGTCGTGAACAGGTTGCCTGGCTACGCAGGCGAGGTATACAACAACCACGAATGCGCGGGCAGCTGTGATCCTGCCGCTGGCGACGATGTCGTCGTGGCCGCAGGTGGTTTAACGCTGGTCAATATTTCGCTGCGTCCGACCGTCACCGTGCGCGGCCGACTGACGGATAGTCAGGGCAATCCCCGCGGTGGCTCCATCCGCCTTTACACCGCCGCCGGTGATGCCTTGTCCGGGGGCTACACAGACTCTGATGGCAACTACGGGTTGCTGGGCAGTAGCGCCGACGGCGCTGTCCCCCCGGGCAACTATGCGGTGTTTGCCATTCCTGACGGAAACTTCATACCAGCCGTCTACCCGGGTATCGATTGCGGCTATTGCGACAAATTTACCACGGGCACGCACATTACGGTCGGCTCGCAAACACTGAACGGAGTGGATATCGTCGTGCATCCGGGCGCAACCGTCAGCGGGACGATCAGCTATTTGGGGTTGGCCCCGACGGGGTCCCTTGGAACTGCGCAGTCGATCTGGACGCTCGACGGCAGGTCCGTGACGGCAGCCTCCAACGTGAGCGGCAGCTGCTGCACTTTGATTCCCTATTCGATCATTGGACTCGAACCCGGTGACTATCGCATCGCCGCCCGCTATTTTACGTATTCGCAACAAACGGGCGCCTTGCTTTCGCCGCTGTACGTCGGCGATCTCTACTCGGCAATTCCCTGCTATTTCGACAGCTGCAATCCGGCACAGGGAACACCGATCCATGTGAATGCAGTCGCGGCCGTGACTGGCATCGATTTCCAGCTGCATGCGGACGCAATATTCAAGGGCGGGCTCGAGTGAACTGGACAGATCACGCTGACAGCAATTTCCATTGCGATACATACCTCAAAAGGTACTTCATGAAAATCCGATCCGTCGTATGGAAGAACGCAATGCGCGCGCTGCGGAGTTGCTTGGGTATTGTCGCGCTCGCGCTGGTCCCGGTAGTGGGCTGGGGTTTTTCAGTCAATGATGCATTCGACCCCAACGCCAACGACTACGTCTTCAAGGTCGTCGTACAGGCCGACGGAAAGATTCTTGTCGGCGGTTTCTTTACCACGATCAGCGGGCAAGCGCGCACGCGAATCGCGCGTCTGCATCCGGATGGCAGTCTCGATCCCGGTTTCGCGCCCGCGATCGTGGGCGGGTACGTGGCAACGATTGCTCCGCAGAGCGATGGTCGTCTTATCCTGGGCGGGACATTTTCTAGCGTCGGTGGTGAAGCGCACTTGTCCATCGCGCGGTTGAACAACGATGGCACCGTTGATAGTTCGTTCACTGCCGAAGTAAACGGAGCCGTCTCTGCGCTGCTGGTATTGCCGGACGACAGATTGATGATCGGAGGCAATATTAACAGCGTCAATGGGCAGAGCCGCCACTATATGGCACGCCTCAACGCTGACGGCAGCCTGGACGGCGCCTACCATCCCGTTCCCGACAACACGGTTTTTACATTCGCCGTGCAGCCTGACGGGATGTTGTTGGTGGGTGGATTTTTTACTACGATTGATGGCCAGACTGCCTACAAGATGGCGCGCCTGAATCCCGCAGGCATCGTCGATACGAACTTCCATCCACATCCTAACGGAGCGGTCAATGCCATTGCTGTTCAGCCGAACGGCAAGATCCTCGTCGGAGGAAGTTTCTTTACGATTGGCAATGACAACGCGAGCGATGTCGTACGTCTGCACGCAAACGGCACGCTGGACGCTTCGTTCACAGCGGGTGCCGTCGGCAACTCGGTTGAAGTGCTGGCGGTGCAGCCTGATGGGAATATCCTTTTGGGAGGACGTTTCATCATGCTGAGTGCCCAGGATCATCAGAATTTGGTGAGACTGCATGCGGACGGGAGCCTGGATGCGGCGTTCAATCCGATTCCCAATGATTTCGTAGTTTCAATGGCGCCGCAGTCCGATGGCAAGATCGTGTTAGGGGGTTTCTTCACGACCGTGGGCGGCAGGGCGCGCAACCGCATCGCGCGCATCGACCTCGACGGCAGCCTCGACGAAACGCTCAATCCCGGGGTGAACAATTCCGTTGGCGCGCTGGCGGAGCAGGCGGATGGGCGATTGCTGGTCGGCGGATCGTTCACGGCGATTGGTGGACAAGTGCACAATAAAATGGCGCGGCTCAATCGCGACGGCAGCGCAGATCCCGGATTCAATCTCGCAGCCGACAATACCGTCAGCTCGATGGTGGCGCAGGCGGATCGCAAGATTTTGCTGGGCGGCGACTTTGGTCAGATCGGTGGGCAGCTGCGCAGCCGTATTGCCCGACTCAACGCGGACGGTGGACTCGATGCCGATTTCCATCCGGATGCCAACGGCAGCGTGTCGGTCATGGCAGTGCAGGCGAATGGACAGATCCTCGTCGGCGGAAACTTTTCCACTATCGGCGGCCAAACACGCGAACGGATTGCGCGCCTGGACAGCCTCGGCAGCGTTGATGCATCGTTCGATCCCGGTGCGAACCAGCGCATTGCCGCGCTGGCGCTGGAATCCGATGGGAGCGTGTTGGCGGGCGGTGAGTTCACGCAAATCGGGCAGCAGCCGCGGCATGGTCTGGCGCGCATGAACGCCAGCGGGCTCGTCGATCCTGGCTTCGATCCGAATCCCAATAGCAGCGTCTCGACCATTGTCGTGCAGCCGGATGGCAGGCTGATCATCGGTGGATCTTTCACCACGATTGCCGGACAAACGCGCAGTCACCTGGTACGGCTGCTCCCCAATGGCAGTCTCGATGCCTTGTTCAATGCGGATGTCGACGGAGCGGTCAGCACGATTGCACTGCAGGCTGACGGACGCCTGCTCGTTGGTGGCGATTTCGCTGCGATCAGCGGGCGACCGCGCAGCGGTTTGGCCCTGCTCAACAGCGACGGAACGGTGGCCAATGAATTCGACCTACCGGTGACCGGTACGGTCCGTGCACTCGTGTTGCAAACGGATGGCAAGCTCGCGGTCGGTGGAGATTTCGTCGCCGTCGGAGGACAGGCGCGCAGCAATCTCGCGCGGATCAGTACCACGCAGGCTGCGCTCCAATCGCTGGACGTGGCCGGTCCGGTCGTTGCCTGGCATCGCTCCGGCAGTGCCCCGCAGCTGGCACAACCACCGCAGTTGTCGTTCTCGAAGAACGGTGTGGACTATGCAGCGGTAGGAACAATGAGCTATGTCGCAAATGCATGGACGTATACAGGATTGGTGACGCCGCCAGCGCAAGGCCAGTATTTCCACTTGCGGGCCAGTGCGGGACTCAGCTCCGGCGGTGGCAACGCGTCGGGTGGGCAGGCCGAGAGCGAATTGCAATTCTTGATACCGCCGGGTGATCCGATTTTTGCGAATGGCTTTGATTGATGCATCTCGGAACCTGTCGGACATTCCGATGCTTGTCGCTGAAACGAACGGCGACGTAGGAGCACTCGCGCCTCGGTGTGCCTTCACCGAACCGGGCGCGCCGCCGCGTGACGAAGCCGGCTGACCGCGGCTGGTTGTCTCCGTGGCAAGGGTAGACGATGAATGCGGATCCGCGTCGGTGCAGGGCATCGGCGCGGAGGTCGGTGTTACTTTCCTCAACGAGCCGCCGTCAACATTGAGGAAATTCTCTTCCTTGAAGAACGCGGCGTGCATTGGCGATCGGAGAATGCACGCCGCAAGGGCGCCATTGCGAATGGATCCCGACGGATTTCGCCGCAAGTGAGGCGACTCGCCCCTCACCATTCTCAGCGCAACAGCTTTGCGGCAACGCGGCGCGACGCCGGCGTGCGGAAGTTTCCGACGACTCGCGGCCGTGCATGTCGCTCCATCACGCCATCAGACGCTGTGGTCATGACCGATGCGGAATCGCAAGCCCATTTGCATGACGGCACCTTGCTCATACGCAACATCGTGTGCGGGTGATTGCGTGCGCCTGAAACGGAATCTGCATAGCCGCGCGGAAGTCGTGGCGGTCGTGGTGTAGTGCTGGCGCTTTTAACGATGCACTAATCCACAAGCAAACGGCCGGTCACCGCGCTTTGCTTGCGACCAAGTGCCCGCCAGATCCGTCTCGAGTTTCTGATTCGCTGCTGCATCGGGCGGATCAGTTGCTTCAGATTCGTGGGTGTTTCTACAACGTGGCGTTGTCGCAGCTCTCGAATCGAGAATTCAATGCAGTGCGCAGTGACTCGCCAAGCCGGATCGCGCCGGCATGGCGTTACCAACAACAAGAACGACATCCATTGGAGTGAAACAATGACAGTTCGAATCCTGCGACAACCTATGACGGGCCTGTTCAGCCTGCTCTTTATCGTGTCTACCGCGCCGGCATTCGCCGTCGTCGGGCCCGACTATCCGCAGGCGTGTCTGGCGACACTGCGCACGGCCGTGGAGGCGGGCACATTTTCCGTCACTGCACCGGAGCAGAGCATCGACTTGCCGACGATCAACGGCGCCCAAGGCGCGCAGGGATTTGCGATTGGCCAGCGACCCGCGATCGTCAGCGTGGGGCGATTTCCCTGCGGCGGTAGCCAGTCAATCACCGTGCTGCGGATTCGCGATAGCTTCAACCTGATGTTTCCGCACACCATGCAGTTTCCGCGGCTGACTGCGGTGCAGGGTGCTGCGCATGCCGAACTGAATGCGGTGGCCGCGGGCGACGCCGGCAGCGACGCGGCGCCGGCCCCGGCGATTGGATTTGATACCTACGCCGCGCTGGAGAATCAGTTCGGCGAAATCGACTTCAGCAAGGCATTCCGACTTTCGGTGTCGGCCTATCCGGATTCGGCTGCGACGACCTTCGATGTGCCGAACTTTGCACCGACGCCGGCGACCGAGCCCGACGCGTTTGGCCCGCGTCCGATCAATGGTCGCTATGCGGGCAACTACTTCGATCCGGCCCGGTCCGGCGAAGGCATCATCATCGAGATCGGCGATGTACCCGGCCAGCATGGACAGCACTTTCTGCAATTTTCCTGGTTTACCTACGACAACGAGGGCAAGCCGTTCTGGATTTCCGGCGGCGGCAACTTCGACGATGGGGACAAGAGTCTGCACATGCCAGCCGCGTTCCGTGGCGGCGGCCGGTTTGCCGGCGCGAGGGCTGCCAGCACTCTGACTCTCTGGGGCACTGTCGATGTCGCGTTTGACGACTGCAATACCCTGCAGCTGCGCTATCAGGCCAATGACGGATTGCCGGCGAACGTGCCAGCTGGCAGTGGGCGGCTGGAATGGCGGCGCCTGACCGGCATCAGCGACTATTCATGCAACTGAGGTTTCCGGACTTGCTGGAACCATCGACATCGGAAACCTCGGAGTACATTATGAATAATGTGATTAAAAAACTGATGCGCACGCTGTGCGCAATGCTGGCGCTGTCGGCGAGCACCGTCCCGCTGCACGCCGCCGCGATCGGTCCCAACTATCCCAAGGCCTGCCTGGACAGTATCAGTCCGTATCGCTGGGTCTCGACCGGCCCCATTCTGGCGAGCGATAGCGTGAGCCTTCCCTATCTGAGTACGACCGGTTCGGCGACGCCGCCTGTGCCGGCTCACCGTGTCGCTCAATTTGTCGTGACGCGGATCCCCTGCGGTGGTGGCAAGTCGGCATTGTTGCTTGGCATCTATGACGACATTTCCTACACTTTGATTCCGCCGCCGGCCCTGTTGTATCCGGTGTTGAGCGCGATCCAGGGCGGCAATGTTTCGACGCTGATTGCTCACTTCCCGGGTTATGACCACCGCCTCACGTCGTTGATCAATGTCGGCGACCTCTTCCATGGCAGTCCGGATCCGCTGGAAATTTCTTCCGGTGTGGTGGATCTGAACGCAGCCTTCGATCTCGTGGTTCAGGACCCGTTCTTGCCGGGCAATCGACGCGTGATCAGCGTACCCGCCTACGAACCGACGCCGGCGACCTATCCCGACGAGTACGGTCCGCGTCCGATCAGCGGGCGCTATGCCGGCAACTACTACGATCCTGCGCGTGCTGGCGAAGGCATCATCGTCGAGGTCGGCGATATGCCACTTCCGCAGTTCGATCAGCACTTTCTGCAATTTTCCTGGTTTACCTACGATAACGAGGGCAAGCCGTTCTGGATTTCCGGCGGTGCCAATTTCACCGACGGCGACAAGCACCTCCATATGCCGGCGATCTATCGCGGTGGAGGAGGGTTCGCTGGCGCGCAAGCGGCTGACAGCGCCCCCCACTGGGGCACTGTTGATATCGAGTTCAACGACTGCAATTCCGTGCACCTCAGCTATTCGGCGGATCCGGGTGCGCCGAAGAACGTCCCCGGTGGTGCCGGCGAATTGCGCTGGCAGCGTCTGACCGGCATCAGCGGCCACGCCTGTAACTGATATCGAC
>JBDTLV010000151.1:0-9657 GCA_039934615.1 Tahibacter sp.
GTGGTGTGCTGCTCGGGATCGGTGACCGTGGCCAGACGATCGGCGACGTCGAAGGTATAGATCCAGGCATCCGCTGCACCACCGGCATTGGGCCGCTGCAAGCTCAAGCGCTGACCGATACCATCAACCGTGTAGGTCGTGGTCTCGCCATTGATCGTGTCCGTTTCCGAATAACGCCGCTTTGTATACGTGTGCAAGGTGGTGCGCTGATCGGCGCTGGTCTCGCTGGCGACATCACCCAGCGGCGTGTAGGTCCATCGCTGCACGGTGTCGACGCCCACGGTGTCCTTGCGATGCGCCACCGTCTTGCGGTTGGCCTTGTCGTACTCGGTCGTTGTCACGAATGCGCGCGCATCGGTCAGACGGTCGACATTGCCGACCAGGTCCCGATGGATCACGTCAAGCAGAAGACCGTCGCGAACGTGGCCGGCCTCGCGGTTCTCCGCGTCGTAGGCGGTCAGGGTGATCACGCCTTTCCGATCGGTGTGGCTGACCCCATTGCCCACTTCGTCGTAGGCCCATACCTGTGCGTGCTCGATGCCCAGATCGTCGAGCGGATCGGTCTGGCCGATGCGCCGGTTCAGGGCATTGACGACGTACGTCGTGATCTTGCCCCGCGCGTCGGTTTCATGCAGCAGGTTGCCGGCGTCATCGTAGTCATAACCGGTCGCATCGGTTTGCCCGTCGATCGCCGGAACGATCGTTGCGGTCTTGCGACCCGCCGTGTCGTAGGTCGTCGTCGTGACGTGCAGGCCGGGATCGGTCTGCCGAATGATCTCGTTGTGCACATTGTAGTCCGTGAGCGCGACCCGCGGCTGATCCGCAATTGACGGCAGCTCTTGCTGCACCAGTCGGTGCATTCGATCGTAGTGATTCGTCGTGACGTGCCCATTCGCATCGGTGTGGGTTTTTACATTGCCATCGACGTCGTAGGTGGCCTGTTCCACGATATCGATGGCATCGACGGTCGAGGTGCGCCGGTTCATCTCGTCATAGGTGTGAGTCAGCACACGACCGTTTGCCCAGGTTTCGCCGTCGCGATTGCCGTTGAGGTCGTAGTGATAGGTCGTGAGCTGGCCGAGCTCGGCGCCGGTCTCCGTCAGCTGATGATGACGGGTGTCCCAGCTACGCAGGATGCGGTGCTGGTTCGCGTCGGTCAAACGCGTGACATTGCCCACCGCGTCATAGCCGACCTGGCTGCGCGCGCCAGTCGCGTCGACGGTCTCGCTCAACTGTCCGGCGTCATCGTAGATCCACTGGCGCACCTGCTCACCCGAACCGCTGGGATTCGTCAGGCGCTCTTCGACCTTGTGATCGGCACCGTCGTACTCGAGCGTCGTAATCTTGCCAAGCGGTTCGGTCTGCACGTGCAGGCGATCGCGCTCGTCGTAGTCGTAGCGCGTCTCACGTTGCAGCGCATCGATCTGCTTCCGGCGATTACCGGCGAAATCGAACTCCGACGAGTCTTCAATCCAGTGCGCGCCGCCCGGTGAGTCCAGGCGTTTGCGAACCTTGGTGCGAAGATACAACGGATGGTCGTACACAAATTCGGTCACCCGCACGTCGGCACCCGTCTCCGTGGAGACGGTTTCCCGCAGCACGTGACCGAGCGCGTCGTTGTCAAAGTGCGTGTGCCGATCTTCCGGTTCGTGACGGTCGGTCAATCGATTGGCAGCGTCGTAATCCATCCGCATCGGGTGATCGGCAAAGTCAGTCTGCAGGATCACGTTACCGTTCGCATCGTAGTCCCAGAGCTGCTGGCCAAGATCGGGGTGATTGACTTTGCGCAGTCGGCCCATCGCGTCGAACGTCGAGAGCGTCGACTGATGGCGAGGATTGATCACCTCCTGCGTGTGCCGGCGATCGTCGTACACGGTGGTCTGCACCGCGGTGCCGGCCTCTGTCGTGGGATAGGTCAGTGTCAATTCGCGATCCTGCGCGTCATAGGTGCGCGTCGTCGTCGCGTCGAGGGCGTCGGTACTGATCAGCGCGCGACCGCGCTCGTCCGCCACCACGCGGCTGACGTGATGCAAGGGATCCTCCGCCTCACGCAGATAGCCGAACGCGTCGTAGCGGTACAGCCAGTGTTTCCCACGACCGTCGGTGTGACTCGCGTGGTCGCCATTCGGTTGATACGAATCCGATTCCGTGACGCCTCCGCGCGAACTTTCTATCCGATTCCCTTTTCCATCGTAGTGGAACGTTGCGCTGTGCCCGATGCCATCGACCGACGTCTTGACGCGGTCCTTGATGTACGGCGGCATGAACTCGCTCGCAGGCGTGAACGTCCAGGTCCGGTGCAGTGTGTCCGCACCGTGCACGATGGTTGCGTCGGTTCGATTGCCAGCGTCGTCGTAGCCGAAGGTCGTGACAGTGCCGAGTGCATCGGTCACCTGCTTGCGTTGCAGGTGGTCGAAATCCCACACCGTCAGGGTGGGTGGATCAATGCCGTTGTCCAGTTTCTCAATCGCGCCGTAACGATTGAGCGTGTAATGCACAGCACTAAGGCGCGCGTCGGTTACATCGGTCGTCGTTTCGCCAAGGCCGGAAACACCGTGATAGTCGAATCGCGTCAGACCGTTGTCCGGCTCCGTCAGCGTCGCGACGCGTTGCTCGGCGATGTACTGAATTTCCGTCTGCTGATCGCCGACCAGAACACCAGACCAGCCCAGTGAGTAGGTGTAGTGGCGTCGGGATTCGTCGAGCAGGTTGCGGGCATCTGTCAGACGATAACCAAAGTGGAAGTTGACCGAATGTCCTGCCGGATCCTGATTGGCGTAGCCCAAATCAGCGTAGTCATAGCCCTGTACCCGCGTGCCGGTGGTGCCATCACTGCGCGTGACCTTGGTCAGATTGCCGGCATCGTCGTAGGCATAGCCAACATGCAAATTGCCGGGACCGATAGCATCGGTGACCAGCGTGAAACTCTCGCGGATCGGAATGCCATTCTGTTGCGATGTGACGTCCTTGACGGTGTAGCCGAGATCGATGTGCCGTCCCGACGCGTCGCTGATGCGCGTGACATGCGCCTGACCCCGATCAAACTCGTAGTGGTAGGAAACCCGATTGCCGTTGGGGTCCTCGATCCAGCTCAGGCGCGGACCGCGCAAATCCAATTCTGCAAAATGGGAGCGCAAGCCGTCCTGCGCGTAGAAATCGTATTCGCCGCCGTACTGCACGAGCGTGCCGTGGTATCCACGGATGGGTTTGAACGCCCAACCGCCGTCGGCAGTTGCACGATCAGAGACGAAGCGTTGCCCCTGCCCCGCACCGCCGAGCACGATACGCGTATCGCATTCATCGACCAGCACCTGCGCATCGAGATCTGCCGACCAGCCGCGTCCGAAGAAGCCACGCTGGTCACCGGAATGACTGCTGTAGGAACGAGTCAGGTGCAGCCCCGGACCGCGGCCGCCGATCGCGATGTCGGCTTCGCTGAGTAGCGCATTGCCATTGTGCACATCGACTTCTTTGACCAACGAATGGGCCAACGCCAGCGAGTCGTGACGTTCGGCATGGTGCGCGGCGGTGCCACGCAGATTCTCCGCAGTGCCGTCGTCGGCAACGGCCTTGAGTTCAAACGGGAAGTCACCCAGCGCAAGATCCTGCGGACCGACCAACACCTCATGATCGCCGGCATCGAGCCATTCGTTATCCAGGGGTTGCCATACGGTCGCCGGAGGAGCGCCGCCTCCTGACGCGGCGTGTTCCGAAAACGCGAGGCTCACGTGAGCGGCCCGGTTCAAACGAAAAACGAGGCGCTGCGGTGCAGGACAGACGTAGCCGGTGGGCACGTCGATCGATTCGGAAATTTCCAAAATGCCGGGAAATTTACCTTGCAGCAGGGGCGTCAGGTCAACGGGGTCGCCCGGTGGCTGCCCGGGCAGGTTCAAATTGTGATGCGGCACCATGCCGTAGCCGGCGAAGATGCCCTGACTGAAGTTCAGCGGTGTCGCTTCGGATCGCATCACAAACGGCGTGCCGTCATTGATCACGCTGCGTACGCTGTACGTCTTGCTGATGTCGATCCGCTTTCCACGACTGAAGTTGACATACCAGTTGCCATCGGCAAACGGAACACCGACTTCCTCCTGCACTTCGCCGTTTTCCAGCCACTCCATACGGACCGGTGATGCGGTATACGCGACAGGCTCGGTTTTCATCGCAACCACAACGGGCGTGTCCGTCGCGCCGTACGCAGTCAGAGCAATCCGTTGCGGGCTTACCTGCGGCGGACGCGGATCGACCGACCAGGCGTAGACAGTGTCGAATTCGCCGGTGTTCGGAGACGGCGAGGCAGTCGGCGCGGTCAAAGCGATCTGAAGATTCTGAAAAAAGGCATAAATCACCCCATGGATCGGCCCGGGGTCCGGTCCGGCACGGACGTCTTCGAGGTAGGTGCCGTTGCCGAGTTCGCGCACGTTTTCCAGGCTGCCGTTCTGCAGGGCGGCCTGGAACGTCGCATGTTCGATCGGATGCCATACGACCCCCGCATGATCGCCGGGGGTCAGATCAGCACCGAGCACATCGACGCGCATCGACTGCGGAACCAGCTCGCCGGGGCGCGCTGCATCGATGATCGGATTGAGGTTGTCGTTGAACCAGGGCAATTGACCGTGCGTGGGAATGTGCACCCAACCGACCACCGCTTTGACGCTGCTGCTGCCACAGGCATTGAACAGCACGTCGTCGGTACTGAGGTGCAAGGTCTGGGCGACGGAATCGGTGCTGCCCTGGATATCCACTTGGGCCAGGCCCGTTGCCGGCGGCACGACAAAGAAAGGCGCGCCGCCGAAGCGCGACATCAGGTTCACGCTCGGCTGCGCGCACGCATTGCCTGTGAGGCGCAGTACATCGTCCGGACACTGGCCTGGTGCGAACAGGCTCGCGTCGACGGTATCCACATGGGGCGGATTGGAACCGGCACAGGATGGCGTTGTATACAGTGTACTCGCCCCGAGCGTGATCGATTCGTTGGAGATCGCATTGTCGTAGGCGTCGGTGACCTCGGCGGTGAAGGCGCGATAGCTCATGCCTGGCAGCAGTTTGCGTCCGGCGTCGCCGTGAAAAATCAGCTTTGACGCCGCTGCGGGCCAGGCGAACACGGAAAACGGCTCACCGGAATACAGGGTTCCTGTGGCTGCTGTCACGCGGACTTCGACCTCGCTGAGCCCTATCCATTGTGGATACGGGTGCTGATCGTCGATGTAGAAATGACCGAGGCTACCTTGCTGTTCGCCGAGCCTGACACGTGCCGCGGCGACGCCATTGCGATCGGTCACGGCCATCACTTCGGTGACTGCTTGACCTTGTGCATCGAGCAGTCGCGCCTTGCCCGAGCTAAGGCCGAAGCTGACCTTGCCGCCAACTACCGGACGCCCGGCACTATCGGTGAGCGCGGCACGTAGCGGCTGCGGGAGTTCGGCGGCTGCGATTCCGATCTGCCCCTGCGCGCTTTGATCAAGACTCAGGACCGCCCCACTCAGCGGATCCTCGTTGGGCTCCTGCCCGTAAGCATTGGCGAGCAACTCCGCCAAATCGGCGAAGTACCATTGTGCCGGAGGCATCGCGGTGGCGCCTCCTGCCAACGCGCCGGCGATGAAATAACCCGACTCCCCAGTTGATGGCGAAGTCACGCGCCATACCGCCCCAGTCCACGCCTCAAAGGTCAGTGGATCGCTTGGCACTTCGACCAGATAGCCTCGCGCCAGCCAGCCGGCGATGTTCTCGACGACCGCAGCCGGTTGATGCAACTCCGCGGTGCCCGTTGCCGACGTCAGATTGAGCACGGGCGCTCCGCGGGAACGTGCCAAGGCGAGCCCCTTGTCCGCCGAAATGCTATCGACGCGCCATTGTGCCTCGAACAAATCGTGCTCGAGGACCGAACCTTGCAGGCTGCTAAGGCGGGCCCAATCGGACTCGGCTACGGCATTGTCGCCTTGTGCAAAAGGTTCCACCGCGCGCAGCGCTGCATCCAGACCCACCCCTTGCCACGTCACGCTGTCAGCCACGCCGCCGATGCGGTCAACCCGGTATTGATTGATGACTAATGCGACGGCAGGAAACGGGCGAATTACGCTGACGCCCAGCAGTCGCGCGAGTTCGTCGTCAGCTGCATCCCAGTCACTCAGGTAGCGCGCGCCGAAGTTCGCGAGAATTCGTGCGGCCTTTGATTCGCTATCGCCGGAAACTATCGCGGGCATTTCTGCGACGCCGTCCTGCTGCACTCCGAACACTAACGCAGCGAGGCCCCCGGCGGTCAACTGCTGGGACACGCGGGCATTGCCTGCCGGCGTGTCGAGTTCGATGTCGACGCGGTGCACGGTCGCGTTTTCGATTTCGCCGATTCCCTGCGCCACTGGCAAACCAGCGACATGCAGTACGGCACGCAGATGCACGAGATGCGGTGGGGTTCCGCCCAGCCCGCCGTGCAGGTCAGCGATGCGTCCGTCGTCGATCGATGCCGGTGCATAGGACACGGTCACGCGCCGATCCAGCAGCTGTGAGATCGGCATGCGGTGATCGAGAACGACAGCGCTGCCGACGTCACTACCCGCTCTCACGATGACGTGCGCATGCTGACGAAGGTTCTCCGGCAGCTGTGCAAACTCGCCAGTCACGGCCAGGCTCGGATACGGAAGACTCAGCGGCAACAGCTCGAGCGGTGCCGCATCCAGAATCTGTCGCGAAAGCTGACTCGTATACTCGACTGGCGGCGTCAGGCGCGCAAGAGCATTGGTCACATCGTCGCGCAATTGCGCCAGCGGTGACCGCGACTGCGGTGTAGCGAGGAATTGCTGCAGAAATGCCGCGAGGTCGATGCCTGCGCGCGCGAGCGCTCCTTGTGCCGGCGTGAAGCGGACCGGTTTGAGCGCCGGGGCCAAGGGCACCCATGTGCGGCCGGAAAAGTCGGCCGCGCTGCCGCGATAATTGGACAATGGCAAATAGGCCGAAACGACCACCTGCTCAAGCGCGTAGGAAGCAATGTGCCCTCCTCCCGCGACTGGGCGATTCGCGACCCCCGCCGCGGACAGCGCTTGGCCGATACGGTCATCGCGAACTCCAAGCATCAACGACAAATTGGCGACGGGAATCTGCACCACGGATTGAACGTAGTGAGCTGGCCCACCACTGGCGCGCAACAAAGCGACCAGCAGGCTGGCCTGATCGACATCGTTGCCGCCCAAGCTGCGCAAGGTGCCTTCCGCGCCTTTTTGCGCGCCGCTATACCATTCGGTGCGGACCTGACTGCGGACAAAGTCAAAAATACGCGTGTAATCGTAGCCGAGCGACTTCGCCTGATTGAGAATCGGCGCAGACAACGGCGCTTCGTCATCGCCGAGCAAATCCGCCGGCTCGGGGAGATTTGCATGCGTGCTGTCGGCCCAGGTTGGATCGATCGCGGGCGACATTGCAGGATCGCGTGGGGCGAGCCGAGGCCGGAACACAGGCAGACTCGCGCCATAAATCGCTGGTGATGCGGATGCCGCTTCCGCGTCCAGCAGCTCACTCAATTCGGCCAGCACCGCCTGGGGCACGGACGACGACGCGGTGTCGGCTGCGATGGTGCTCTTCAGCGCCTGCGCAGCCTGCGCGATGCGATCCAGACGGGCGATCAATGGCGCACGGTGTTCAGTCCAGCGTGCGCGGGCCACCGCAGGTACCGTCGGCGCCGCCAATGCGTGATCGATCTGCTCCACGCGCGCGTCGACCAGCAGCCGTTGCGCGGACAGTTCGTCCAGCGCTCGAGCCAATTGCTGCGTTTTCGCGTTTGTATCCTTGGTGTCAGTGTCGTGATGCAACAACTTCAGCGTCGCCTGCACGCGAGACAGTTGTCCCGAATACCCGGCAAACGCGCTTGACCCTCGCGCCGGCAGCACGCGGAGTGGAGATGTGCCTTGACGCTGCGCCGCAAAGTCGGCGATCGCAGCGCGTGCGTCCTGACCAGCCAGCAGCGCATCGATCACCGAGCTGCTCGACGGGGTCCCCACGATCGACGCCACCTCGTTCTGAGTTGCCGGCGTCGGATGCGATGCGGACTGCGCGATTCCCGTCGCCAGACCAACCATACCTATCAGCAGCAATGAAGATGGCCTGAACCATGGCGTCGAACGTCGCGCCCACTGCGCACTTCTTTCCGCGCGATGCATCACCACTCTCCTTGTCGATGACTACGCGTAACCATGTGCAGTGCTGCAAAAGCATCCGGCTCCGGCTCGCGAACGACCAGCAGTTCGCGGCGATCCGCAGACACCGCGCGCAGCGCGAAGAACCAGCGACGCAGCGCTGGCAACGCTTCGCGGGTTTGGAATTCGGGAGCGATCCAGGGCGGCAGCGATGTCGGCAGCAAGGACCTCGCGAGTATCCAGAGGTGACCCGCTGCTGCGCTGTGACGATCCATAGCGGCGGCTGTCACTTGCTGCATCTCGAAATCGTCGCAGAAGAGGCTATCCGCGCTCTCGAAGGCATCGGCAAACAGGCGGTCCACCGGGCGCTGCGAACTACAACCAGCGCGGATCTGCAGTGGATGACTGTCGAGCAATCGCCAGACGCCCTGTCCGAACTCATCGAGCAGCAATGCGCGCAAGCTGACCGAGTAGCTGCCGGGAGCGAGTTCATGCGTCGCGAGCGTGCGCGTGTCCGATCCAGTGGCGCCCACCGCCAGTGCCAGAGTGAATGCGTCCTGGACCAGCGCGCTTCCGCCTGCAGCTGGCTGCACATCGATTCGCAACGGCAACGCCTGCAACGCTACCGCGCCGACGTTTTGCACTGTATACACTGTTACAAGATCACGATGCACAGCCGTCGTTTCGGGCACATCGAGCAGACTGCCGTTAACCATCGCGCCCGCCTTGGGCTGGAACACCACCGTGAGAGTGGTTTCGGCGCCGATATTGCCTGCACGATCGCGTGCGTGCGCCAGCACCGTATTGCTACCAATTTGCAGCGGAGCATCCGGCACTTCGAAGCGGCCAATGGCATCCGCGACCACCTCGACGCTGAATGTCCCGAGGGCCAAATACACGCGCGCAAGGCCTTCGGTCTGACCGACAATCTGTACCGTCGCGCCGGTGAGAACCGCGTTCGGCAACGGCGACACATAGCTCAGGCTCGGTGGGTCGCGATCAATTACAAAGTGCACCGTGCGTTAACTGTGGTTGTCGGCCTGATCATCCGCACTGACCACAAGCTGATAGTTACCCGATGCGATGATCGGTGTTCCGGAGATGTAGGTTTGGCCGTTGAGCGTCGCCTCACTGGTGCGCGGGTGCGCATCGCTGATCGCAATGACCGGCACGACGGTCTGATTGCCGACATCGCCGTCCGCCACGCCGCTGATGTTGATCAACGGCACGCTGCCATCCACGGCAAACGCAATCGGACCCAGTTGCGCCGCATTGTCGGCTGCATCGCTGGCGCGCCACTCCATCGCGTGCTCGCCATCCGGAAAATCCTGAGCCGTGGATTGGTAAACGTCTCCGGGCGCTAGAACCTGTGCATCGCTCCAGTCGCCACCATCGAAGCGAACTTCGACCGTACCCATGACCGAGAGCGCATCGTGCGCGTTGATGCTTGCGATGATCGGTCCATGCAGAACCGCCGCTGCCATCGGCGCAATGAGAGCGAGCTGCGGCGGTGTGCGATCGACGACCGAGA
>JBDTLV010000152.1:0-9338 GCA_039934615.1 Tahibacter sp.
TTCATTTCGACGGCGTACTCGCCCAACGCTTCATCCAGAAACAAGTATCCGATTTGACCAAAGACATTTTTTTCTTTTTCATTGCAGCCGTCGAAGAAGAGAACGATGCCAACCTTCGGCTCATCGCTGGCCAGCAGGAAATGGACGTCGTTGGATGGGATCGACTTTCCCGCAAACTTGATCGTGCCGATAGGCAACCGGCGGGGCCGGAACTTGACCCACGTCCAGCGCTCGAGGGTTGGCGCACTTCCGTAAAGTGATTCCACCAGCGGAAACGCGGCCTTGACGCCATCGGCACTGATCACAAATTCCCGTCTGCCTTCCGCAACGGGACCGAATTCAAACGTCAGGTCGGGGTGCACCTTGTGCAAGGCGTCACCGACCTTGTCGAAGATCGCCTCACGATCCGTTTCGCAGGAAAACAACTGCGCTTTGTTTGCCGCGAACCATGTCCAGAAGTCCACTTCAGCCGTGCCGCGTGATGTCGAGCCGAACAGACTGAATGGCATGATCAATGCTCCCTTCGCGGTGACCGGTTCGTGATACGCAATGTGCTTGCGAGGGGATTATATCGTGGCGTAAGTCTTCCCCTCTGCGCACCGGCCCCGTTTCCGGGGCCGGATCACCCAACTCAGGGATCGAGTCCTTCGCGATGGCGAACGTAGTTTGGCGGCATGAGCCGACGATCCACGAGCGTGTAGTTCGTGCCGACCGGCGTATCGGGGAAGAAGTGGTTGAAGGTGGCTTCCGGCATCACATTTCGGAAGTTCTCCAGCATCGACCGGAAGTTCGCGTTCACGGTGTCCGCATAGTCGGTGTGGTTTCTGTCATCCGTCGTGTTGTACAACCGGTTGTCCATCTGGTTCTTCTTCGTGCTGAACTCCCGGTCCCGTGCGACGATGTGATCGATCGCTTTGTCGTCCAACAATTGCAGCGACTCTGGCAACCGTTGCAGCATGCCTCGCACCTCATGCTCACGGGCCGTGCCATCCGTGTGGTCGCGCAATTCATGGGTGACATGGTGCCTCATCACGTTACGTGCCAACTCGTGCGAGGCGATCAAATCGCTTTCCGAGGCCTTCTGGCCGAGCAACGCCTTCACGACCAGTGCGGTCGCCAAGATCGCTATCGCTTCCGACGCCTTGCCATGAAAGCCGTACACCCAATAGCTCGCGCTCAGGCTGGCCGGCCAATTCACCGGGCCGAAGAAAAAGCCACCTATGCAAGATGACCATAAGATGCGATTACAGGTCTGATGGCACACGCCGGTGATGCCGTAGACCACGCCGGCCCAGCAGGAAGGGCTGTACCCGTTAAGCCGCGGATGGTTGCGCCAGTATTCGTCCCAGTCGGCCGATCGCCAATCGGTTTCCGGCGAGAGGTTAAATTGTGCAATACCCAGCGCCACCGACAGATTGGCCGGCAAGGCGGAACCCTGATTTCGCGAGCCGAGGATCCAAGGCGACCACATGTCCGCCGGGTAGCGCACGCCGGTGTTGCCGCGCTCGCCTTCCGTGACCGAAAACGACCCAAAACAGGGCAATGCGTAACTGACACCGTTACGCTCGACGATGGCATAGGTGTGATGCGCGACATCGGCACCGCCGAGATTGTAGTAGCCCGATCGAATGGTGGAGTCGAAAAACGGCGTCGCTTCCTGGGATGTGACTTGGCTGCTCATACACAGATTCTCCAGAGAGTTGAGGTGACCGGACTCGGGAGTGCGACGGGGTCCGGGCGATATCCGCGCTTTGCATCGCTCAAAGCGTTTGGGATCAGGCAGAGGCAGCCAGGCCGCGCGAGGTCACGATGGCCCGAGCAAGTGCAGGCACGGTGCGGAATCGCTTAGAGGCAGGCCCGTGCACCACGCGCGATAACGCTTGCAGAAGTGCAAAAGCAACGTAATGGGAATAGGGGATCTTGCCGTCGTCCCGGGCAGCCGCATCGAAGCGCGAGATCGGTGACGCCCGCGCAGCCAATGATCGAAAAAAAGGATGGATGCTGGTGTGCATGACCCATTCCGCTTCTGCAGGGCATCGAGTGCCGTTATCAGCAGTAACGGAAATTTCAGAACAAATTATCAGCGCCCATCGCGCCGACGCTCACGTGCAACCGGAGTCTTGCTTAGCGAGCCGCTGCGATCAGGGCGGACAGCCGTCGGTCCCAATCACCGCCAGGAGCAATGCTGGACTTGGCGTTGACCCGGATTTCCATCGCCAGCGCTCGGGCCGCAGGCGCGTTGCCCGACTGCGCCAGGTATTCGGCGCGCTCCAATCGCAGCAGCCAGAGATCCGGGTGCCGCTCCCCCAACCCGGCAACCAGCGCGGCTTCACCTTTCAGGAAAAGCGAAAGCGCCAGCTCGTTTCGACCTTGCGCCATCGCAATGTGGGCCCGCTCGGCATCTACATATCCACGTCGCCAGGGACTGTCCGCCGTCGCTTCCGGAGTGATCGACGCGAGCAGGGACAGTGCTTTGTCGAGGTGCCCCTGCAAGCGCAGCACGATCGCCATCTCCAGCTGCGATTGCAGCAAACGGTAGGGGTGCGTGGCGGAATCGGCCTGGCGCAACGCCAGCACATTTGCCGTGATAGGCGCGGCCTTTTGCAGATCGCCGAGCAGGCGATACGAGCGGCCGACGTAGTAGTTCAGTTCGTCCAGCGCGCGCTTGTCCGCCGGCAAGTGCGCCGTTCGGATCTCGATGATGCTCCGATGCAGCGCCAGCGCTTCGGTCAGGTTACCGAGCCGTTCCTGCAAACGCGCCATGGTGAACAATGGCGACTCACTGGACAAATTGCCTTTTCCATCGAGCGCCTCTTGAATCTGCAGACAGCGCATCAGCAGCGGCAGCGCATCGAGTCGCAACCCGGCGTTGTTCAGCACTTCAGCGTACGTGAACAGGCCATATCCAGCCTGGTAGCTGATTTCTCCATAGCGTTTGGTGCGCTTCTCGCTGAGCTCGCGTGCGCGCGGCAAGGCTTGCTCAAAATCGCCGGTCCTGCCCAAACCCATCACCAGAATTTCCAGGGCATCGACATAACGGTAGTCCTCTACACCGTAGCGCCGTTCGAAAAACGCCAGGGCCTTGCGCGCGTGCGCCACCACCCGGTCACCTTTCAATTCAGTGAAGAGATGGAATCGGCCGAAGTCCAGATGCGCCTGCGCGGCCTCGAGGCTGTCTTCGCCAAACCCGTGGTTGGCGCGATCCAACGCTTGAGTCAGATACCCGCGCGCTGGCTCGATCTCTTCCTCGTAGAGGAGGATCGTGCCGAGCAAGCGCAGACAGTTGATCGTCTCCGGCGCATTTGGCGTCAAGGTTTCCCGCAACGTCAGCGCTTCACGCGCGATGGGCTCGGCGGCCGGAAAATGCTCCATGTCATAGGTGGAATACGCGCGTTTGTAGAGAAGTTCGGCGAGCGCCAGTGGACGCTGGTTGCGCCGCTCGATGGCAATCGCTTCGTCCAGCAGCGCGATCGCCTGTTCACGCTTGCCAATGTTCTGGTAAACACTGCCGAGGATGCCGGCGATCTCGGCTCGGACCAGCGGCTGATCGCCCAAGGTGCTCGACAGGCGCGCCTGGCCTGCGTCGAGCAACACCGACACCGGCAGATCGCGTTGCCCGGCAATTTCCGGATCCGCGCCCTGGAACACGGACACCATGAAGTCCTTCACGGCGAGGGCCGCACGTCCCGCCTGCAGTGCACTGTCGCGCTCACCGCGCATGCGCCACGAAAACACCGCGACCGTCGCGATGAATATCACACCGACGCCGACCCACCGCCAATTCCGACGCAACCATATGCCGCCGCGGTACGTCATCGTCGGCGCGCAGGCCCGCACGGCATGATGAGAGAGAAACCGTTCCAGGTCGTCGGCCAGCGCGTCGGCGCCGGCGTAGCGCCGTTGCGGTTCGTTGTGCGTGGCCCGCGTGACGATGGCGGCCAACTCGTACGGCAATCCGGACAGCGGCAGCGGATCCGCGTCGGACACCGGCACACCGAGCAACTCGGCCAGCAGTACGCCAAGACTGTAGACATCGGTGGCGGTGCCGATGCGTTGTCCGGCTTTCTGCTCGGGACTGGCATAGCGTGGCGTATAGGCTCGACCGGTAACTGCCGCGGAAGTTTCGCTGGCTTCACTTTGCAAGGACTCCATCTCAGCGGCCATCAACAGACGCGACACGCCAAAGTCGAGCAGCACCGGATGCCCAGCGGCGGTGACGAGAATATTCGTGGGCTTGAGATCGCAGTGGATGACCAGTTGGCGATGTGAGAACGCGACCGCTCCGCACACGGTGATCGTCAGGCGCAGACGCGCCGGTACCGACAGCGCATGCCGTTCGCAGAAGCGGTGAATCGGCACGCCGTCCACATGTTCCATCACCAGATAAGGCTGGCCCTGTGGCGTGCTTCCGCCATCCAGCAAACGCGCAATATGCGGGTGCGACAGCGAGGCCAGGATTTGCCGCTCGCGCGCGAGAAATTCCAGGGCGGAATCGCCGGGCACATCGGCGAGCAACTTGATCGCCGCAATTTGCTCGAAATGGCCATCGCTGCGCCGGGCACGGAATATTCGCCCCATACCGCCCGCGCCGATTTCTTCCAGCAACGTCCATGCGCCGAGTACGTCGCCACTCCCGAGCGGGCTGCGAAACACGCTCGCCATCGCACGCAGCACCGGTGCCGCGTAGCGCTGGTGATCCGTGCGCTCCGCGCTGAGCAAGCGCCGCACTTCGGCCACCACTGCAGCGTCGTCGTGCACGTCGCCCAAGACCGCTTCCCATTGCTCCGGCGGCGCGTCGCACCATTGTTCGAATAATGCCTTCACCCGGGCAAACTGATCGCCGCTCAGATCACTCAAAGCGGCGACTCCAGGTGGGCGTTGAGCCACGTCTTGGCGAAGCGCAACTCACGATCCACGATCTGCACCGAGACATTCAGCACACCGGCAATATCGTGGCGATCCAAGCCGGAAAAATAGGTCAGGTGCATCACCGCGCTGGAGCGCGGATCGTGCGCCTCCAACTGGATCAGTGCCGCATCCAGGGCCAGCAATTCCGCAATACCCGACTCCGCTCCGACCTCCGCGTGTCCCAGCGTGACATGCACATGCCCGCCACCGCGTTTGCCGCTCATGCGCGAACGTGCGTGATCAATCAGCACGGCACGCATGTACAAGGACATCGAGGCAAAAAAATGCGCCCGATTCTCCCACTGCATATCCGTACCCAACACCCGTAACGCAGCTTCGTGCACAAGTTCCGTCGGCGAAAGCGTGGCGCGCGACGAGCCCGCTCCCAACCGCCGCGCCGCAATCTGCTTCAGTTCGGCATAGGCCTGATCGAACACACGCTCGTAGGCCGCGCCATCGCCGCCGCGCCACGCCTGCAGCAGCGAGGTCAACGAGCTGCCACCCGAACGTGCGGAGCCGGACATACTCACCGGTATCGTCGACATACGACAATCGCCCCCTGGAATCATCGACGGGAGAGTTTAGTGGATTTTTTCGTACCTGGCGCGTTGTATCGTTTGCGCAGGCTGGGTAGGAGGTTGACGGCCGGGCCCAGCGGGCGGCGCCGCGGTGGTCCGCGTGCGTTGGGGCAAAAAGCCAGGCGCCCGGCTACGCATCTAGTTTCATTGATGACGTGCGCACGCCGACCGGTAACTTTCGCGCTAGGCGCTACTACCGCTCGTCTGGTCCATAGCGCGCTACATGGCAGCCAACTATCACCCTACCGCCTTCAATCCGGTGCGGGCGGGAATGGTTCCTTCGGCGAGCAAACCTGCCGGGGTAGCCTCGCGTTCCATGCCAGACACTGCATGATCAATTTCGCGTACCGCGGTCCTGCTCGATCGATGTGGACAATGCGAAAATGGCGGTTCGCATTTGAACGCGCAGGCTCACGCGTCAATAATGCAACACGCCATTGACTACCACATATTCCGGACCATCCTCCACTTGTCCAAGAAACCGGGCGTCCTTGAAGCGGATGGTGCGCTCGCCGGTGTTGAGGTCGACGCCGACAGCCTTGATGTCGCAGTGGTCCTGCGTGTTCAGCAGACAGGTCGGCTGATAAAGCGCAAATCCCGCGGACCGGTCGTCGCTCAGCACCATGCCTTGAATGGCCGAGCCGTCTTTTGGTGCCGTTGTCGCGAGGGACAGCATTCTGTAATCCGGCTTTCCATAGGTTCCGGACGTTGCGCTCCAACTGACACCGAATTGAGCACGACCTTTCAGCATGCCCAGATCCGTGTAGGCCGGACCCACCGTGGGCGCGAACGTTTCCGCTTTCCCGCTGCCCGCAAAGGTCAGCGAGAGGTTGCCGATTTCGGCTGCGCTGGCCGCACCGAGGACAGCAATCGCTGCGCCGAGGGCGATCGTTCGAATGAAGTACGTGATCATGGCTTTCCCTCCCCGGAGACCTTGGCAAATGCGTACATTGCCGCGTGCAAGCGTGGCGTATCCGCTGCTTGCCGGCAATCGTTTTGAAATACCGGCGCCTTCGGCAAAATGTTCGATTGCCGCTGCATGCGGCGTTGTATCCATGATTCGGCCGCGTTTCGCGACGGAGCAACGCTTGAACGTATACAAGATGGCGCCGCGTGGCGTTCCTTTGTACACGCTGCAAACGCCCGTGGGCGCGGCTGCAGCGTGTGACAAAGCGAAGCAGGTCGAGCGCCGTTGCACAGAAATGGGGAACGCAACGAGTTCAACCGACCGTTTTCCCTGAACGTGAAGCTGGCGCCGCCCGCGCTTGCACTCATCGAGTCGCCATGCCCTTCTTCGTTTACGGAATCGACAACAAGACCGGCGAGGTCGTCTCGCGCTTTTTCGGCGAAGCGGCAACCGAGGCTGAGGCGCGTAGCCACGCCGAACGGCAAGGGGTGCGGGTAAGTGCTGTGGTGCCCTCGCACGCGACATCGGTCATGGTGCTGCCGGAGCGTTCCCCGCCACCCGCTGTGGACGAGGCGGACATGACGGTGAGCGAAGAGTTTGCCGTGTTCAACCACACCTTGGAGGGACTGACGCCTCGCGTCTACGTAACCTACGCGTTGATCGGCGCCAATGTGCTCGTCTTCGTTTTGATGACGCTGTTCGGGGCGGATGCATTCGATCCGGGCACCGCATTTTTGTTGCACTGGGGCGCTGACTATGGCCCGCAGACCTTCGGTGGGCAGTCCTGGCGATTGCTTTCCTCGCTGCTCGTGCACATCGGCATTTTCCACCTTGCGTCCAACATGATCGTATTCCTGCAGGTGGCGCCCACGGTCGAACGCATGCTCGGGAACATCGGTTTTCTGCTGACGTACCTGACGGCAGGCCTGGCGGGTAGCTTGTGGGCCCTGTTCTATAATCCGATGCAGATTCACGCCGGCGCATCCGGTGCGATCTTCGGCATCTACGGCGCGCTGCTCGCGCTGCTGTTGCGCGAGCGAAGCTCCATCCCTGCGCACGTGCAGTCCGGGCTGAGAACTTTCGTTCTGTTCTTCATCGCCTTCAACGTGCTCCAAAGCGTGCGCCCCAACATCAGCCTGGCTGCGCATGTGGGTGGCATGACCGGCGGTTTTCTTGTCGGCTTGCTGCTCGCCCAGCCGCTCGCCGCGCCCGCACGCGCCGGCCGCACGGTACGCGGCTTCGCGCTGGCGGCTTTCGGCGCCGTGCTATTCGTAGGCGGTGCGACTGTGGTGGAGGCCCGCTATCCGAATCTTGGTCGGATCGTCGAATTGCTCGATCGAAGTTTTATAACCCTGCATAAATTCAAACTTGCGCAAAAGAAGGTGGAGGATAAGCAGCTCAGCGATGAAGCCTTCGCCACGCTCATCGAGGATGAGCTGATGCCCGAATGGAAGAGCACGCGCGCCGCGTTCGCCAGCCTGACGCCAGTCCCGCCGAGTCTGGAACTCCAAATTGCGGCCGTCGTGAACTACATGGCGTTGCGGCAGCAGCACTGGGACGCCGTCCTGGGCGTCGAGCGCAACAGCACGGGGCGCGAATGGCGCCATTCGATCGACAAACGTGTGGGCGGAGACGAAATCGAACGCATGGCGAAGATAGGATCCGATTACATTCGCGCCGAAGTCGATCTGGACTTTGCAAAGCCCGATGCTTCTGCGCGCGGGGATAAGATAAAGCGCCTTCAAGCACTCGCCGCGCAAGTCAAATCACAGGAAACGCGCAAACAACAAGAAAACAGGCGCTTGAAATTCGACGATTTCAGTGCATTTCTCGAGCGCGAGCAGTTGCCGGCGTGGCGCAAGATCGAGCAGGACCTCGCCGACTTGTCCCCGCTGCCCGCGGCGTTCGAGCAAGACGTCGCGGCGATCCTCAATCACATGCACCTTGAGCAAGACCAATGGGAATCTCGCGTCGCATACCTGCACTACGAGGATGACGAAAGAGTCGCTGACGAGAAGGGATCCCGCGCAGACAATGTCGCGCGTGCCATTCGGAAAATGTCCGGAATTCGGCTATCGGTGCCGTACTGAGGAACGTTCGCTCGCGATCACTTGCGATATTCATGCGTTCAATCGGTCACCGGTGAAGCGGTGTTGTTGAAGCCGGCTCGGTTTGCCGCGACGTTGTCACGGGAAACTGTCGCCAATCTGCACGCCTTTGACCGCAGCAAATGGCAGGCCGCCTAATCGAATTATCGGCACCCTGCAGCGGAACTTTCTCCATCTTGCATTCGGCATCCGGAAATCTGGAAAACCGTTCGGTCGGCGCTACATCGAGCTTGAGCGAAACAAACGTATCTACGGCGCTCGATGACCTGCCCTCTTGCGAAGCGCTCCGCGAACTCAAGCGCGAAATTCGCGCGCGGATCGCATCAGGCAACATCATCGGCTGATCCGGCATACCAACCCAGTAACGAGAATATAAACACAGCGGGATTCGGCAGACGAAATAGACAGCATTGAAGCAGGCAAATTCATTGATACGTCGCAAGCTTTTCACTTGTGAATGCGTGGACAAAATCCTAGACTCGACGCAGAACGGCTTCCAATTCCGGGGTCGAATTCAAAGCTAGGCAGATCTTGGAACGTTTGCTCAAACCCGCTATTACTGCCACTTGGACATCCAGCGTGGCCACTATCGCCGTTTGGTTGGCCGGGGTGCTGCCCATTCAAGCTCTAAATTCCATTGCGTTCTGGATGGTAGAGATCCCGCTCCATTTCGCCTACTTTGCGACTGGGCTGCCGCTTGGAACTGACAGCAATGGCTTTCTGTTTCCTAACGCATTTGGCGTCACCTTCCTGGCTGCTTCGCTTTGGCTGTTCACTTTTGTGATCGCGTCCACTAGAGCACTATCTGTGCGCAGTACCGCAGTCCAACAGGCAGCC
>JBDTLV010000153.1:0-9292 GCA_039934615.1 Tahibacter sp.
AGGATTTCCTGCATCTGCTTGAGGCGGAATTCGGCGTCGGCCTTGAGCGTCACGATCATCTCGGACAACTCGTAACTCGCGTCCGCGCCCTTGAAATCAAAGCGCTTGCCGAGTTCGCGATTGGCCTGGTCGACCGCGTTGGTCAGCTCGTGTTCGTCGAGTTTGGAAACGATATCGAAGGATGGCATGCGCGGATTGTAGCGGGTCCGCTGCGGATGTGCTGCAGGCAGCCGGTAAATCCGTTGTCCGCGCTCGCTTCATGGCAGCCGACGGAAGGCTGACGCACTCCGCTCTGCCAGGATGCTGCTGGGTGTAGCAAAGCACACGCTGCCGTTCCGATCGGACCCGGCATTCCGGTCAGGCGTCGCCGAGTTCCCAATCGAAGGCCTGCAACACGCGCTGCCAGGCGTCGTCGATGTCCGCACGGATCTCGATGCGCGCGCCATCGATCGGATGCGCGAAGCCGAGCATCCGCGCGTGCAGCAGCAGCCGGTGCATCGCGTAGTGGATGCGGAACAACCGATTGTGATCGCCGCGTCCGTGCGTGGTGTCGCCAATCAACGGGTGATGGATATGCGCGAAGTGCCGGCGGATCTGCTGATAGCGCCCGGTCTCGGGCTCGACCTGCAGCAGGGCGTAACGCTGTTGCGGATAGCGACCCATCTCGATCGGCAACTCGACGGTGGCCAGGCGCCGCCAGCGCGTGCGCGCCTCTTTCGGTTCGCCCTTGAGACTCGATCCGGTCAACGGATAGTCGATGCATCCCTCCTCGTCCGGCCAGCCGCGCACAATGGCCAGATAGGATTTATCCACTTTGCGGTCCATCAGCTGCTGACCCAGCTGCGCGGCAATCTCCCGCGACCGTGCCACCAGCAGCACGCCGCTGGTGGCACGGTCGAGCCGGTGTGCGAGGTACAAGGTGCCCGGCACCTGCAGGCGCAGCCGATCAATCACGTAGTCCGCGTCGGCGCCGATCAAGTTGCTGCGATGCACGGCAATGCCCGGCGGCTTGTTGACCACGACCAGCGCATCGTCGTGATACAGCAGCTCCAGCGGCGGGGCGTCACCGGTGGCATCAGGAATGGAATCGTTCATGCCGAATCGGCGCTGCGCAAGATGGTCATCCGCGCATTCTACCGGGGCATGCGCCGTCGCCCCAGTGGGAGGCGGACTCGTCCACTCGCGCAAATTGCCGACTGAACGATTTCCGGATCGGCACTTTTGCAAGGGCATCGCACGTAGCTCGGTCTGGAATCCCGCCCGTACCGCCCGCGAAGCGGCGTTGCTGCATTGACGTTTCGTTGGCGCGGCCCTTGCCACACTTGGCACTGACAAGAGTAGGCAAAGGAGCTGCGCATGTTACGTCTCTGGGTGTTGTTGGCGGCATTGGCGATGCCGGTCGTGAACTATCTCGCGCTGGCCGGCGTACTCGGTCCGGATGTCGGCGAGGTGTCGAATCGCTTTCCGACGCTGATCGTCGCGGCCGGCTACGCGTTCTCGATCTGGGGACCGATCTTCGCGCTGGTCGTTGCATTCGGGGTCTATCAAATGCTGCCAGCCAGCGCCTCGAAGGCGATGCTTGAGCGACTGCGTATTCCTGCCGCGATCGCATTCACCCTGACCGCCGTGTGGACGCCGATTTTTATCCATGGCTATTTCTGTACCGCCGCTCTGGTTCTGGCGCTCACTTGCGCGGTGCTGACGGTCGCGCTGCTGCGCGCCGACGCAAGCTGGAACGATTCGGGCAGCGCGCGCTGGCTGGTCTGGCCGTGCTTCAGCGTCTTTACCGCCTGGGTCAGCCTGGCGGCGTTCCTCGACGTGGGGCAGGTTCTGGTGGCCTACCGTGTCGATACGGGTCCCGCCGAATTGACCTGCAGCGTGCTGATCCTGCTCGCCGCGGCCAGCTTGCTGCTCTTCGTCAATCAGCGACTGCGCGGCAACCTGCTGTACGTGGCGACCGCGCTTTGGGCGCTGCTAGCCATCTGCGTCGCGCAAACCCAAAAAGTGGACGATGCAGCACACACGACGGGTTGGCTCGCACTCGGCATCGCCGCAGTGCTGCTCGCGCATTACGCGTGGCTCAAGCTGGTGCCGCTGCAGTCGTTGCGGACGGCTTAGGGTTCGTCGGGATCTTCGGCGCACCAATACTGCGAAATTTCGACACCAAGACCGCGTGCGGCGGCCAGCCGGATGAACTCCGGCGGCAAATAGGAAAATTGGGCCATGCAGCCAGCAGCGATGGCAACGCCGAAATCCAGCGTGGCGCTTTCGACACCCGGAAAACGAACCATCGCATCGATCGCTGCCTGTTGGTCAGAGAGAAACGCAGTGGCGTCGCGCAGTCGCAGATCGAATGACGTGAACTCCGCATTGCTGACGACAAAATTCGCTCCCGAGGTCGCATGCCGTTGCCCGCTTGCACCGCGAACCTGGCCCTTCCTGCGCACGCTTATCGCGTCAAGTCGGCACTGCGAAATCAGCGCATCGACATCCAGCTCGTTGCCGTACACGCGCAGTACGCAACTCATCGGATCGCGCTCCGGTCGCGAATCACGCCGCGCTCTCGGCGCTGTAGCGCGCCAGCAATCCCGAGCGCACGGCGGAACGGTACACACGGACGAAACACCAGAATGCGAGCGCGATCTGCAGCAGCGCCAGGACGAAGCCGATGGCGAGATCGCCGAGTCGCGGTGGCGTGCCGGCGACGATCGCGCGCAGGCCTTCGAAGATATACGCCGGCGGCATCGCGCGGGCGACCCACTGCATCCAGTCGGGCAACACGGCTAATGGATAGAACACCGCCGCGAACGGCGATAGCAGTGCCGGGATCGGCCAGACCAGCCATTCCGACGCAGGCCCGAGGCGCAGCACCATCGCACTGGCGAATACGCCAAGTGCGATGCCGAACAGGAACAGCACGCCAACGTAAGGCAGCACCGCAACGCCGTACGAGAACACGCTGAAACCAAACACCGCCGAGGACAGGATCAGCATCGTCGCCAGTCCGACCATGCTGGTCAGGATGCTGGTCAGCACCAGGCCACCGACGTACTCGCCGATGGTCAGTGGCGTGGCGAATACATTGAGAAAATTGCGCGACCAGACATCTTCCAGAAATGCCGTAGTCACGCCATGCATGATGCGGGTGAAGAAATCCCATAGCAGCACAGCGCCAAGCAGACTCGGAATGAGCCGGTCGCCACCACCGCCGAGGCTGTTGAAATAGCGCGCGATGAATCCCCACAGCACGATGTCGATCGCGACCCAGGCAAACAGCGGCACGATCCGCGTCGGACTGCTGCGCATCAGATAGTACTGACGCAGCACGATCGCGGCGACGCGGCGCAGGCTGAGTTGTAGCGCGGTCATGAGCGCGGCTCCGCAAAACTCAGTGGTTCGCGCGCGACGGCGATGAACAGTTCCTCCAGGGTCTCGACGCCGTGCTCACGCGGCAGCAATCGGGGATCGCCTTCGAGCAGGATGCGCCCTTTCGACAGGAACAGGACCCGGTCGCAGACCTCGGTGACTTCAAGCATATTGTGCGAAGTCCACAATACCGCACCGTTGCGACGCGCCGGTATCGCGCGGATCGTGCGCCGGATGTCCTGCGCGGTCGCGGGATCCAGCGAGGCGGTCGGCTCGTCGAGCAGCAGCAACAGCGGCTCGTTGAGACTGGCCTTGGCAATTGACACGCGCGTCTGTTCGCCGGATGAGAGCAGACCGCAGCGCGTGTCACGGAAGCGCCGCAGATCGAACTCCAAGAGCAACTCGTCGATGCGCGCG
The DNA here is from genome assembly GCA_039934615.1 of Tahibacter sp. Taxonomy (GTDB): domain Bacteria; phylum Pseudomonadota; class Gammaproteobacteria; order Xanthomonadales; family Rhodanobacteraceae; genus Tahibacter. The sequence continues at coordinate 3,784 of JBDTLV010000153.1, forward strand.
GCGAGATTCTCCACACCGTAGATCAAGCCGAAGAAACGCAGGTTTTGCTGCACGGTGAGATTGCCCGGCAGACTGGCATAGACCGCCGCGAAGTTGGTGCGCGCGAGCGCTTTCGCGCGTTGCGTGGCCAGATCGAGTCCATCGACATGGATCGAACCGGACACGGGTTCCAGCACACCGAGGATCATGTTGATCAGGGTGGTCTTGCCCGCACCATTCGGTCCGAGCAGTCCGACGATTTCATTGCGACGAACGCAGAACGACACATCGTCGACGGCGACGGTCGCGCCATACTGCTTGCGCAACGCATGCACCGACAGCACGGCGTCGGCAGTGGACGGCATCAACGCGACGGCACTCACACGGGCTCCCATCTGGATCGATTGCCGGAGTGTGCCATGTCTGTTGCTCTCGCTACGCAGATGGCTGCTTCACGACACTGACCGGCTGGCATCTACGCGCCGTAATGAGCCAGCAGGACAGCGACACTCCGCGTGAAATCCCACAAAGATTCGCTACGCCGCGCGTAGCGTATGGCCGCCGCAGGCGACTGCACGACCGGGCGTTCCCATCCGCCTCACCGCCCGATCGTGCGCTCGATTGCGCGGCTGCCCCACGACGACATCCGCGCAGTGACACCACGATTTTCCCGATCGAGGAATCGTCCCGACAGACCGGCCCGTGTTCCCGGTAGCGCTGGACGGTTGCCCACGCCGCGACTCATTCCAGTTCGCGCCGCCACACACTGGCCAGCCAGGGCTGCTGTTCGCGCGGCAGACCCTGCGGCCGGTAGTAATGCTCCAGTTCCACAAAACCGGCTGCGGTGACGTGGGCGCGCCAACCGTCGATGTCGTGGAATGCGCCGAAGCGCTCGCCATTCCAGTCTTCGCTGTTGTCGCCGCGCGGATTCGAGCTGAACAGCACGCCGCCGGGTTTCAGGCTCGCGTACAACTGGCACAACACCCGCGGCAGGACGGCTTGCGGCACATGGAACAAGGAGGCATTGGCAAAAATACCGTCAAAGAAACTTTCCGGCAGTTCCAGCGCGAAAAAGTCCTGCTGCCACACGTCACAGCCGCTGTCCGTCCTCGCCATCGCGACAAAACGTGCGCTGCCATCAAGGCCGATCGGCTGGTGCCCAAGTGCGCGCAAGGTCTGCAGGTCGCGACCCGGACCACAACCGAAGTCCAGGATGCGATACGGCGCAGGCGCCACAATATGTTTCAGCAGCGCCGCAATATTCTGGCTCACGTCGTGATCGCGTGTACCGGCGCGGAATGCTTCGGCGTTCTGCTCGTAGTAGCCCAGCGTCGAGGCGCTGATTGATTGCGGTGTCGGTGGATCGGGATTCATGCTCGGTTCTCTCTGCAAAGGTGGCGCGCATCGATCGCACGACGGCCGACGCTCACCACGCCACCGGAGCGACGATCGAACGCGCGCAGTGGCGATACCATGGCTGGTCTTTTGTCGCGACGTCCCAGGCGGCGTCGGGTTTGTAACTGCGCCTGCTGAACGCGTTCGGGCATATGGTTGTCGAGTTCGGCGGTGTGCAACGTGGGCAGGTCACGCAACGCGCCCAGGTCGCCGCTGAATTGATTGTTGAACAATCGCACATATTCCAGACCCGGCAGTTCGCGCACTAGGCCGAGATCCCCGTCGAGTTGATTGAACGCCAGCGACAGCAGCGGCAGTTCAGGCAGGTCGTGCCATTCCTGCAGTGTTCCGCTCATGGCATTGCCATCCACGGACCGCGGGCGCAAGCGTGGCAGCTGCGCAAACGACGGAATGGTGCCGGTCAGTGCGTTTTCGGATGCGGCAAATTCGGTCAGCGCGGGCAGATTTCGCAAGGTCGGAACGCCGCCGTTCAAATGGTTTTGACTCAGGCTGATGCGCTCCAGATGCAGCAATCCATCCAGCTCCGGTATGCCCCCGGCCAATGCATTGTCCGTGACGTCAAACACCTGCAATTCGTGCAGCCCGAGCACGCGTGGAATCGGCCTCTGCAAACCGGGATTCTCGGCGACTTCGAACGTCTGCAAATGCTGCAATCCGTCCAACGCAGGCAAAGTCCCTTCGAATCCGGTGTGATTCAAGCGCACCAGCAATCCATGCGTCCTGTCGACGTCACAACACACGCCAGGCCAATCGCACTCGCTGCTCGGCGGAGCGTTCCAGCCCTCGTGGTCGTTCCATTTATTGCCCGATGCAGATGTGTACAACTGCCGCAGGGTCGCACGCTCACCGGCATCGACCGCGAGCGCGGCGTGGTTCGCCAGCAGCGCGCACAGCGCGAATCCGAAAATCAGCGTGACGAATCGCGAGGTCAAGGGCATGCAACGGGGTCCGGACAGCTTTCAGCTTCGCGCACGATACCGATACTCCGCAGGCTTCGATAGCCCGCATCCTGCGTCGCAGAACCTCGGGATGGCCACGGACTTGCGCCGTTGGCGCCGCTGCGCGACATTGACCGTCCTGTCTCCCGGGAATTGCGCTGCATGAGCATAGCGACCACCGACCGTCTGCAACTTCGCGAACTCGTGGCCGGCGACGCGGAGTTCATTTTTGAACTCTTGAACGAACCCGGCTGGCTGCGCTTTATCGGTGATCGCGGCATCCGCACGCTGGACGATGCGCGCAACTACATCGCCCAGGGGCCGGCGGCGATGATCGAGAAATTCGGCTACGGCCTGTGGCTGGTGCAACGGCGCGATGACGCGGTGGCGGTCGGGATCTGCGGCTTGCTCAAGCGCGATACGCTGCCAGACCCGGACATCGGCTTCGCGTTCCTGGCGCGATACGGCGGTCAGGGTTACGCGCTGGAAGCAGCCAGCGCGACGATGGAGGTCGCGCGTCAGCGCTTCGGCTTGCAGCGCCTGCTCGCCACCGTGCGCCCGGACAACGCCCCTTCGATCCGCCTGCTGGAGAAAATCGGTCTGCGCTTCGACAAGCTGATGCGCTTCGGCGACGAAACACCCGAACTCGCCCTGTACGCGTGGCAGGCCTGATAATTCAGGTACAAGCCCGTGATTCAGGCAGGATCCACGCGACGACCCGCACGATGTCTCGCGATGCGTTTTCCAACCCGAAACTTCCCACCCGCAAGGAGTACGACATGATCAAGTCAGGTTCGGCAGAATGGAAAGGTGGAATCAAGGACGGCGGCGGCACGATCTCGACCCAGACCGGCGTGCTGCGCGATGCCCCCTACGGATTCAAGGCGCGTTTCGAAGACGGTCCGGGCACCAACCCCGAAGAACTGATCGGTGCCGCACACGCAAGCTGTTTCTCGATGGCTCTGTCGGGGATCCTCGGGCGCAACAACCTGACCGCCGATTACATCCGCACCAAGGCCGACATCAGCCTGATCAAGGATGGCGACGGCTTCAAGATCAGTGCCTCGCACCTGACCGTCACGGCGCGCATACCCGGCACCGATGCGGCGACCTTCGCGACACTCGCGGCGCAGGCCAAGGCCGGCTGTCCGGTGTCGAAACTGCTCAATGCCGACATCAGCATGGACGCAACGCTGGAAAGCTGAGCGTCTTTCGCGTGAATGTTTCTTTATGGTTTTTTGCAGATTGATGCGAGCCGCTTTTTGCGGGTTTCGGTGAGCGCAGCGACCTCCAGCGATCCCGCGTCGCGCGTCGCGCGTCGCGATGTTGGGGTTCGCTGCGCTCACCGCCAAGCTACGGCAGCCTTTCTGCATCGCGAACGCCTTGCTGTTGGGGTGAGCAGCTCCGCTGTTGAAAACCGCTGCGCTCAGCGCCAGCGCACGGAGTTCGCTTGGGCGCCCGCTCAGCCGCCCAGTTCCTTCTGCAGGAACGCCTTCGCGGCACGCGTGTCGCGCTTGATCGTCGGTTCCGAGACGCCAAGCAGTTCGGCGATATCTTTCACTTCCAGTCCCGCGAAGAAGCGCAGTTCCACGACGCGCACCAGGCGCTCGTCGAGCTGGGCCAGCTTCTGCAGCGCCGCGTCCATGCCGACCAGCTGTTCGGCCTGCGCATCGACCGGCAACGCGACGCCGTCGAGCGAGTCCAGAGCAAGATGTTCGGCACCGGCGCCACGCCGGTCCGCGAGGCGGGCACGCGCATAGTCGATCACGACCTGGCGCATGGCCTTTGCCGCGGTCGCAAAGAAATGTTTGCGGTTCTCGTAGCTGGCCGGCGCTCCGTCGAACAGTTTCAGGTATGCCTCGTTGACCAGCGCACGCGTGTTGAGCGTCTCGCCGCGTCGATGCCGGCCGAGTTCGGCGCGCGCGATCTTGAGCAGATCGTCATAGACCAGATTCAAGGCCTCCGGGTGCCGCAACCCGTCGGCGCTCATTGCTGCGATAGCGCCTGTCACTTCATGTGAATTCATGGCCCGTCCCCACGCCGCCCTTGCGGCCATGGTACCGACTGATGCGGCTGGCGTCATTGCGGATGATCCTTCAGGTCCGCCTCACTGTGGACGCGTCGCACTCGCCACGGCGCATGTCATTGCGTGGAGCGCAGTTCCGCGGGACGCCTGGCCGACAAAGGCCGCGTCTGCCAGTGGGACACAGCGATCCGTGCCGCTGGCGTTTGCCTCAGTCGCGGGAATGCAGCCTAGCCTTTCACGCGGGCGCGACGGCAAATCGCCCACGCGGTCGGCTTCACTCCCGGGCGAGTGTCACGGCGGTCGCGGGATGCAATTCCCACAGGGTGCCGCGCGGATCGTCCTGCTCGGTATCCGGCTCGTAGTAGAGCCAGCCCGAGACGTTGACCTGCTTGCCCTTGAGCGCCTGGATCACGTCGAAACGCAGAGTGGCGTCGCGCTTCTGAGCCGCCACGGGCACCTCCGCGATGACCCATTGCCGCGTATCGGTCTCTTTTCCGCTGGGCGCAAGGACAATGTGGATATCGCCGTCTTGTTCCTTTTCGGTCTGCACGACAACGCCACGCAAAATGGCGGCCCGCGTGTTGGACCAGGCGTTGCGGTCCTGTTTGTCGAGCAGCGCCTGCAGGCTCACCGCATGATCGAAATCGCTGTCCTTGGGAACCGCCTTGCGGTTTTTCAGGGCCATTTCCTGAGGGGACTCGCCAGCGTCGGAGCGCTGGTCGGCGGCAGTCGTCGTAGCATCGGAAAAAAGCACGGCTGTCGTCATCAGCAACGCAGATATCGTGCGCATGGCACACCTCCACGTGGGTCGGATGAAGCGAAATCGAGTCTAGACCTCGCCGTGGGCCCTGTCCAACGGCGGCCCCAGACAAGTCATCCGATGCCGTGATCCCTGGGCCTGCGCGACCGCGTATGTACCAGGGACGCCACATGGCGCCTAACCTTCCTCACCTGGAGCCCACGTCATGATCAAGTCCCTCGTAGCAATTGCCCTGCTTGCCGCTGCCGCGGCGCCTTCAGTCGCACCGTCCCTTTGCCTGCGCGATGGCGCAGGTCAGTGCGGCCCTGTGTTCAATGGCATCAGCCTGAATGGCGTTCAATTCAACGGCATGAAGCTGAACGGCATGAAGCTCAACGGAATTCAGTTCAA
>JBDTLV010000154.1:0-9267 GCA_039934615.1 Tahibacter sp.
CATGAATCAGGGTGAACGGGTAAGTGTTGCGATCCACAGGTCACGCTCTAATGTGCCACTTCACACACGACAGCCAAAAATGGATGAATCACCGCCTGCATGTCAACGCACCTCTCACTAACCATCAATGTGGACGGTACGGCCGATTCTTGTCGAGAATCGCGATCAAGATCAGACCATAGGTCACGACACGCAAGGTGTATACCGTCGCGCCCCATTCATCCGCGGGTTGGAAAATTGCAGTTGCGCAACGACAAATCGCGTCTAGCCAGAACGATGTGGCAAAAAATATAAAGAATCGATCGCGTGTTCGCCGATAGAAGCGGAAGAAAAGCAGTCCGGCAACGGCCGAGGCCATCGCAATGGCGCCCAGTAAGAATTGGGTCATAACAGCCTCACTGCTCGTCGTGGATCAGGCCAAAGATCAGCAAACCCAGCGCGATGACAGTGATCCAGAGCCGCCAGGGTAAAAGATCAAATTGTGGATAGACCAATTTGTCCAAAACCAGGACGATATTGCTCACGGTCAGACCCAGAAAGCACAATCCGCTCCATAGCAGCACGGGCGATCGACTTGCCCAGTACGCGCGCAGTAGAAGGACTGCGCAGAGAAGCGCCGTCAGGGCACACAGTCCATACACGACACTGGACATTCAGGGCTCCTTGCGAAAGCGAAAGGCGGCAGCGAATTGTTCGGCCGCGGGATCGCGTCCCGCATGAATCAGGCGGGTGATCGCCACGAGGTGTTTGGAATGCGCTTCTTCGAGCTGGTCCATCAAGGATGCCAGCTCCGGCGTTTCGGGTCGGTAGGTAACTTGCGACGAATCGGCATCGACCGGTTGGGCAATGCCCAAATCGCACAGGTCAGCGAGCAGTTTGGCGGCACGCGAGACCGTCGCATACAGGCGAGCCGCCAGTCGACTGGTGTCCCATGGTGAGCCGAGATCGCTGCGTAACAGCACGATGGCTTCGACGTGCGGCACGCTCAAGCCGCGTGCGAGTAGGAAACGTCGAAGATCTTCCGGGATCACGTTCCCTGGCATCGAGGCTCCTAGTGATAGTGATCCGGCCGCCAGATGGAAAAGCTTCCCGTGCAGCCCAATAATACCGCCATCTGAGACAAATCCGATTGATCGGTGGACTTGGGCTCAATCAATCGAGCGCGATCCGCCGCTATGACCGCGACATGGTTCAGCCGTTACCATGCGCCCTTCCAGGCAGTTGCATGGTAGGACCCAACCCCGGCGTCAATGCGGTTGCCGCTATGCCCCGGCGGAACGCTCAAAAGGAGAAGTGCGTGTTCGATGTTGCTGTGGTCTGCTTAGTCGTCACAGCGCTGCTAGCGTACGTCAATCACCGGTTCATCGGATTGCCCAGCACCATCGGTGTCATGGCGATCGCGTTGCTGCTGTCGTTCGCCTTGCTCGGTATGGACCACCTCGGGATCAGTCGACTTCACGCCTATGAAGTATCGTTGCTTGAGTCGATTGACTTCTCGCAGGTTCTGATGCAGGGCATGCTCTCCGTGCTGCTTTTCGCTGGCGCCTTGCACGTCGATCTCAGCGAGCTTCGAGCATTCCGTTGGCAAGTCGGCATTCTTGCCGTCGTGGGCACGGTGGTATCGACGTTAATCGTCGGATTTTCCGTCTGGATCCTGGTGCCCATGGTGGGTCTGAGCTTGCCTCTCTCGTACTGCCTGGTGTTTGGCGCGCTGATTTCACCGACTGATCCGATCGCAGTGATGGGCATCTTGAAGTCCGCAGGTGCTCCGCGAAGTTTGGAACTCGTCATTTCCGGCGAGTCCTTGTTCAATGACGGTGTCGGCGTCGTCCTTTTTTCGATCATCCTCGGCACGATCGCGTTGGGCGAAACGCCGACTTTCGCTCATGGCGCCGTGTTGCTTGCGCGCGAGGCCGGCGGCGGCTTGGCATTTGGTCTGGTGCTGGGCTACGTGACCTATCGGTTGCTCAAGAGCATCGACAGCTACCCGGAAGAGGTACTGCTGACCCTAGCGGCCGTACTGGGCGGGTATGCGTTAGCGACTCGCCTTCACGTTTCGGGGCCGCTCGCCATGGTCGTCACCGGACTCTTCATCGGCAACCACGGGCGCGCACTGGCGATGTCCGACACGACGCGAGAACATGTGGACATGTTCTGGGAATTGCTCGATGCGATCTTGAACTCAGTGCTGTTCGTGTTAATCGGCATGGAAGCACTGATTATCGCTTTCTCACCCAGCATTTTTGCGGCTGCCGCGGGAGCCATCGCGATCACGCTGGTCGCTCGCCTGATCTCGGTCGCCGCTCCGGTCGTCGTGTTCAAGCGTGCATTCGGATTGCCGCAGGGGTCGTGGCAGGTCCTGACCTGGGGTGGGCTGCGAGGCGGCATCTCGGTAGCGCTCGCACTATCGCTCCCCATCGGGCCGGATCGAAATCTTGTCTTGGCGTTGACCTATGCGGTTGTCGTATTTTCCATCTTGGGACAAGGTCTCACGATCGGCGCTGCCGTGCGGCGGTTCACTCCGTGTGCGAGAAGCGCGTCTAGACACTGATTGCACATGCACTCCCGACGTAAGCTGCTAAGGGTCAGCTTTCGCAGCGACAACCCGCAGAAACAGATCCATACCGCGCTATTTCTTCATGCTCAAGCTGTCGCGACCGCGTGCAAGATCCAGTCAACCTGGTCGCGATCCTTTACGTAGAATTCGGCTTGTGACGAAGGGTCGAACCCGACTCGGATCGACAAAATCCGCTCCCGCAGACCCAGCGCAAAAACAGCTTCATCAGTCACATCATCGCCAACAAAAATGGCCCGCCGGCAGTTTACCCGTGCACACGCATCCAGAAGTGCTGCGCCCTTATCAGTGGCGCCCTCCGGTACTACATTCACAACACACTTTCCGCCAACGATGCGTGCGCCTTCGAGAGTAGAAGCGGCTTTCAGGATGGCAGCTTCGGCAGCTTGCCGATTGAGGCTCGATCGAAAGTGAATCGAGAGCGTGAATTTCTTGTCCTCGATCACGATGCCATCGCAACCACGCAGCGACGATTCCAGTGATTCTCGCCACTGACTGACGCAGTCGACATAGGACGCACCGGTCACACTCTCGGACTCCATTCCGTGGTTACCGATAACGTCCAGTGTTGCGCCAAGCCCGATCAAGTCCATCGCGTCCTGGCGCGCTCGACCCGTCACCACACATGTCGGAAACTTTCTTGCGACGCAAGTCAGTAGCTGGCGCGTATATCCACTCATTTGCGCTTGGCCCGGATCATCACAGATCGGGGCCAACGTTCCGTCATAATCCAGGGCAATCAGCGTTCCTGCCGCTGCGAACGTGCGCAATCGTTCAAATCCTCCTCCAGAAAAGAGGTAGTTCATCCGGCCGTTCCCTTCAGGGCGCGGGGTCCGCCCTCCGGCCCGCACAGCAGTCCGGCGAGCTGGTCGCGTCTACGCAGGCGGCTTGCATCAAGCAGCATGCGACCGGCCCATCGATACACGTTGAATTCCGACACGAGCGCACGCATCGCGCGCATGCGAGCTTGTTGTTCCGAATCGGGCATGACCAGTGCAGCGGCGAGTGCAGCGCTCGCTTGCTCGATGTCATACGGGTTGACGACCAAGGCTTCCGTAAGCTCGCGTGCGGCTCCGGTGAATTGCGACAGGATCAACACGCCGCGTTCGTCATCGCGAGCGGCAACGTACTCCTTGGCGACCAGGTTCATACCGTCGTGCAGACTGCTGACGTAGCACAAGTCAGAGGCGCGAAAGTAGCGAAAAACATCAACAGGTTCCGTATGTTGACGGCGCAAGATGATAGGAGCCCAGCTGTCCTTGGCAAATCGCGCGTTGATTCGGGCCACCAGCGCTTGCACGTCGACCGACAATTGCGCATAGCGCTCAATTTCCGAGCGGCTGGGTGAGGCAATTTGTAGGAAGGTAAATCGCCCGCAGAGTTCGGGGTGCCGTTCGAGCAGACGCTCGACGGTCCGCATTCGCTCCTCGATGCCCTTCGTGTAATCGAGGCGATCGACACCGATGCCCAATTGGGAACCAACAGGCAATCCGAGTTCCTCGAACACCGCACGCCGGCATTCCGAAACCGGTGGTGCCGACGCGGCCCAGTGATGGGGCCACTCGATGGAAATCGGATACGCTCGCACCAGCGTGTGACGACTGCCCTGAACGACCGCGAATTCCTCGCGATCCAGTCGCGATTCCAAAAAGCGATCGGCAGCTTCCATGAAGTTGTTGCAATGCAGCTGCGTGTGGAATCCGAGGATGCTGCTGCCCAGCATTCCCTCGATGAGTTCCTTGTGCCAAGGGCAAATGCTGATCTGCTCGGCATTTGGCCAGGGAATGTGCCAGAAGGTCAGGATCGTCGCGCGTGGCAGGCGTTCACGAAGCAGTTTTGGCGCTAGCGCGAAATGATAGTCCTGCACCAGAATGACGGGATCATCCGTATCGACTTCCTCACAAACCGCCTGCACGAACTTCTCGTTGACGTGGCGATAGGTTTGCCAATCCTCGATGCGGAAGATCGGTCGCGTATGGGAGACGTGGCACAGCGGCCATAGACCCTCATTGGAAAATCCGTAGTAGTATCCTTTCTCTTCCTCTGGCGTCAGCCAGATCCGTCGCACCACGTAGGATTCTTCACCCGGCGGAACTCGCACGTGTCCTTGCCGATCTGCGGTTTCGCGATCAGCAGAGCCGGCACCGTGCGCCACCCAGACCCCTGAGCAGGCACGCAACACCGGCTCCAGCGCGCTGACCAATCCACTGGCCGGATGCAGCACACGAATGCTGCCATCCGCGGTCCGGTCATGGATATACGGTTCGCGGTTCGCCACGACGATCAATCGCTCGCCATGCAAATGGCGATTGAGGGTGAGTTTCAGACGTTCCGGTGTCCACAGACCACCGCGCAGATCCGCTTGCTCCTCGGTCGCGAGGCGCTCCAGCAAATCGCGGAGATCCTTGATGACGGGAAGAAACTCGCGTCGCTGTGCCGAGGAGTCGCCGCCCTTCGCCATGCGCCGCAACGCGTCATTCCAACCTCGCCACGACAGTCGAACGGCAACCAAGGTCACCACAGACGCAAGGAGCGCCAGTATGATCAGCGCAACCAGCAAGAACACTTGGGTACTCGTTTCCCGCCGTGCAGCAAAACTCAGATCGTGCGTCAGCACGACGAAGCCCTTTACGACATCGTCCACAATGAGTGGAATGGCATTTATCTGCACCGGGCCACCGGGCAGATTCGACGTCGTGCGCCACGGCGCCCATACGGCGGCATCCGTCCCCATTGCCGGTTTCAGCTGAGTACCGACGGCTCTGCAAGAAAACGCATCCGGGTAGTTCGGCGTGACCGCAATGACCTTGAAATCCACAGAACACACGACTGCGCCCATGACGCGTTCGTCACGCGCGATGTCGGACAACAATTCAGTCAGTGCGGATTTGTCGTTGCTATCGATGTCAGCGATCAAGCTGCGGCGAGCGCCGTTGACGGCGAGCTGGGCACGCAGACCCACATCTTTCTCGAACCACCCATGTGTGGTCTGACTCACGATCAACCAGGCAATCGTGATCAATGCACTCAGCGCGACGATCAATGGAACAATAAACCGCAAGCGCATATTCAGCATAGAAGTGGCATCATGAATCGATGTCTCCCAAAATTTGCTAGGTTCGCATCATGCGATTGGATGACCTAGGTTTGATCGGCAACTGCCAGTTTTCAGCCCTCATCGAGCGGACGGGCAATGTGGTCTGGTGTTGTCTTCCGCGATTTGACGCGGAACCGATATTCGGCAAACTGCTCGACGAATCAGGCGGCGATTTTCGAATCGCGCCCGTCAGTGGTGAGAGCGGAACCCAGCATTACCTGAGCAATACTAACATTCTCGAGACCGTTTTTGAAAGTTCGAGCGGACGATTTCGCATTGTGGACTTTGCTCCGCGGTTCGCACGCGGAGATCGGATGTGTCGCCCGACTCAACTGATTCGCATCGTAGAACCACTCGATGGCGCACCCGTCATCAGCGTTAGCTGCGAACCCATTCTGGGCTGGTCCAAACGACGTCCGATGCGCGCCGATACCAATGGACGAGTCCATTTTGAGGGGTATACATCGCCCGTTTCGTTGTCCACGGATGTTCCCTTGTCGTACCTGAGCGGCCAACCGTTCGTGCTGACCGAGAAAAAATACTTCGTCCTCAGCTGGGGTGCGAATGCTGACGAATCACTCGCACCGCTATGCGAGCATTTTCTGAGTGAGACACAACGCTATTGGCAACGCTGGGTCAAGCACTGCAATATTCCGACGCGGTTCCAGCAAGAGGTCATCCGCTCCGCACTGGCGCTAAAGCTACATTGTTACGAGGATACCGGCGCTATCGTTGCTGCAATGACGACGTCGATTCCGGAATCCGCTGGCAGCGGCAGGACCTGGGATTATCGCTACTGCTGGTTGCGCGACGCGTACTACGTCCTCGATGCATTGCGATTGCTCGGACATTTTGAAGAACGCGAACAGTTCATCCAGTTCCTGTTGAACATCACCGCCAATGCGACAGCCATGGACCTCAAGCCACTGTATCGGGTCGATGGGGGTTCCGATCTGGAAGAGCAGATTCTTCCCCATTGGGCGGGTTTCAACGGCGACGGCCCTGTGCGCATTGGCAATGGTGCCGCCGTGCACCAGCAACACGACGTGTTCGGTGAGCTGGTGCTCGCGTTGACTCCTGTTTTCATGGACGATCGTTTCGAGCTGGAACGCACGGCAGGGACGCTGGATCTGGTCGAACGACTGGCGCGGCAGGCGATCGCGGTGGCCGGGACGCCAGATGCTGGAATTTGGGAGTTTCGCAAGGCGTGGCAGCCACAGACGTTTTCCAGTCTGATGTGCTGGGCTGGCGTCGATCGAATGGCCAGGATCGCCGAGCGGCACCGTCCGGCGGTCGCGGCAGAATTTCGTGACCACGCGGCACGGATCCATCGCGACATGTTGCAACGCGCGTGGAACGCCCAGCGCGGTAGTTTCGTCGCGACCTACGATGCCGACGATATTGACGCTTCGTTGTTGCAGATGATTCCACTGCGCTTTCTGCCGCGTGACGATTCGCGTCTGCTGAGCACCATCGACGCGGTTCGCAGTGAACTGTCCAACAACGGCTGGCTACTGCGTTACCGCACAGACGATGGTCTTGGAACCCCGTCGATTGCTTTTGTGATTTGTACCTTCTGGCTGGTCGATGCACTTGCGCTGGTCGGTCGCCAGCAAGAGGCAACCGATATTATGAGCAGAGTGCGCGAAGTGATGTCACCGTTGGGACTCATGTCGGAAGACTGCGACTTGGCGGGGCGTCAGCTGTGGGGCAATTTCCCTCAGGCGTATTCGCATGTGGGCCTGATCCACGGTGCGTTCGCGGCGTCACCCCGCTGGAGCGAATTTCTATGAGAGATCGAACTTTGGCTTTACTGCGGGTTTGGAGCTGACTCGTCAGCATGTTGGCAGCAACGAGCTAGGTCGCGTTGGTTGCGTCAGCGCCGTGGAACCATGAAAGCCCTTTGACTTGCGCTGCGAGATTCGAGAAGGCCTACTGGTGTTCCTCCGGCAGAACTACCCCTCAATTTCTTCCGCGGCGACGCCGAGCGGTCGCTCTGAGCCCGGCAATCTTTTGGGGTGGCTAGATCCGTTGAGCGTGCGCAAGCATGACGCCGCTCATGCGAGAGCGACATTGCCGTCGGTCGACACCATCGAAAACCCTTTGACTCGTGGAACTCCCCCGAGAATAGATATCCATTATTGGAGACTGGTTTCATGCCGATAAGCATCAACATCATCGCCGCGGTGATCTTCGCCCTGGCGCTGATGCATACCTTCGCGGCAAAAGCCTTTGAATCGCTGGCGCAGCGCAGCCAGCACCATGCCGGTTTGTTTCATCTTCGGATTCTGGGCCTTCGTCCTGGTGGCCATCATGGGCGGTACGCAAACGGCGATCGCATATGCCGAGAGTCGGCATTACGCAGAGCTGCTGTTTGTGTTCGTCATCGTGGTGGTAGCGGCATCGCGGCCAGTACTGAACGCGATTCGCAGCGCGATTCGCTCGATCGCCCGGGTCGTGCCACTCTCGACGCGACTGCCCCCTGTTGTGGACCCCTGTTGTAGATGCAGCGTTGGGCTCTGCGCACGACCCTCCTGTAAGAATGTACAGCTAGAAAACCGAAATCGACCGGTCACCATGGCAGCGATGGGGAACCGTATTCTGCAAGAGACATCTCCCATTTCAGTGGGAGAAGTCGTTCTCTCAATGCAGGATTCCCTCCATTGGCACCTCGCCAGCTGCCATTTTCTCAAATCACGGGTGCATTGCTGGCGTCACACTCGCGGGGCAACACATGGAAAAGGTCACCTTCTTTGAGGCATTTGCTGCGCGGCTGAGTGGAAGTGAGGCAGTCGCTGTCTTCACGCTAGTTGTTGGGGCAATTTTGATTTTGACGGCGGGCTTCGGGCGACTGCCAATGAAAGGGTTGACGATTCGCGCGGACCGAAATGGGCGATGGGTGTTTGGAATTTTGGGCATCTTGGCTTGCATCCCAGCCTTTGCTGCCGGAATCGCGAAACTGTTGCCATCTCCGACGCCCTCGTCGACAAGAATTTGGTCCTACAACTATGTGACCACGCCGGACCAGCTGGTGACGGAGCTAAACACCGTCTCGCCGGCGCCGGAGGATGTCTGGATTATCGCGAGCTGGCCCAATCTCCATGTGTGGATTCGAGGTAAAGACTCGGGTACGCGATATGTGTTCAAGCGCGTTCCAAATGCGGAGGCCCAGAGAAATCCAACGGACTTACAATTTTTTCGCCACGCCGACGGAATCATTCCGGTCGGATGGATCAGTGGAGGAAGCGATTTTGCTTACCTGCAAGCCTTCAAGGAAGACGCCAACTAAGCGTGTTCGATGCTGATATGCGATACCTTCCCTAGCCTGCCCCCTGATCGTCGAGCCGAAACCACGGCCCGGGGCCGACCGGCATCGTCGAAACTGTGCATTCAGCAAGTTGCCTGGATGCTGGCGCAACGCGCCGGAATTCGGGGGTGTCGATCCCGGATTCCGCTACGCTGATCGCGATGGATGCCGACCGCATTGTCTGCCATCGGCAGCGGCTGTCCAGCCTGTCGTGGTATATGCGGTGCTTGTCCGAACCGATCGCCCGGCGCGCGAATCGTGAAGACAGTTGCACCGGACGCTTCTGGG
>JBDTLV010000155.1:0-8906 GCA_039934615.1 Tahibacter sp.
GTTCCATGCCGTGATGGCGCTCTTCCTCAATCGTGACGATCTGCACCGGGATATGCCGTGTATCTGCCGATTGCTTGAGGCGTGCGAGCACCGTCCAACCGAGCATGTCCGGCAGGAAGATATCCAGCGTGACTGCGTTGGGCTTGAACTCGCGTGCGAGCCGCAACGCATCCGCGCCGCGCATCGCCACGAGCGCCTGAAATCCGCGCGAGCGCGCCAGATCGCGCAGCACAGTGGCGTAATGCGGATCGTCATCGACGATGAGCAGGCTCGGGCGGTCCGGGACAAAGTTGGCGCGGTCGTCGTCGATGCGCTCGATACGCGAAGCGGCGGCCGGGTATACATGTTCATTCAGAGAATCGTTGTCGCGGATGCGCTCCAGGCTGCCGGGTCCGACGTAGTTGAGAGGCAGGTACAGGGTGAACGTGCTGCCTTTGCCGGTCTGGCTTTCCAGGCGGATTTCGCCGCCGAGCAAGCCAGCGAGTTCGCGGCTGATCGCCAGTCCGAGGCCGGTACCGCCGTACTTGCGTGCGGTGCCTGCATCGGCCTGTTGAAAAGCCTCGAACACGATTTTCTGCTTTTCCGGGGAGATGCCGATGCCGCTGTCCTGCACTTGCAGCGCGATCACCGCGGGTGCAATCGACAGGACAGGATGATCCGGCGACCAGCCTTTGGTGACCAGGCTCGCCTTCAACCGCACACTGCCGTGCGCGGTGAATTTGAACGCATTGGAGAGCAGGTTTTTCAGGACCTGCAGCAGGCGCTTGGGATCCGTATTGATCGCCCGACCGAGGCCTGGGTCGAAATCGATGCCGAAGGCGAGCTTGCGACGTTCGGCCTCGTGGCGGAAGGTGCGTTCGATCGTGGTCTGCAGATCGGCGAAAGTAAGGTCTTCGCTTTCGACCGTGACCGTGCCGGACTCGATTTTGGACAAATCCAGAATGTCGCTGATCAGGTTCAGCAGATCGGTGCCGGCCGCGTGAATGGTGCGCGCGAATTCGACCTGGCGTGGACTGAGGTTTTCGTCCGGATTGTCGGCCAGCTGCTGACCCAGGATCAGGATGCTGTTGAGCGGGGTGCGCAACTCGTGCGACATGTTCGCCAGGAATTCGGACTTGTAGCGAGAGGTCAATGCGAGCTCGGCGGCTTTTTCCTCGACCGCACGGCGCGCGTGTTCGATTTCCTGGTTCTTGCGTTCCACTTCCGCATTCTGCTGCGCAAGCAGCTTCGCCTTCAACGCCAGTTCCTCATTGGTCTGCTGCAATTCGCGTTGCTGCGACTGCAGTTCGCCAGCCAATTGCTGCGATTGTGCGAGCAGGCTCTCGGTGCGCATGGTCGCTTCGATCGTATTCAGAACGATGCCGATACTGCCGGTCAGTTGTTCCAGAAAGGAACGATGCGAGGTTGTGAAATCGTCCAGCGAGGCGAGTTCGATGACGGCTTTTACCTGATCCTCGAACAGCACCGGCAGCACAATCAGGCTGCGCGGTTTTGCACTGACCAGACCTGACTGGATCTGCACGGCATCCGGCGGCACGTCGGAGAGCAGGATGCGCTGACGTTGTGCCGCACATTGTCCGATCAGTCCTTCGCCGAACTCGAGGTCGCGGCCGGGCCGGTTCGAAGGGGCATCCGCATAGCCGGCCAATGGGCGCAGGCGCGAATCATCGCCATCGCCGTCGACCACGTACATCAGACCCTGCTGAGCGTTGACCAGCGGCGCCAGTTCGGAGAGCAACATGCGCCCCAGCGTGATCAAGTCGCGCTGGCCCTGCATCATTCCGGAAAATTTGGCGAGATTCGTCTTCAGCCAATCCTGTTCGCGGTTGCGCTCCGTGGTCGCGCGCAGATTGCCGATCATCGCGTTGATGTTGTCTTTCAGATCGGCCACTTCGCCACGCACGTCGACCTGGATGGACCGGGTCAGATCGCCCTGCGTCACGGCAGTCGCGACCTCGGCGATCGCGCGCACCTGGGTGCTCAGATTGGCCGCCAGGCGGTTGACGTTGGCAGTCAGGTCCTTCCAGATGCCGGCAGTTCCGGGCACATGGGCCTGACCGCCGAGGCGACCTTCGACGCCGACCTCGCGCGCAACGGTGGTGACCTGATCGGCGAAGATCGCCAGGGTTTCGGTCATGCCGTTGATCGTGTCGGCGAGCGCGGCGATTTCACCCTTCGCTTCCACAGTTAGCTTCTGGTACAAATCACCATTTGCAACAGCGGTCACCACCTTGGCAATTCCGCGCACCTGAGTGGTCAGGTTGGTGGCCATCGAATTGACGTTGTCGGTCAGGTCTTTCCAGGTTCCGGCGACACCCGGCACGACCGCCTGGCCGCCGAGTTTGCCTTCGGTGCCCACTTCGCGCGCCACGCGGGTGACTTCCGCAGCGAATCCGTTGAGCTGGTCAACCATCGTGTTGATCGTGTTCTTGAGGGCGAGAATTTCACCCTTAACGTCGACCGCGATCTTGCGCGACAGATCGCCGCGCGCCACCGCGGTTGCGACCTCGGCGATGTTGCGCACCTGCGTGGTGAGGTTGGTGGCCATCGAATTGACGTTGTCGGTCAGATCCTTCCAGATACCTGCCACACCAGGCACGATCGCCTGACCGCCCAGCTTGCCTTCGGTACCGACTTCGCGCGACATGCGCGTCACTTCGGCGGCGAAGCTGTTGAGCTGATCGACCATCGTGTTGATGGTGTTCTTCAATTCCAGAATTTCACCTTTTACGTCGACGGCGATCTTGCGCGACAGGTCGCCGCGCGCCACTGCCGTTGTGACTTCGGCGATGTTGCGCACCTGCGTGGTGAGGTTCGTCGCCATCGAGTTGACGTTGTCGGTGAGTTCCTCCCAGACGCCGCTGACGCCAGTCACCTCGGCCTGACCGCCGAGCTTGCCTTCCGTGCCGACTTCGCGCGCGACGCGGGTGACTTCCGCGGCGAATCCATTGAGCTGATCGACCATCGTGTTGATGGTGTTCTTCAATTCCAGGATTTCACCTTTCACATCGACCGTGATCTTGCGCGACAGATCGCCGCGCGCGACGGCCGTCGTGACCTCGGCGATGTTGCGCACTTGCGAGGTGAGGTTGGTTGCCATGGCGTTGACCGAGTCGGTCAGGTCTTTCCAGGTGCCTGCGACACCGGGTACCGCAGCCTGGCCACCAAGCTTGCCTTCCGTGCCGACTTCGCGTGCCACGCGGGTCACTTCGGCGGCGAATCCGTTCAGCTGGTCGACCATCGTATTGATGGTGTTTTTCAGTTCGCTGATCTCGCCCCGCACGTCCACTGTGATCTTGCGTGACAGGTCTCCGCGCGCGACGGCGGTTGTCACTTCCGCAATATTGCGCACCTGCGCGGTGAGGTTGGATGCCATCGAGTTGACGTGATCGGTGAGATCTTTCCAGGTGCCCGCGACATCGGGCACATCGGCCTGGCCGCCGAGCTTGCCTTCGGTACCGACCTCGCGTGCGACGCGGGTCACTTCGGCCGCGAATGAACGCAGCTGCTCAACCATGGTGTTCAGTGTTTCTTTCAGATCGAGCAACTCGCCGCGCACATCGACCGTGATCTTGCGCGACAGATCGCCTCGCGCAATCGCGGTGGCGACCTCGGCGATGTTGCGCACCTGCGCGGTCAGGTTCGAAGCCATCGAGTTCACGTTTTCGGTGAGCTCTTTCCAGACGCCGCTGACACCCTTGACCTGCGCCTGGCCGCCGAGCTTGCCTTCCGTGCCGACCTCGCGCGCGACGCGCGTAACCTCGGCTGAGAATCCGTTGAGCTGGTCGACCATCGTGTTGATGGTGTCCTTCAGTTCGCGGATTTCGCCTTTCACGTCGACGGTAATCTTGCGCGACAGATCGCCGCGTGCGACCGCGGTGGTCACTTCTGCAATATTGCGCACTTGTGAGGTGAGGTTGGTGGCCATCGCGTTGACCGAATCGGTCAGGTCTTTCCAGGTCCCCGCCACGCCGGGCACCACAGCCTGGCCACCGAGCTTGCCGTCGGTGCCGACTTCGCGGGCGACGCGGGTGACTTCCGAGGCGAACGATCGAAGTTGATCGACCATGGTGTTGATCGTTTCTTTGAGCTGCAGGATCTCGCCTCGCACATCCACCGTGATCTTGCGCGACAAATCGCCACTCGCGACCGCAATCGTGACTTCGGAAATATTGCGCATCTGCGCAGTCAGGTTGGACGCCATCTGGTTGACCGATTCGGTCAGTTCCTTCCAGACGCCGCTGCCGCCTTTGACCTTGGCCTGACCGCCGAGCTTGCCGTCGGTGCCGACTTCGCGCGCGACGCGCGTGACCTCCGAACTGAACACGCTGAGCTGGTCGATCATGGTATTGACGATGGTCGCCGAGCGCAGGAACGCGCCTTCCAACGGTCGACCTTCAATTTCCAGACTCATGGTCTGGGCCAGATCGCCCTTCGCCACCGCGGCGATCGCGCGAGTCACCTCCTCAGTCGGTGAAAGCAGGTCGTCGATCAAGGTGTTGACGGAACTTTGCATCGCCTCCCACGCGCCGGCGCGCGCGCCGAGCGACAGGCGCACCCGGGTCTTGCCCTGTTTGCCGACGGCGTGTCCGATGCGCTCGAGTTCGCCGGCCATGCGCGCGTTCGCGGCGACGATGTCGTTGAAGGTGTCGGCAAGCTTGCCGTGCATGCCTTCCCAGTCCGCCGGAAGACGTGTCGAAAAATCACCGCCCCGAACCGCCTGCAAGGCGCGCAACAACTCCCGCAAGGGTTCATCGGGTGCGACCGAGATCGACGTAGTATCGCCTTTGGTACTCATTGTGGAGTGCCTGCCCCTGTGTGAATGACATGTGGCGCGACGTCAAACTTATGCGCATCGCGGCACGGATTCCAGCCCCGTCAGGTCCATTGGCCCGAAGACCCACGGACGGCGCAAAACATATTTCATCTTGCATGAACGCGTGGTGTTTTCGTGCACCTTGCAAACCGATCGGCGGTATTGCGCCCGGCAGCCGGGCCCTGCGCCGTGACGCGGCCGATTGCGTTGCGCAGTCTCGCCGAGAAGGTACACAGATACTATTTGGAACTGGTGGATTCACCATCGTGCGGGCCACGTTCCTTGACCGAGATGGCGCCGTTGGTTTCCAGTACCGCGAACTCGATGTCGTCCAGTTCGAAGTGGCCGCTACGGCGCAGCGCGGCGCGCAATTCGTCGAGAGAAATCTGGTTTTGCTTCAGTACGTCTTGATAGACATGGCCGTGGTGCACCAGAACCTGCGGGCGTCCGTCGATGATCCGTTCGACCTTTCGGCTGCGGGCGCTGAGAAAGCCGAACAGCTGGTTCCAACCGAACAGCACCAGGACGACCAGCAGACCGCCCACGATCGAGGTGTCGGGGCCGATCATCGCGTTCTGCACGCCGTTGGAAATGATCAGCAGCAGGATCAGATCAAAAGGAGTCAACTGGCCGACCTGGCGCTTTCCGCCCAATCGGAACAACAGGAACAGGGCGAGATAGATCACGCTGCCGCGGATCAGGAACTCCCACCAGGGGATCGATATTTGCCACATGGTCTGGGGCCGGCGAGGGTAGGGACGGTGAATGAAGCTGAATCGGTGAGTATCGGAAATCGTGCCGTGTCGATTGCGAGGATTTCGGAATCGACCCAGGCATGGTACCGGACCGCTCAAACCGCGCGACGGAGGCGAGACGGGAAGCCTCTGCGAAGGTCGTGGGGTATGGTGATTTCTTGTGAACAAAAACAAAAAAACGAGCTTTCGCGTCACCCCTGGCGCGACAATTCCCGATTCCCTGCCATCACTGCATGCTGAAAGTCTTGATCGCCAGCAGGATCGCTGCCACGACGACGAGGCCCAAAATGGCCAGGCGCATCCGGCTCGCCACGGCGCGATGGCGTTCGGGTCCTACCGGCGGCAATTCAGGCTTCTTGCGCGATTCGGATGGAAACTCATCGGCGTAGCGCGTGGCCGGTTCAATGCCGATTTCGCGCAGTACTTCGCGGGCGCGCGTCTGGTCGTCGGCATTGACGATCCAAACCTGCGGCCAGGCGCTCTCGTCCGAGCGCTGGCTATAGCTGAAGCGCTTCCAGTCGCTGCCGTGGTAGGCGCGGCGATTGGTCAGAGTCGTCTCGATGCCGTGCTCGTTGAGCAGTTGCACGACGCGATCGACGTTTTCGTGGCGGGGTGAGGTATAGATCTGGCGCATGCGCGCAGGGTAACGGGTGCAACCCTGTTTCGGCTACACCCTGTCGGGCGCGGGCTTTTAGGCTTCGGGTAACAGCCGGATCAGACCTTCCTGCGCGGTGCTTGCGACGAGTACTCCGTCCCGGGTGTAAATCATGCCGCGGGCCAAACCACGCGAGTTCTGTGCGCTGGGGCTGTCGCAGGAATACAGCAACCAGTCGTCGACGCGGAACGGTCGGTGGAACCACAGTGCGTGATCGAGGCTGGCGATCTGCACGTTGTTCTGAAAATAGGAAATGCCATGTGGAAATGTGGCGGTTCCGATCAGATGGAAATCCGAGGCGTAGGCAAGCATCGCGCGGTGCATGTCCGGTGCATCCGGGGCGCGATCGGCGAGACGGAACCAGACCTGCTGGTACGGCGGACGCTTCGGCGGTTTGATTTCGTTGCGCGGATAGATGTGGCGGAATTCGAACGGACCTTTCATGCCGAGCCAGCGCTGCATCTTGACCGGAATCCGCGCGAGCTCGTCAGCCGTCACCGGCTCCGGCGCTGGCAGGTCTTCGGGCTTCGGAACTTCGGGCATCGACATCTGATGTTCGCCGCCGGCCTCGTCGATCTGGAAGCTGACTGCGCAGTTGAAGATGGTCTGTCCATGCTGCACCGCGATTACGCGCCGCACTGAAAAACTGCTGCCATCGCGGGTGCGTTCGACCGAATATACGATCGGTGCCTCGATATCGCCGGCGCGCAGAAAATACGCATGCAGCGAGTTCGCGGTGCGCGCGCCGTCCACGGTCTGCTGCGCGGCGGACAATGCCTGGCCGAGCACTTGCCCGCCAAAAACATACTTTGTACCAATGTCCCGACTTTGGCCACGAAACAGGTTGTCCTCCAGCCGCTCCAACGTGAGCAACTGGGTCAGTTCGTCGACGATGGGACTGGGCATGAACGGCTCGGCTGGCGGCAAGAAAGCGCCGCATTGTAGTCCAGCGACGCAGGCCGATGAACGATTGCGCGTCGTTTAACGAAAACGGCGACCTCACGGTCGCCGTTCGTTGAAACACTATCAATGCCGATCAGACGCGCGGGGAACGCGGTCCGCGTGCACCTGCGCCTTGCGGTCCGCGCGAGGCAGTGCGTGCGCCGACGAACGATGTCGCTGCACCGCCGCCGCCGCCACGACGCTGATCCTTCCCGGCATGGTGTTTGTTGCCGCCACCGGGCTGGCTCGCATGCGGTCGGCGCTGGTGATTGACCTTCGGCCCGCGCGGCGCACCGAGCTGGGTCTGAACCGGTCGATTCGGTTCGAAGCCCGGCACGACTACGCTTTCAATTTCACGCTTTAGCAGACGCAGAATGTCCTGCAGTTGCCCCTGTTCCTCACGCGAGACCAGCGAAACGGCCAGACCATCCGCGCCCGCGCGGCCGGTGCGGCCGATACGATGCACATAGTCGGCCGGAACCATCGGCAATTCGTAGTTGATCACGACCGGCAGTTGTTCAATGTCCAAACCGCGTGCGGCGATGTCGGTCGCGACCAGGACGGTGATGCGGCCTTCCTTGAAGTCCTTCAGTGCACGCTGACGCGCGCCCTGCGCCTTGTTGCCGTGAATCGCGTCGGCGCGGAAGCCGGCGGCGCACAACTGCTTGGCCAGACGATCGGCGCCGTGCTTGGTGCGCCCGAACACCAGCGTCTGGCGACGGCTGTCCTGCGCGAGCAGGTCGATCAGCAGATCCTTCTTGCGGTCGTTGTCGACCGGATGCACGCGGTGCGTGACAGTCGTCGCAACGCTATTCTGTGCGGCAACTTGCACTTGTGCAGGATCGCGCATGAACTCACTGGCGAGCTTCTTGATGTCTTCGGCGAAGGTCGCCGAGAACAGCAGGTTCTGACGCGAGCGCGGCAAGGCAGCGAGAATCTTCTTCAGCGCGGGCAGGAAGCCCATGTCCAGCATGCGATCGGCTTCATCGAGGACGAGGATTTCCACGCCACCGAGATTTACGCTGCGCTGATCCATGTGGTCGATGAGGCGACCCGGGGTTGCGACAATCAGATCGACGCCGCGGCGCAGGGTCTGCAACTGTCCGCCCATGCCGACGCCGCCAAAGATGGCAGTGCTGTTGAAACGAATGTGCTTGCCGTAAGTGCGCACGCTTTCATGCACCTGCGCCGCGAGTTCGCGGGTCGGGGTCAGCACGAGGGCGCGAACCTTGCGCGGTGCAGCTTCATTGCGCGCACCGTTCGGGAACAGACGCTCGAGCATTGGCAACGTGAAGGCAGCGGTCTTGCCGGTGCCGGTCTGCGCACCGCCCATCAAGTCGCGGCCGGCCAGCACGAGCGGAATCGCTTCGCTCTGGATTTCGGTAGGGGTGGTGTAGCCGTGTTCGCTTAAGGCGCGCAGCAAGACGGGCGACAGCCCGAGAGTGTCGAAAGACATGAATGGAAAGCTCCTGATGTGTAACCCAGAGCGTTCCCATAGGCCGTTTGGCCCAACATCCGCGCTGCAGGTAATGGTGTGATGATCGATGAGATCATCGTACGGCGAGTGCCGGGTCGACGCGCGGGACCGGTGGAGGCGGAAACCCTGGCTGGCAAAATCACCGACGAATCGGGGATATTTGCTGCGGGAATCCAAAGGGAAAACCGGCGGTCTGCACGAAAACTTCGCCGAGCATAGCGGATTCACGCCGCGAAAGCGAATCACGGCAAGCTCCGGTAG